>FR901638.1:137014-140541 GCA_000438015.1 Coraliomargarita sp. CAG:312 | reverse complement strand
CTTTTTTGTTTTTCCGATATGCGAAATAAACTGTCACAAGTAAATTATACGTCGGATATACTCATTGACAGCCATAGGTTCTGCAAATAATTTGTTGGCATGAGAAATATCAATATGCATGTGGTTGGATGGATCCTCCTGTTTGCTGCGTGTTCGGCGGCGACATCCGCAGCAAAATCTTTGGAAGACATATACTCTCCGACGATTGTAGGCGTACCTCCCGCCGATGCAGTTCTCGGACTTTGCAAGATGCCCGACGGGAAAATACGCCATTATAACTATGGCGGACAGGCAGAAAATTTGATGCCAGGTTCGCATAGCGAAGTATCCAACAGAATGTACATTGAGTCTAGCGACGGCGGACTAACTTGGAGCGAAACACAAGCGCCGAAAGGGAAAGAATTCGGCGTATTTTTCGACGAGTCGCGCGGAAGATATTTTAACATTTTAAATATAGGCGAAAGCGCTTGGTTTTTTGACTGCGGAACAAGCGGAGAGTTCGTAGAAAAAACGCAAATATGCCCTTGGTGGCTGGAAATTAATGCAGAACCGCTAATAATCGGCAGCCGTATTCTAATGCCTGTGACATTGAGAACTTCAAGCTCACAAAATTTCGACTTCGTATTTGGAGCAATTTTTCTCATAAGCGACGACTTCGGGAAAACCTGGAAGAAATCGAACCGTTTAAATGTGCCGCACCATAAAGCCGGCGGCGTACATAAAGGAACGCGTTGGAACCACGACGCAATGGAACCAACTGCCGTCCAGCTCAAGGACGGAAGACTTTGGACTATCCTACGAACATCGCTCGACAACATGTGGCAGTCTTATTCAAACGACGGCGGCTTAACTTGGAGCAAGCCTGCTCCTACGGATTTCTACGGGACGTGTGTAATGCCAAAAATAAAACGACTTGGAGACGGGCGGCTGTTGCTGATGTGGTCCAACTGCACCGCGCTGCCTGAAGTAAAAGGAGCTGACGGCGTCTGGGAAGACGTGTTTACCAATAGAAGCGCAATACATGCGGCAATTTCCGACGACGAAGGCAAGACATGGCGCGGATTCCGCGAAATACTGCTAGATCCCCGGCGCAACGCTACGGACTTCTCATCTACTCCCGGAATGGACAAGAGCGTCCACCAGTCGCAATTCATTGAAGTCGCTCCGGGAAAAGTTTTGGCTTCAATCGGGCAGAACAAGCTTCATAGAAGACTGGTGGCCTTCGACCTAAAATGGCTGCTAGAAAATTTTCGCGAATGCGACTTTTCAAACGGCTTGGATGACTGGAGTGTATTCAACTATAAAAAAGGAATTAAGGGACATTGCGCCTACGATAGAATTGAAGGCTGCAAATTGGTGGAAAACCCGGATTCGCCAGACAAAAAATGCCTTTTGTTAAAATACATTCCCGACGACTCGCTCGTCAGCGACCTGCGAGGGGCAGTGTGGAATTTTCCCATGGCGCAAAAAGGCCAAATAAATCTCAATGTGAAAATCCCTTCGGGGTTTAAAGGAGCTAAAATTATGCTTCACGACCGCTGGATAAATCCATCCGACGAAATCGCAGAAAGTTACGCGCTGTTTTCGGCGGAAATTCCCGAGTCGTTCGGCGACAACTCTACTAGGGAGCTTGTTCTCAAATTTGACACCAAAGCAGGCAAAGCGGAACTTTTCAACAACGGCAAAAAATTCGCCGATTGCAAAATTTCCCGCGAAGCCCCTATAGGAAATTCCTATCTGCACTTGCAGGCCTCACGCAATTCTCCCGACGCGGGAATGTATGTGTTGTCGGTATCCGAAAAGGGATTTTGATTTCTATTTCCGCCGCGCCGCTTGTGGAAATTTATATTCTATTTCTGTTTTGTGAAAACCGGACACCAATACATTCAACATATTTATAAAGGATAGCCAAATGCTTCCAAATATCAACAACGCTTCCAAGTTAACCGGAAATTCCAGCCGTCTTGAAATTTTAAAAGCGCTAGTAGATTGGATTCAGAAAGATGAATTTGCCGTAGGCAGAAAGAATAAAAAAAACAAGCTCATTGAATACAATTGGAGTCCAATGTTTCCAACTGCCAAAGGCTGGGACGAGAGAATAAAACAGTTTTCTTACGCGCAGGCAACGCCGGTTTTAGCGTTCAAAAATATCAGAAGCGATATTGCCCCTATAATAAAAAATTTATCAGGTCTAAACCCCGAATTGGGAGCAATGCAAACAATCGCCTGGGGAGGCTTGCAAAAAAAGCATTACGATTTTTCCATGGCAAGAGCAGTCATAGCAAAATCCCAAGGCAAAGAGATTCAGGGCAATATCCCAATGAACAGCGGTTGGACAAAAGTCGCGGCGCTCGCAAGCATGGGAGGCCGCAATCCGACAAGCGCACACCAATCTATATGGGATTCAAGAATGTCCACATCGATAATTCATAGATTAGACATGCTTGGAACAACTCCAAACATCTGGGAAAATATCGCCGCCAAATTAGAATTTTCCGCATCATACCTGACGACTTCAGGGCGCGGAGGAACGCGAACCGGAATGCGGGTTTTTAAGAATTTTAAGCCGAAAAGAAATCAGCTTACAACTTGGAGTTCCCATTTTTGGGGAAGCCAATTAGTCATTGAAATTGCCGGCATATTAAACACTCCGCAATACAAATACCCGAAAATGCCTTATTATGATATTCAGGCAAAGAAAACAATTTTAAGGAAATGGGATGTATGGGGAGTCGGAATGGTTCTATTTATGGACGGATATTGACGCAATCGAAAACAAAAAATCCTGCCGCACTTAAAAGGCAAATATTAATTCGCACTGAAATCGCATGCAAATATGCCGCTTGGCAGGCGGGATAGAATTTTGCCGTTTTATTCCCGCTAAAAGTTAGCTTGTCTGCCATTGAAAAACAACCTCAAATCAAACTCGCACAGCCGACAAATTCCTTGATTGGGTTATCGCTTAAAATTTATAATCTTTATATGAATATACTTTCAACTATACGTTTTTTATCCGCTTTTGCATTGCCAACCTTATTATGCTCCTGCAATAGCTTTCAGCCTTCACAAGAAAGTCCCGCAATGGTTCCCGCTGAAATGATGGAAGCGCGCGGAGAACTGGCAATGGGGACGAAACCGTTTCAGGGGATTCCAAGCATAGCCGTAAGCAAATCCGGCAAAAGAGTATTCCTTGCCTGGTATGGAAATGCCAAAACAGAATGTCCCGGAAACTACATTATGGTGGCGTACGGAGACGGAAATAAATGGAAAAATAAAGTTGATATGGTTGTGCGCTCCCCGCATATGAACGAGGTAAGACTTTTTGACCCTTGCCTTTGGAGGGCTCCCGACGATTCTATATGGCTGTTTTGGGCGCAATCCGAAGGGAAGTACACAAATAAAGAGTGGCTTTGGAGCATAGACCCAAATGGCAAGGGGCAATGGGACAGAAAAGGCGGAGTTTGGTATAGCATTTGCCGAAATCCTGAAGGCGAAAAGCCGCTTTGGTCTGCCCCCCGCCGCCTTTG
>FR901638.1:132251-136995 GCA_000438015.1 Coraliomargarita sp. CAG:312 | reverse complement strand
CCCCGCCGCCTTTGCGACGGCGTAATGATGAACAAGCCAATTGTATTAAAAAACGGCAAATGGGCCTACCCCGTATGCAGATTCCAAATGGAAAACATCAATGATTTGGATTCCGCAAAAGAAGGCGCTTTGCTTTATGTTTCAGATCCCGGAGCAAAAAATCTAGAACTCATAAACTGCGTAAAAATACCTTTTGTGCCGTTTACTGAACATATGTTTGTTGAAAAACTAGACGGAAATATCTGGCTGCTTTCGCGCACCCAGCCAGACTGGACAATCGCCAGGCAAGGGCCAAAAAGCGCTGCGCAGATAACCTACGGCAACGACGGAATTCTTGAAGCATTCTCAAACGATGGCGGAAAAACATTCGGAGAAGTAAAGGCGGCGGCAATACCGCATTGCGGTTCCAGATTCCACATCAGCAGGCTAAAATCCGGCAATCTTCTCTTGGTAAAGAACGATGCTGACGATGAGCAGTGGATGTCCGGGAAACCGCGCGGACCCGAAAATTTGCGCTCCTATCCTAGAAAAAAAATAATGGCGTACATCTCACAAGATGACGGCAAAACATGGAAAGGCGGATTGGAGATTGACGGAAGGGCGGATGTTTCATATCCCGATGCCGCCCAGGATGAAAACGGTAATATATATATATGCTACGACTTTTCACGCTACGGCAAACGCCAAATATGCGTCGCGCAAGTTAATGAAAAGGATATTCTAGACCGCAGAACAGGAATTTCCTCAGACAACGTTCAAATTGCAAACCAGCGCCCCTAAATAACTTGGAGACGGCAGGACTTATTGCAATAGATATTTGAGATTGTCCTTTCTATGGAATAATTCGCATAAAATAATTTTCCGCTTAGAAAGGATGTATGGCTAGGAAAGGGGTAAATTGATTTGCCGTATTTGCCAGGCGCAACGCAAATCGGCATCAAGCGCAAAAGATGCGTTTTGCAATGCAAATGGCGTCTTTGCCCGAATGGGCGGATTTTTCGCAATATTGCGGACGCGCTTTGCGTGCGCGCAGCCTGCGATTTTTAATTCCGCCGATAGAAGCCCTCAAAGCGCGCAGGCATTTGGCTAAAACATCAATTAGCTTCGCTGGCACAGGCGCGAAAACTTGCGGATCGCAGGCGCGAAAACTTGCGGATTAGATGCATTGGCGCACAACCTTTGTCTTAAAAAAAACAAAAGTATATCGGATTAAAAAAAACGCGCAAAGCATGTCCCGTTTGCGAAGAACCTCCGCGCGTCTTGCTACAATTTCTACGGCGCGGATTGTTTTTAATTGCCTAAATATCTCTCTCCTTTTGCCTTGCTCCAGAAAGAGGGGCAACCTTGCCCTAGAGCATAAGATAGCTTGTGCAAGGTTGCCGCCCCCGAAGCTATCAAATTTTGGCGCCATGGCACTCTGCAAATTTGTACGCCAATTAAAGTTTTTGCGCTCCAAGCCGTCCTCTGCTTACCTAAGCGATAAGTCCCGTTTGCCAAAGAGCTTCCGCGCATCTTGCGGCGCCGCTTCTGCCGAATAGGATATAGGCTTCAACGTAAGATTAAAAAAAGTAAAATTCGCAGAAAAATATAGAACGCTGCAGATATAGAATCTGAAAGCGCATTTTTATGCAAGGCCCGCAGATATTTGGCGGCAGCGGTAGCGCGCGAAGCATTGATGGTAAAGAACAAAGTCTGCCGGTATTTTTCAGCCAGAAGGCTTTCGAGGAAATAGACAATGCCTCAATGGGCATAGTGCGTAAAGTATGGGAACAAGGTCATGTAATACGCAAAAAAAATATTTTGGGGAAGATGCAGGCTATTTGGCTAATACGAATTTAATCTTGCGCGCATTGCGCAAGGACAAAACCAAGTTCTCGGCGTAATTCCCAATTCACATTGCCTTTGCGCACGGCGCAGAGACAAAATCGAGCCCTTGCAGGCGGTTTCCCCTTGCTTTTGCTAAAGGAGGAGAGATTCCCGTTGCGGGGTTTTCTCCGCGGTTTTATTTTATAACGGTTGGGCAGGTTAATTTTTCCATCGGATAGGTTATGCCGCCTGCAAAATAGAATATTTTGGGAATGTTTTAGCGTGTTTAAGGAAATTTAATATTTCAAAGCCGGTTTGGGGCGGAAAATTCTAAAGGGATTTACTTAAAGTCGGAAGGCATATTTTCCAAAACACGCCTCAAAACTTCTGCTATTCTTTTATGCCCGCTTGCGTTTGGATGCAAAAGGTCGGTTTTTTTATTTGCAAAAAACTTTGAATGCGACGGAGTATTGGGAAATAGTCCGCAAAGCGAATTTAAATCTATAACAGAAACCGCCCACACATTTGAGGCTTCCTTTACGGCGTTTACATAGCTATCTATATAAAGGCCAATCCTGTTTGGAAAAGACTCGTCTGGCTGTACGTTTGTCGCTGAAAATTTAGCATATCCGCGGTGGATGGGAGTTAACAGAATTATCTGTTGGTCCGGAAATTCTTCCTTTATGTATGCTAGGGCAATATTTATTCTTCCCTTGAAAGTCGAGGAATCCATAGATGCTTTTCTTCGTTTTCTGAGTTCGGTTCCGCCGGGGATTTCCGCTTGTGCATCCATATATTCGTACCATTCTCCAATTGGAATGCTTCCGTTGTAGTCGTTTGTTCCGGCGAATATGATTATGGCGTCTATATCTTCTCCCAAATCGTTTTTAAGTTTTTTTGCTTGGGTTAAAATATCTTTATAAGTGTTGCCATTCACGGCATAAACATAGGGGACAATCCCAATGCTTTCTGTCAGATACTGCCAGTAGTTCTTTTCCGTTCCGACGTGTATTTTGTCGGTTATGGAATCGCCGAGAAAAGCCACTTTTTTTGACTGCCAGTGCGAGGCTGGCGCATTGTTGGGAACAGATTCGCTGGTTTCGGCATAAAGCGCACACGCGGATGCAAAAGTTGAGAGAACTACGGCAAGTATTGACGATTTTAGTATTTTCATAGGGGCATTTTTGTTAAATTATTTTTTTAGAGCCAAAATGGCTACTCCCGGCTCTGATGTGTCGTTGGGGGATCTAGGCGGACATAGCCAACGCAGTACTTCTCCGCCGATTGTAATTTTGCCTTCGGCAATTTTTACAAGATGCGTTATGTCCACTGACTTATTAGACGCCAAATCTTGGGCTAAAACTTTGCCTATATTTGGGGAAATGTTGAATGTGATGCTTTTGAAGTTCCCGAATATTCCCGTAATAGCACCTGATATGTCGGCATCCACAAATACGTCAGCGGGCGGCGTCCTGAATCCGTCACGAACCGTGACTCTTCCAAATACTCCCGCAGCTATTGCTCCGTTTGGATGCTTCGATACTGCGACAAAAGGCTTCTCGCCGATTGCCTCGACTTTGGGAAGTGGCAGTCCGCGGGCTATTGCCGCCGGGGCGCACTGCCAGACGGTTTTTCCGTCTGCGGTAGCGCACCATGTGGATCCTTTGGGGAAGAACTGCGAGTCTTTCAGAATTTCACCCGACACGTTTATTTCGGATGCATTTAAGGCGAATGCTGGGGCGATTCTATGCCAGCGCACAGCGCGTGCGACTTCTGCGCTGTCGTCCATAATTTTTCCGTTTTTATTTGGAGGATATAGCGGTGTGCGCATGACTCCGCACGACATTCCAAGCGTCGCGCACATGTAAAGAGCATCTTCGCCGTTTAATATTGCGGAGGAATTTGAACGCTTGCCGATTTCTAGATAATAGGCAATTCTATCAAAGGTTGTTGCGTTTTCCAGGTGTCCGATTACGTCGTAAGTTCTAATGCAATCCACAAGAGGAATAAGTTTTAGCCGCAAGAGGAATAAGTTTTGCCAAGTCGGAAAGAAAGGCCTTGTCTTTCCAATCCTTCATGCGTCCGCCGCCAATTGGTTCTCCTGTTTTTGAGTCGAGAGCCAGTCCGTTTAACGGGCTTGAGGGCATGCTGTGTTCTATAATCAAGTCGGGATAATATTTTCTGCCTATGTCGGTAAGCATTTTGCGGAATTGAATGTCGTCCAAATGCGCGCCCCAATCGACTTTCCAATATTTTATTCCGGCATATTTGCACCAAAGCACGCGTTCTTTCCAGTATTCGTATTGCTGTTGCGCGGGAATCTTGTCGGAATTCCATTTTTCCCCGGTTCTTTGTGCCGCAATCCAAAGTCCGGCGCCACGCCATCCACGCTCGATTGCGGCGTCATTAAGTTTCTTTAACCGCTCGCGCGGCTGCCCGCCAAAAGACGGAAATCTGTCTTCATTTAAGATAAGGGATCCGAAGCGCGCAATGTCGTCGGCGTTTGAGGATTTGAACGGCACGTCCCAGCCGTCGTCAAAAAGCAGGAACATATCTGAACGAATTTCAGGGTAGTGGTCCGCAAACCCTCCCTTGCCGTTTTCCCCAAACATTACGTGCTCATTCATATTGTCGCGCGCGCCATAGGCCGCGCCTCCCTGGTCGCCGGCAAATTTTGCCTTTGTTTGCGCAATTTTTGCCGCTTCTGCCATTCTTGTTTGCGCCCGCCAAGTGCACCAGACATCTGGAGTTTCGGAGGCTGCTTCGGGAACTAGATTCTTCCCTTCGCGATATTCTGGACTGGTAGAACATCCTGCGCCAGCCAAAGCCAGCGCAAATGAAAACATTGCATATCTTAAAAGTGGCTTCATAAAAAACTCTTTTTACAAATAAAGGGGTCTGGAATATATGGCAAGCCGATAAAAAACGCGCCGGTTAA
>FR901638.1:116293-132235 GCA_000438015.1 Coraliomargarita sp. CAG:312 | reverse complement strand
CGGTTAATGCGGCGCGTTTTTCTTATGCAAGTTTATTTTCTATTACTGGGACAATTTGATTTCGTCCCAAATTTTGATATATTTTGCGTTGTCTTCGCCGAGGTCCCTTATAAGTTCTCCGCGTTTATAAAGGTCTTCCGGGATGAACATACCGGGGTGGTCTTTATTTTCTGCCGAAACATATTGGCGCGCCTCCGGAATCGGAGAACTGTAGCAGGTGAACTCCATATTCTTAGCCGCGTTTTTCGGGTCGCACACAAAGTTTATAAAAGCGTAAGCCAAATCCTTATTCTTTGCGGTTGAGGGGATGACCCAGTCGTCGCAGCTCATGGATATTCCTTCCTTGGGGCACATATATGAGAGGGCGGGGGTTTCGTCCAGCACTTGGAAGAGGTCCCCGCTGTATCCTTGGACTACAAGAAATTCTCCAGACTGTATGCCTACTTTGTAAACCTCGTTGTCGAATTTTGCCAAGTTTTTCTTCCATTTTATAACCTGTTGCTTGGCGGCTTCAAGAGACGCGTCGTCGGTTGTATTCATGCTTTTGCCTTGGAAAAACAGGGCGGCGCCTATGGTTTCCCGCAAGTCGTTCAGAAGTGTCATTCTTCCTTTAAGGGCTTCATTGCCGAATATATTCCACGAATTTTCTATTTCACCCAGTTTTTCTTTATTATAGGCGACGCATGTATACCCAATCATATACGGCACGCTGTATTTCATTTCTTTGTCGAGCGCCAAGTCGTTTAGATAGTTTTTTGAAATATATTTTAAATTGGGCAATTTTGAATGGTCGAGATTTTCTATCATCTTTTGGTCCGCCATGATTTTTGCCATGTAGGTTGTAGGCAAAATAACATCGTATCCGGAGCCTCCAGCCTTTAATTTGGCGTACATCGATTCGTTGGAGTCGAAGATATCTATCACCACTTTGCAGTTATTTGCCTTTTCAAAATCTTGCACGAGTTCAGGGTCTATGTAGTCGGACCACATATAGACATTTAGAATCGGTTTTGACGGGCCGCAGCTCCAGAGCATTAGCGCTGAAAACGCGACAGCGGCGGCGGAGATAATTTGATGGATTTTCATTATAACATTTTTTTGATTGTTAGAATTTCTTGCGTGTTAAAAATTGCCCGGCTATGGCAACCGTGAATGTCAGTGCCATAAAGACGACTGAAAGCGCGTTGATTATCGCAGGCGGACCGTGTTTCATCATGCTGTACACTTTTACGGGAAGCGTAGTGCTCCCCGGGCCTCCCACGAAAAACGTCACGACGAAATCGTCCATTGAAAGCGTAAACGCCATCATTGCCCCCGCAGCTATTCCCGGACCGAGCAGGGGAAGTATTATTTTAAGGAAAATTCTTAGGTTGCCAGCCCCAAGGTCTTCCGCCGCCTGGATTACATTGAAGTCAAAATCCTGAAGCCGCGCAAGCACGGTAAACGTAACAAAACTCACGCAGAAAGTTATGTGCGCAAGTATTACCGTTGTGAGCCCTAAATCGACTTTTATGCTTACAAACATAAGCAGCAGGCTTATCCCCATAAGCACGTCCGGAATTACCAGCGGCGCGTAAACAAGCCCGTAATGCAGAGTCTGCAGCTTTGAATGCTTGTATTTATTTAATGTCCATGCCGCGCACGTCCCTATAATCGTGGAAAAAAACGTAGCGGCTAGAGCTATGACAAGCGTATTTGTTGCTGCGTTTATTACGCTGTAATCGTTGAAAAGCGCCTCGTACCATTTTAGTGAAAAACCTGTCCACTTTCCGCCGTATCTGGATGCGTTAAATGATTGCGATACCAGCATGACAATCGGCAGATACATGAAAGCCAGAACGAAAAGCGTAACTAAAAGCGATGTATAGCGCGATTTCATTTTGCGGAGTCTCCCGCGGAACGCCTAAGATTTGTTATAGCTCTAAACACGCGCTTTTGCTTTAAGAAGGCTATAAGCACGGGAACTGTTATTATTAAAGATAAAAGCGCAGCTAAAGCCGCCGCTTCCGGGAGGTTTCTGTTGGCGGAAGCCCTTATGGCTATCTTATTTCCCAGCAGCTCTCCATCGGCTCCTCCGACCAAATCTGGTATGGCGTATGATCCCATGGCGGGAATAAAAACTACAAGAATTGCCGTTATAATTCCGCGTTTTATGCCTGGCAGAAATATGGAACGGAAAGCGTAGAAGCGCGATGCTCCCAAATCTCTTGCTGCTTCGATTAAAGAAAAGTTAAACTTTTCCGCGGCAGCGTAGATTGGAAGAATCGCAAACGGCAGGCAAGTGTACACTGTGACAATTATTACAGCGCCCATATTATTTAGCAGAAATAGGTCTTCTGGAATAAGCCCAAGCCATAAAAGCGTTCGCCGCAGAAATCCTTCTGGATGCAGGAGTACGCGCCATGCGAAAATACGTATTAGGAAATTCGTCCACAGCGGTATTATGACAGCCAATAAATACCAATAGCGGTATTTTGGATTTTGCTGCGCTATCCAGTATCCGACTGGTATTCCAAGCAGCAAGCATATTGCCGTGACTACGCAGCTTACCCATATTGTGCGCCAAAATACTGCGACATAGTCCGCCCTCAAAACGTTTTTGACAGTTTCGAGCGTCCATCCTGAATCTATTCCCCCGAAGGGATCCGCCGTCCTGAATGCTATTGCAAAAACGAGAATTGTTGGAATTAGGAAAAAAACGCATAGCCATACAAACGACGGCACCGTCAACAAGTATTCGGCAACTATCGAGCCGCCGCGAACGTGTTTTTCCGACTTTTGTTGGCTATCCATTTTTTATAACCTAATGCGGGGCCTCTTCGGGGAGTGTCGTGACGTCGTCGCGGTGCCATGCAACCCATACTTTATCGCCCCAAGTTGGTTGTTTGTAATCCAAATAGCAACGGTTGTGTTGGGTCACTATGTTTATGCGGTGGTCTTTTGCCTTCACCCAGTACCGCGTTTGTGCGCCTTGGTAAACTATATCTATAACTTCGGCTTCAAAAGAGTTTAGGTCCGCATCCGGCTTCTTGTCAAAAATTCTAAACTTTTCGGGGCGTATGCTTACAGTCACTTTTGCTCCGGCATTCAGCTTGTGTTCGTTGTAGGATGGAAATTCGCCAAGTCCGAACATATCAACCTTGCAGTATTCTCCGTCCAGAAGCGATTCTACTTTTGCGTTAAAAAAGTTTGTATCTCCTATAAAAGAAGCCACAAATTTTGTGCGTGGATTCTCGTAAATTTCTGCGGGAGTTCCAATTTGCTCTATTACACCGTTATTCATCACCGCGATCCTATCGCTCAAACTCATTGCTTCGCCTTGGTCATGGGTGACATATATGAAGGTTGTTCCGACTTCGTCGTGGATTCTATCGAGCTCTAGAAGCATATATTGGCGCAGCTTTAAATCTAAAGCCGCAAGCGGTTCGTCCAGCAGCAGCAGTTTGGGCTGGTTTATAAGGGCCCTTGCAATTGCAACGCGCTGCTTTTGCCCGCCGCTTATAGTTTCGGGCTTGCTTGCGGCATGGGCTTCTAGGCGTATCATTTTGAGCATTTCTTCAACCATTTCCCCGACTCTTTTTTCGTCGATTCCTGCAGTGCGGGGGCCAAAGGCAATGTTGTCGTAAACCGTCATATGCGGGAAAAGTGCGTAGTTTTGAAAAACAGTATTTATTTTACGCTTATTTGGCGGCATGTCCGTTATGTCCTTGCCGTCAAGATGGACAGTTCCCGAATCTGGGTCTTCAAAACCTCCGGCAATTCTTAAAATGGTGGTTTTCCCGCATCCGCTTGGCCCGAGGAGGGAAAAGACTTCGCCGCAGCGCACTCCGAAGTTCGCGCCTTTTACTACGCGATTCTCTCCGAAAGATTTCACTATATTTTTCAGCTCAAAAAAATCCGGCATTTCCCTATAAGAATAAAAGAGAGATAAAACAAATACTTATATAAAAAAATTAAAAGCTTTTTTTTGTAGAAGGCATAAAAAAAGAAAGGCCTTTTTTTTAAAAAAAGGCCTTTGGAAAATTTGTTTCTTCTTGCTTGTATTCTTTTCTGCCGCGAAAAAACTACAATGTAAGAACTTGAATTGTAAATTTTGGAGTTTTTGAGTTGTATGGATCGTAAAGAAGCATCAGGCAACGCTTATTGTCCGGGATAGTTATTGCATTGTCGTACACTTGGCGCCATTTGTTTAGGTTTTTGTCAAATTTTGCCAGTTTTACTTCCATTCCATCTTTCTCGCGCTTTTTCGGTGTGAATATGGTAAACGCTCCAGGCTTTAAAATCTTTGCGTCTCCGCCCGCAACAACTCCTGCGGGATGGATAGTCATATTCATAATTGCAAGCTTTTCCTTCGGAAGGCGCTGTGGTGACACATTCATAGGATAAAACTTTGCTGTGCTGCCGGTTTTAAACATTAAAACGAATGATTCGCTTGCGTTTGCAGGCAACAAAAGCCTGGAATTTTCTCTGTATATAGGTTTGCCTTCAGCGTCCATTGAACGTGAGTGGAATATCATAAGGCGCGGGCCTTTATACTGTATTACTTTTGAACGTTCTCCGGCTGTTATATTCAGGGATTTCCATTGATCGTCTGATTTATACCATAACTCGGCATTTGCAGCACCGGAAGTTATCTGCGATACTCTTCCTGTTTCAAGGTCTGGGATTTTCATGGAATTTGAAAATCCCCACCTGTATATGCTTAGTTTCATGTCGACCAAGTCTTCCTGGGCGCGAATAAATGGTATGAATATAAAGAGCGATGCTATTATAAAAATTAGTTTTCTTATCATTGTATTGTCGAATTAATAGGGTTGTCGGCTATTCGATAACCTGTGTTGCGGCAATTAGATTTCTTTTTCGTTGAGCCATTTAAACGATACAATCTTGAATCTGCGTCCGAGCGTTTTGTTTACGTCGGAAGACGCCAACTCATCGACAATTTCGTCAAGAGGAAGCTTATTTTCGCCGATTGTGACATTTGTACCGTTCTGCGATCCAATTTCAACTTCGCGCCCGGATATGCGCCAAGCCTCTTGGTCCTGTTCGGTTTGGTCTATGTATTCTGGCAGGCGCTGAACTACCATTTCGCACCATGCTTTGCCTTCGACTATTCCGGAAATCGGATTTCTAACTTCACCGTATGCCCTGATTTTGAATGTATCTGAACGCACGGTGAGGAAAGAGCCCAAGCGAGCAAGAATATCCTGCTGCATTAGGTAGCCGGGGGCTCCCATAATCTGTGGACCTACAGCTCCGCGCCAATTTTCCCAGACATCGCGGGGATCTCTGAGAAGCTTCATTCTATCGTCGTCTTCAAAGAGTTCGGTTATATTGCGCCCGTTGTCTACGCTTATTATGTAATCGGGATCCGTATGGAATTGGCGGTTGATGGAAGTCCTGTCTATGGCGTCTTGCAATACGCCTTTTTGCATGTGGCGTATTTTATAAGTTCCGCCATTATCTTTATATTCTTGCGACAGGTTTCTTCTATCGTCGCCTTCCTTGTACATAGGCAGCAGATTATTTCCCAACGCGTCAGTATAGCGCTCTTCCGCCGATGGATTGCCTACGACGCGGTTTACAAAGTGGGACATTGAATAGAATGGACCGCGGTCTTTTATGTGTTCGACAATGGACAGCGCCAATTCTTCTATTTCGTCAGCACTTAGAGCTCTGAAGCTCTTCATATACGTTCCGTCTTCGTCTATGCTCGTATTTTCCGTCACTGGATTTGAAGCAGAATACGGTGCAGCATAGCGGTGGAAAGATGCGCGGTCGTTAGTCGATCCTGTTGAGTCGTCATAGCCTTCCACTTGATTGCCGTAGAATGTTGAAAGAACGGCTTTCCATGCGTCAACGCTTGTAGAATTTACATTGAAAGGCCCGTTAATCCAGAATCTTGCCGCATTTTCATAATAATGGTCTTCGGTTGTGTCGCGCAAAGAGGAATGATCCAATTTTATCATAGTTGAATCTTTCAGCGCTCTCGGCGAAGAATTGCAGTATTGAATGCGCGGATTTAACGGCATAGCCACTTCCGTATCGACGGGGTTTTCATAATCGTCGTTGCGGTAGGGCAGGGTGGAGAAGAAGTATTCATCCCAGAGAATGTTGTTCAGGTGCCAAGACATATCGTAGATAGTGTTCTTGTCTTCGTTCCAACTTGGCTCTCTTTGCCCGTCTTTTTGCCCGCTGTCGTAGTTGGAGCCTCTGGTATAGAATATCTTAGACGATCCGTCTATCCAAGTGACTTGGAAAGATCTGTCCGGAACTATTCGCGAAGGACATAGCGAATTTCCTATCGGGAAACTTGCGTTCAGTGATTCAGGATATCCAACACCGTACGAGCGATAGAAAGACGACCCTCTTCCAGTTCCTAATGATGGTGGATCGTTCCAGTTTGTCACTTCATACTTGCCTGCGCCGAATGAAAGTTGCGCTCCGGCCAAGTTTGCCGGATTCGAAACAACTTCAGTCTCGCGGAGAACGTGGTATACCGGAGCATTATAGGCATTCCCGTTCTCGTCGTCTATGCCGACTCTCACGTTTCCGCTGCGGTGGTTGATCTTATACGCAAGCTTGGAAATGCCGTCTCCGTTTGTTCCCCATACTTGGGTGAGCGCCTGGGCAGTCTTTTGGAGTCGCCCGAAACTGTTAGCGAAGTCTTTTAGCGTTCCGCTTGTCATATCTTGGGCATTATTGTCAGATTCAAAGGCGGTTGCTAAAACATTTCCGTTTACGAACATCTTCTTATTGAAGAACCCCTGCAAACCAAGATTCGCTTTGGGGTATGATTGGGCAAATACGATACCGTAGGGAACTTTGTTGTCTGTATCGCTTTCCGATGCCAAATCCTGCGCCAGCTGGTCCATGTAGGTGTTGTTGTTGGCTTCTACAATAAGCGGGCGCTTGATTGCGCGCGGGGCTGCGTCTATCAAGTCTCCCGTTTGAATTGTGGATTTTCTTCCGTACAGCATCCAGGAATTTGCAGAATGGCGACGAGAATTTATTCCGAGCCAGTTCAGGTAATAACGCAGCCTAAACTCAAACGTATTGCCGCCTGTGGCATTGTCTATTGCAACATCGGCTTTAATTTTACCGTCCTCGTCAAATACGTCGTCGCCGAAGTTCTTATATTCCTCCTGCGGGGTTTTGCCTGCGGCTCCAGGGACTTGTTCTCCGCTATCTCCATCGGCTGTAAGGTAGCCTTCTCTTATACCTTTATAATTTTTATAGAATGGAACTGCAGCCAGATACATTTGTTGCCCGCCTGTAGTTAGCGCCAATCCCGGGGAATGGCCGTTGTAGGGCGCATTTGTTGATTCATTAATGTTTGTTGCGTTTATGTTCATTGTGACGCTAGGATCCGGGAAGCTGTGCGCCCATTCGCCCATTGAAAATCTGTATCCGCGCATGTAAGCTATCATAGGCGCATGGGCGGGTTTCATATTGCGGGTTGTGATGTTTTCCTGATTTGTGATTTCGGCAAATCTGAATCCTTCTCTATCCCACATCCAAACGTCAAGCTCAAGTTCCCAGTATGTTGCCGATTCGCGGTGTTGGGCAAAATATTTCTGGATACCTTCGGCGCCGCCTCTGATACCGTCAACCCAACCCTGTTCAGACAAGTATTGCGGGAAATATGTCACTAAGCCATAGCCGATAGGAGTCATATTCATTGTTGCGTATAGAGCCGTGTGCGCCGTACCTTCCGTATGGGGTATATTTACGCCTACAATATCCTCCATATCTATCATATACTGGTTTATGTCCGTCGGAGGATATTGCATTTGGGGGTCTATCAAATCGTTTCTGTAATTTCTTATCAACCCCAAGTCAAATAGAGCGTAGCGGTATTTTCTTTGGTTCTTTCCGGGGATGAGGTTTACACCCCACCACGGCCTGTAGCTTGTGCCGTCATATTTCGTCTGGTGCTCTGTTTCAGCGTGGGGAACGTCCAGATATAGGCAGCCGATTCCTCCGGAATAGGGCTTCATTAAAGCTCCTTTATTCTCATAGGGAGATGTGGAACTCGTTCTATATTCTATAACGCCGTTGGGACCATTGTTGCCTTTCGCGTCTAGTTGGTTTGATTTTAGTGTCGGATCGCCAAGGTAATTTACAATGTTCTCCATTACAAACAGCTTTGCTTCTCCAGGTTCCAATCCGGTTTCATCCACGGCCAAGAAGTGGAGATTTCCGCCCATCGTATCTCTATTATTACCTGTCATGGCGGAGCTTGTCGGATTGAAAGAGTCAATTTCGCGCTGGGGATAGAACAGGTAGCTGTCGCTGCCGGATTTTGACATGCTCATTGTTGAACCGTGGGCGACACTAATTAGAAGGTTGTTTAAATATAACGGTATTTTTGCCACACGCGCCGTCCAACTTCTATTCATATCCGCGTTGGAATTTCCAGAATATGCAAACGCGTCTCTGAAATTCGGGACAAGATTGGATTCCGATACAATGCTTCTTAACGTACCTACTGAATCTTCCGTAAGATTTATGAATCCGCCTTCCTGGTTGAAACGCGCCGGCGCTATTGAACCATACCCTAGTGGATAAAAGAATTTATATCCGGAATATGCTGCGTTATCAACGACACTTGAGCCTAAGTTTTCCGCATCGACAGTTGTCGCGAAGAACGCCGTTTTTCTCGACATCATTGTTGCGGTTGCCTCAGAATTACGCCCAGTAATTGAAGAATTCCCAAAGTCATAGTCTAATGTTCCATCCCAACGCCCGTATTGCGCCAATCTAAACGCATAAGCCCTAAGGGCGGAAGTATCGCCTCTCGAGTGGAGCTTTATGGCACTGCCCGGATTGAGCGGATCATCTCCATACCAAGGCATAAATTCTGTGAAAAGGTCGCGGAGACATTGGAATCTTCCGGCGCTTTCGTAGCCTATCGCAAATCTAAACGAACCGATAAAGTTCTTAAAGTAGCTATAAACGCGGATTGCGTAGTAAGTTTTTTCTTTGCCGCCTATCTTTACGTCGTAAGGATTCCAAAGAACCATCATCGGAACTATGTTTAAGCGCAACCCATAGAGATCCGAATCGTATCTTGTAAAGCAGGGAACAAAGAATACTTGGAAACGCTTTACGACGGGTTTTAACCCGATTCTGTCGTCCGTTTGCACGACTTGCGTCATGCCTTCCTCGTTGTCGGCCGCGCGCATGTTGTAGTAGGAGCGCAGTTGATCCCACAAGGGGCCGCCGGTATCTTTCCACAGAAATCTGTCGTCAAACAACTGGCTTAAAATTGCTATTGAAGACGCCGATTGGAAGCCTATTCCGCTGGAAAGGTCCTCGTGCCCGTACATTTGTGGCCCGAACATATGGCCCATTCCTTCCAATCTTTTGTCGGAACGAATTTTTCTATCGTCTTTAAAATCGCTTGGAATTAGCGGGTAAGCGGACGTTTTGAAATCGTAGCCGCCAATGCCGTACGGGCGCTCAAAGTATTCCGGCATTGTGGTTTTGCCTTTTTCAGTCGGGTTTTCATTGGAGAAGTCTTTTTTTGTCAATCCCAGCGAGAGGTCTTTCTTTAATCCGCCCTCGCGCACATTGACAAGCAGCCCCTTTGTCCCGAATGTCACATCGTGGAAGAAAAGCTTTGAGAGTATTATATTTTCCGGAACGCTGGAACCCCTGATTACGTCTATCTGCTTGACATCGTCCAGATTCCTAATGCGGTTCATAGAGCTGGAGTCTTCGCTGTCGTCGAAGTCCAAATCGAATACCGGGCTTCCGGTTCCTCCCGTCGGCAAGGTCAAACCGTGTATCCCGGAATAAAACGGCAGGCTTTGTTTGCGGAATTTTATGGCTTCGGCATGGTCGAAGTACTGTTTGGAGGCGACCGCATTAAGAGAGGCCTTTTGCCCTTCGTCGGAAACCCACCACGCTATGCGCGTTTCCTTCCCCGTGCTCCTGACTTCTCCTGTGAGGGGGTCAGGGTCTTTGTCCAAAGTCACAATAGGAGCCAGAACGTCTGTGCTTGGAGAGGCCGCGCCGTATTGGTCTGTAGAAGATCCCGAGCTTACCGCGCGAACATATTTGCCGGCTTCCAAAGATTCGGTGGGCTTATATTTTATGCTTGTGCCCTCCTTGTCGGATTCTCCCCTGATCCCATTGCCGGAAACTAGCCATGTGAGCGCTTGTTTTACCGTATTTTGAACATATTCGTTGCGCTCCTGGTTTTGCGTTTGCTTGCTGGGGGCTTTGCCGATGGAAGAGTCCCATACGCCAACCCAGTAGCGGTTTTGGGAGAGTGCCACATCGTTGATCTGCGCCACGTCTTCGCGCGTTAGCGACAAAGGCGACACCCACCAGTCGTATGCGGCATTGTCTTCAAGCGACGTTATTTCGTCCGTCACTGCGTCGTCAAATATCATCGCGTTGGCGGAGATTCTCTGGTCCGGGCCCAGAGTGGATTGAATTTGTCCCATCGCTTGGTATGCGGCGTATTTTGCCGCCTGTTTTGCCTTAAAGTCGTTCAGCGATTGCCTGCTGAGGCGCATTTGCATTTGAACCATTGTCGCAAGCGATACGACCAATAGAACCATAAAGCCCATGAGCGCAAGCGCCAATACGAGCGCAAACGCCTTTCTTTTCTTGCCATTCTTTAGGGATGGGGTGTCTCTAAATTTATATGGGAGTTTCATATGACTAAACTGCTAACAGCAGCCTCCAATCAACGCAAGCAAATTTAACGCGAACTTTTAAAATTTAGTTGTGGTTAAAATCTTGAAAAAAGGCAGATTGTCGTTCTTGCTTCCGCGCCTTTGCGGGCGGATAATTCATTTTTGCCTTTGAAAATCCGCCGTTAGGACGATCATATGAAAAAATACGCGTTAGTTTGTTTGCGATTTGTTTAGTTTAGGGTTGAAGTTGTGCGTTGTTTTATGCCCGAATTATTGGAAATTGCCGTCGCCCGGGCTATGGAATATTTCGACAATTTCAAGTTTCATATCGGATTTTTATTAATTTTATTAATTATATTAGAATTGCGGTTGCCGGAAGTTTTTCGCCGTTGATGGGGGGACGGGGTATTATAATGAAAAAGCGCGCCAAAATCCTGACGCGCTTGGGAATATGCAGCGTATTCAAAATGTTAAAGGCGCATATAGTCTAGAAATTCTTCCTGGACTATCAAAGCCGAAAGAGCGCTTATTTCTTCAGACATTTCCGACATTTGTGCGTAATCCGTAAGGGCGGGGAGTGCCGACCGCGCCGAAGGCCCGTTCTTTATCACCACGCCGATTGCAAAAATAGCGCATGCGGCCACCGATAGTCCCGCGGCGACCGAAACGGCGTGGCGGAAGATCTTATAGCGCCTTATCGACAACAATGTCTTATCGGTAAAAGAAGCGCCTAGTGCAATTGGCAGCTCCGAAAGCAAAGAGTCTATTTTTGAATCGCTCCCCGGGCGCGGTGATTCTTTAAACGCCTTGATGGCGGAAATTGTCTTGTCCGTAAAGTTTTCCGAAGTTGAAATCGGGGACGACTTCAATAAGGCGTCAATTATGTTGTCGGTCGAATTTTTCATTTTTTTGGCATTTTCCATGGCTGCGCGCTACGATTTTGCCAGCTCCAAGGCTTCGCGGAGAGTTTGGCGGGCCCTGTGAAGCCAAGTTTTTACCGCCGCGACTTTGGCGTTCATTATGTCGGCTATTTCGTCGTAGGACAGCTCTTGTTGTTTTAAAAGCAGAATTGCGGTCCTTTGGTTTTCGGGCATCGATTCCAGCGTCTTGTAAAATATCTCCTCCAGTTCGGATATTTCCAAATCTGTTCGCCCGTTTACGGGACTGTCGATTTCTGCGGGATCTGTGGCGTCGGAGGGACGGCGCAAGTTCTTGCGGTGCTCGTTTATGAGCACGCGCCTTGCTATAAAAAATAAATATGTAGAGAACTTTGCTTTGGGAGTATATGAATTCCTGGCTTTATATAAATTAATAAAAGTTTGTTGGCATAGATCCTCGGCTGAATGGCGGTTTGCGGTAGAACGGTAAAAATAGTTTGCCAAAGGATTCTTCCATTTTTCTATAATCATTCTAAGTGCATGCTCGTCGCCTTCCGCGGCTTGAAGCATCAAGGCGGAGTCTTCGTCCGAACACGCGCCGGAAAGTGCGGCGCGCGCCTGGTTTGAAGCATCTTTTATTTTCTCTGGCATTTGCATATCAACTTGGCTGCATCCCATTTCTAATATTGGATTTTACCAAATTTAATAAAAACGTAAAAATCTCTATTGTTTCAATAGCGTAAAAAAAATAAAAAAAAAGCTGGATTGCCAGAAAAAAAGTCTTAACTTGGTTCGCTTTAAATTTACAAATAAGCAATAGAAAGAAATAAAAAATGAGCGGACTAGTACAGTGGTCTTCGTGCGCAAAGCGCAAACCCTTGAAGAAAAAACCCGGCGCAAAGCCCAATCCACGCAGGCAGAGGCTTTTGGCAGCCCGCAAGCGCAAGATTCGCGCAAGTGCGGTTAAGGCGTCCAGAAAGCTTCGCGAAGTTGCCGTCGAAGAGTAGTTATTAACCGCGGGCGGGGAAAAGGTTTGTAGCGTCTTTTTGGGGGTAAAATTTTTAATTTTTTTTACCAATTAAAAAAGGCTTGCAATGCTTCGAATTTCCGCTACGGTTCTCCACTTTATTTTTTGAAGAGTAAGGAATTTTATTATGGCAAGAGTATGTTCAGTAACAGGCAAGCGTCCGGTAAGCGGTCGTACTATTATTCATAAAGGGCAGAGCAAGAAAAGCGGCGGAATCGGACTCCAGCTCGTCAAGCAGGTGAAGCGCACTTTTAAGCCAAATGTTCAGCGCGTCCGCGTCCGCACCGCAACTGGGGCGGTAAAGCGCGTTTGGGTTTCGGCAAAAGCCCTTAAAGCCGGTTTGGTTGAAAAGGCGTAGTCCGGATTCTCGGGCTGTTGCATTTTGTTATTTATAATTCTTTTTGGGGTCGGCGCAGTTGTAGAATTAGCTGCCGGCCCTTTTTTTCGCGCGCTTTTTGTCGTGTGGGATTACTTTTAGGGGAGAATTGTGCTATAACACAAAAAACTTTCTTTAGTTGAAACATTTAACGAGCCTGCCTGTCGAATAAAATAATTTTGCAAATACAGGCCTTTGTTTTTGGTTTTTCAATTCATTCTTGATGGTCTATTTTTGGCTACTTGAGTTTGCAACTGCGGTAAAGATGGATTTTTTTCGCGAAATTTACGGTTTTGCGAAATTTAAAAATATTAAGTAAAATACAGGAAAATAAATGGAAATCTTCGTGGGCAACTTGCCCTTCGATATTACCGAGCGCGAGATTCTTGATGCATTCGCGAAATACGGCGAAGTCTCTGGTATTAAGATGCTCAAAGACAAACAAACTGGCAGATTCCGCGGAATTGCTTTCGTTTCGATGCCCGATGATGTTCAGGCAAATGCGGCAATAGACGCTTTGAACAATGCTGATTTGGGCGGGCGTCCCCTAAGAGTAGATAGGAGCCGCGAGCGCGTGCAGCGTTTTAACGGTTTTGGCGGGGGATTTCGCAGAAACGGCAATGCGGGAAAATTTGCAAACGCGCGTCGTCGGTTTCGGAAGGATTTCGAGTCTGAAGATGCTGAAGGCGGTGAGCGCGATGAAGGATTTCGGGAACGGCGCAAGAATTTTAGACGCGGGCGCGGAGAAGGCTTCCAAAAGCCAAGGGGATTCCGCGAGAGGCGTTTTGACCGAGATGGCGGGGACTACGAAGGGGATTTTGACTCTGACAGGTAGCGCGCGTTGGCGGACTCAATCTATTTGGTCCGCTTTATTGTTTTCGCCGCAGTTGTGCCTACGGCAAAATCCAAACAGTCTTTTGGGGAAAGTCCGCTTGCTGCATAAGGGGTGGGCGGAGTGGATGTTTGGCGTTTTGCAAAAATTAACGCAATCGGCGAAACATTGGATGGGAGGATTTATATTGAATGTTTGAAAAGCCGGAATGTTTTTTTATTTTAAGTTGTTTGTTATAAGTTCCTTGCTTCAGCTTTTATGTTCTATATGCTGACCTGGGGCGTTTGCTAAAATTAAATTGGATTGCGGAACGCCAAGTTTGTTGGCGGAAATTCTTTAAATGTTGTAAAAAAAGCTTGCGCCGGGATTTAAAAATAATAGCGTTTAAACCTTTATTTTAGATTGAACCCGAAACATCGATTCGTTTGGGAGAGACTAATGCAATAACAATCAACCCGTTTCCGAAAAGGGAACGATTCAAGGAAAACAATGAACAACGTAATGGAAGAATTGCTGGCTAACAGCAGTTTCGCCGAATTAAAACAAGGCTCTATAGTAAAGGGCAAAATTATCGAAATCCGCCAAAACGAAGTAGTAGTGGACATTGGCGGAAAGAGCGAAGGCGTTGTGCCGATAAGCGAATTTATCGACATAAACGATATTCAAGTTGGGCAGGAAATTGAAGTCCTCTTGGAGAAGCTCGAAGACCGCGAAGGCAATCCCGTAATTTCTTACGACAAGGCCCAGCAGAAGAAGAACTGGGAGGAAATACTTGCAAACTGCAAAGAAGGCGCCATATTGGCTGGCCGCGTAAAGAGCAAAGTCAAGGGCGGATTAATAGTAAGCATCGGTGTGGATTCTTTCCTGCCGGCATCTCAAATAGACGTTCAGCCGCCTAAGAATCTTGACCAGTATGTAGGGCAGACTTACGATTTCAAAGTTGTTAAAATAAATGCAGAGCGCAAAAACATAGTGGTTTCGCGCCGCGAACTTATCGAAGAACAGCGCGCTGAAAAACGCCGCAAGCTGCTTTCCGAGGTCAAGCCGGGCGACATTCGCAAGGGTGTTGTGAAGAACATTACCGACTATGGAGCTTTTATAGATCTCGACGGCCTCGACGGCTTGCTGCATATAACCGATATGAGTTGGGGCAGGATTTCCCACCCGAGCGAGATGGTGAAAGTCGGGGAAGAAATTTCCGTAATGATAATTGAAGTCGATACCGAGCGCGAACGCGTATCTTTGGGCCTCAAGCAAACTACTTCCAATCCGTGGGAGAATATTGAACGCAAATATCCGGTTGGCGCTCACGTTCGCGGAAAGGTTGTCAATCTGGTCAACTACGGGGCGTTTATTGAGCTTGAAGAGGGTGTTGAAGGCTTGGTTCACATTACCGAATTTTCTTGGACAAAGCGCATAACAAAGCCATCTGAAGTTCTCAAGGTCGGCGACGAAGTTGAGGCTGTTGTTTTGAGCATAGCAAAAGAAGAGCAAAAAATTTCTCTGGGATTGCGCCAGCTTGAAGAAAATCCGTGGGAAATGGCCGTCCACAACTATCCGGTCGGAGCCCATGTTCGCGGCAAGGTTCGCAATTTGACTACCTACGGCGCGTTTGTAGAGCTTGAGGAAGGTATCGACGGTATGGTTCACGTTTCCGATATGAGCTGGACCCGCAAGATAAACCATCCGAGCGAAATGCTGAAGAAGGGCGACGAAGTCGACGCTATCGTTTTGTTGGTCGATCCGGAAAACCAGAGAATCTCTTTGGGCATCAAGCAATTGTCTGTAGACCCATGGGAAGAAATTGATTCAATCTTTAAGATTGGCGATTTGGTGACTGGCAAGGTGAGCAAAATCACAAACTACGGAGCGTTCGTTGAACTTCAGAACGACATCGACGGATTGGTTCATATAAGCCAGATTAGCGAAGACCATGTAGAAAAGATTAAGGACCATCTCAAGGTTGGCGACGAAGTAAAGGCTCGCGTGGTTAAGATTGACCGCGACGAACGTCGCATTGGTTTGTCCATAAAGGCTGCCCAATACGATGCCGACAAGCTTGCTGAGGAAGTTGCCGCATTTGAGAAAATCCGCAAGGACCAAGATCTTACATCCTTGGGCGATTTGCTCGACGAGGCCACAAAGGACTAATAAAGAAAATCCTTTTTACGAAAAAT
>FR901638.1:114715-116255 GCA_000438015.1 Coraliomargarita sp. CAG:312 | reverse complement strand
TTTTTTTTATAAAATTGTTGAGAGCTAAATGCTTGCCGATGAATGATATATTTAATGGAGAATATATTTTCATTGCATTTTAGTTGGGCAGGAAGGAGATTGCGTAAAATTTGAAATTCGCGGAAATGTAAAAAGCGAATTCAATTTTTCCAGAAGGCGCTTTTGCGCTTTATTTTGCCTATAACTGAGGGAAATGTATTAGCCGTTCTCAGAATTCGGATATAATGCTTCCAATGTCCGCATAAATATGACGCAGCTATTCTGCGAATTTAATTTCCGGCTTCTGTCCGGTACGGATAAAAAAATCTTCTATTTTTTTGCAAAAATAAGAGATTATTCCGATTTAAAAGTTGACTTGTTTGCAAGCCGGCAATGGAATACAAGCCATAAAATTTGGTTTTTCCACGCACTTGCCGGATTTTGCAAATAAAATAACTAATACCTTTGAAGAAAGGAAACAAATATATGAAGAAATACAAATGCGAAGTTTGCGGATACATTTATGATCCGGAAGCCGGAGATCCGGACAACGGGGTCGCCGCCGGAACGAGCTTTGAGGATATTCCTGAAGATTGGGTTTGCCCGCTTTGCGGCGTCGGCAAAGACCAGTTTGTGGAAAGCGAAGATTAATTTACTGGGGGCGCTGCAATTCTAAATTTTATTGCGGCGCTTTTTTTAACAAACTAAAAAATTATGAAAGAAATATCCGAAGGCGTTTATTATCTTGGGCTGCACGATTACGATCGCAAAATATTCGATCAGCTAGTGCCTTTGCCGCAAGGGACAACGTATAATTCATACTTTATTCGTGGAGCCCAGAAATGCGCGCTTATCGACACGATGTACGCGAAATTTGCCGCCCGTTATGCGGACATGTTGGCGGCTGAAAATATCGTTCCCGACTATATAATATGCAATCACGCGGAGCCAGACCATACAGGGGTATTGCCGCAATTGCTTTCGATGTTTCCAAAAACGGAAGTGCTTTGCAGCCCTAAGTGCTCGGAAAATCTGCAAAACATGCTTCATATTTCTCCGGATAGAATAAGAGAGGTAAAGGACGGAGAAGAGTTGGATTTAGGCGGGAAAACCTTGAAATTCATAATGGCGCCTTGGGTTCATTGGCCCGACACGATGTTCACGCATCTAATTGAGGATAATTACCTTTTTACTTGCGACTTTCTTGGGGCGCACTACACCCGCAACGAATTGTGGGCGGACGAAACTTCCGAACTCGCCGAGTCTGCCAAGCGATACTATGCGGAAATAATGATGCCTTTTAGAAATTTCTGCGTTAAATATTTGAGCCGGGTTCGCCAAATATCTCCAAAGGTTGTGCTTCCAAGCCATGGCCCCATATACAAAAATCCCGATTTTATTTTAAATCTATACGGCACATGGACTTCTCCAAATACGGCGCGCAAAGTGCTTATCGCATATGTATCCATGTACGACAATTCCCGGATGATGGTCGACTATCTTGCTTCAAAGCTGCGCGAGTCGGGCGTGGATGTTGTAGCGGCGGATTTAATGCAGGCGG
>FR901638.1:111473-114704 GCA_000438015.1 Coraliomargarita sp. CAG:312 | reverse complement strand
GGATTTAATGCAGGCGGATGAAGGGGAGTTGGCAATGGAGCTTGTGGATGCGGCGGGAATAGTTTTTGGAACGTCTATGGTTCTCACGGGCCCGCATCCAAAGTCTGTTTACGCGGCATATTTGGCTAATATTCTTCGCCCGAAAGGCAAGTTTTACGCCGTCGTAGGATCGTTCGGATGGGGCGGGAACTTGTGCGCTCCAATCGACAATATGTTCACGCTTTTTAAGCCTAAAAAATTAACTTCCGTAATAGCCAAGGGCAGGCCGGCGGCTGCGGATTTTGCCGCGCTGGATTCTTTGTGCGCGGAGATTTTGGCAGAGCTATAATTCTTAAAGAAGCGCAAACATTCCCGCGTACAAAATCCTTTTTCTGCGCGTTTTTTGCCGTTTATAAAAACAGGCGGAAGTAAGATTGAGCTCTCGGAGTGTGCAGAGCAGAGGCAGCATTGGGCATTCTTAACAGGGAAAGCCGCGCAAACATGAGTCTGCGCGGCTTTCTTGTTGTTGTTTTTTATGGGGGGTAAATTTGTTATTTGTCTATGGCAAATTCTATTGTGACAACGCACCGAACGTCTTTTTCCCTGGAAGATGTGTCGTAAATTCCCCAGTCGCTGGTTTCGTTTGAAAGCGGCCGGGTAATTTGAAATATTCCCTGCGAGGCAGAAAGTATTTTTCCCAGGTTGGAATTCGTTCCCGAAGTCAGCCGTTGCGCGCGGAGTTTGGCGTTCGCAGCCGCCCTTTCTATCAGGGATATTTTTAAATCCTCCAGTTTTGTATAATAATATTCCGGAGCCGGAGAAAATATGGATACGCCTTGCTCTATGAGTTCTGGGGCGGTATCGGCTATTTTAACCACCGCGTCTACGTCAGTGTCGCAATACGATATGGAAACGCTTGCATGGTAGTTTTCTATGTCGTTGGTTCTTGTTCCGTTCGACAGTTTGAAATTGGGGGTTACGGTTATTGCCGAGAAAATTAACTTATCTTCTTTTGCCCCGTTCTTTAAAAGAAATTCTTTTGCCGCGGACGCTGATTTTTTTACTTTTGCATAGGCTGCGGCTTCAGACTTCTCTATGGCCGATATTGAGGCATTCCATGAGGCTGCGTCGGATTGTACGCGTTCTACGGCGTATCCTTTCACGCTTATTCCTCCGGCATTGCGCAATATTATATTTGGCCTGACGAGAATTAACGCGCAAATTACAAGACTTGCGCACAATAATACCGCCGCTATAAGTTTTTTCATAATTCGTTTAGAGGTATTTTTTTATTTTTCGTTCAAAAAAATAATTTGGTTAAAACCCCTTTGGTTGTCTTTTAAAAAAAGAATTGCTTTCATATGAAAACAAGTCACTATCTGACGCAAATAAACAAAAAACAAACAGGTTGCAAAATGGAAATAATCCAAGAAAAAGTAAACGATGTTGCAATAGTAGAAATTAAGGGCAGGTTGGATGTCACAACTGCTTCAGATCTCGAGCAGGTTTTTACAAAGCTTCTAAGCGAAAATCAGAATAAAGTTTTGGTTGAATGTCGCGAACTTGAGTATATCAGCAGCGCCGGATTGCGCGTGTTGCTGAACGCCGCCAAGCAATATAATAAAGTGTCCGGACAAATAATGTTGGCTGGATTGAGCCAAAACGTAAAGCAGGTGTTTGAGATTTCTGGTTTTACCAGTATTTTCCCAATATATGCTACGCGCGACGAAGCATTGAAAGCTTTTTAGCCGGACGCTTGAAAAAGGCGTTATCTTGCTTTGGGCGCGTCTTTTTTATTAAACAAAAAGCGCGGATGATTTTATTGCTTCTGCGCTTTTATGTTTTTGCTTAATACCCTAAGATTCAGAATGCGGAGCATACATAATTCTGCCGCATTGCTCGCATAAAACCGGCTGGTCTGGATCAGAAAACTTAGAGGCTACTTCCGCAGAAACTTTCAAAAAGCACCCGCAACATTTTTCACCGTCGTATCTTACCACTATCGGAAACTTTTTCCCGCTGTTTCTTATCTTGCGGTAGGCGTGCAGAAATATTTCGGGAAGTTTGCTTTCGGCCTCGGCGACCTGTTCCTGGGCGTCCTCGCATTCGCTTTCAAGGCGCGCCAAATGTTCTTTTATCTCCCAAATCCTGCCGTTCAACATAGCGATGTCGTGTTCGCATTCTGCCTTGTGCTCCTCCAAAGTCTCGCGCCCAACATCTAAATCCATCATAGTCTGAAGCTCCGCGCTTTCCATGTCGGATACCATGGCGGACATTCGATTGATTTCGTCGTTCAAAGCGAGATAGTCGTCGTTCTTTTTCGTTTCAAGCATTTGCTTGCGGTATTTTGATATTTTTGCTTCAAGCTGCTTGCGTTCGGCCCGCATATTTGCGGCTTTTGCCTCAAGCGCCTTAAATTCTGCCTTATGCTCGTCAAAGCGCTTTTCGGACGACTCTATTTCTTTTGAAATGCTTTTTATCTCCAGCGGCGCGGAGGCTAGTTTTGCCTTTATCGCGGAGAGCTTGACATCCTTGTCCTGCAAAGCTAAGAGAAGTGATATTGGAGAGTTCACAATTTAAATTAGACAAATTTCTTTGAATGTTTGCAATTATATTTTTGATTTTTCTGTGCTCTTTATTGAGAATGCAAGGATACCAATAAAAAATGCGTTATGAATATTTTGGCTGTCGACTACGGGCATAAAAGGGTTGGATTGGCTTACGCCGATTCCGATCTTGGGGTCGCGGTTCCAATTCCGGCTGCGGTGGAATCTTCGGGCGAGGAACGCCTTAGGCATATAGCCTCGGAAATAAAAAACCGCAAAATTGAAAAAATTGTAGTTGGCTACCCGCTGAATATGGACGGATCTCGGGGTGAAAAAGCCATGGAAGTGGACGCGTACATATTGAAGTTGTCAGAACTTTTCGGCCTGCCCGTTGAAAAAACGGACGAGCGTTTAAGCTCCTACCAGGCCGAGCACGATTTCTTTTCCATGGGCGGCAAGGCGGGGAAATCTGTCGCCGCACGGCAAAGGCACCGCAGAAGCGGGGACATCGACTCCCGCGCGGCAGCTTTGTTTCTGCAGGAATATCTCGATTGCGGCGGGAGGGAAGTGTTGTGAACCAAGACGATTGCAAGGCGCTTTCAAATGTATTTGCCGATGCTGATTTGGGAGAAATGCGCGGGGAGAAAGCCAGGTTTAAATGTGTTTGCGCATACGATGGAACGGATTTTTGCGGCTGGCAGTCGCA
>FR901638.1:109157-111391 GCA_000438015.1 Coraliomargarita sp. CAG:312 | reverse complement strand
AAACGCAAAATGCGCATACACGGCAGCGGCCGCACCGACGCGGGAGTCCATGCAGACGCCCAGGTTTTTCATTTCGACGCATGTTGGCGCCATTCAGCCGGCGCGCTTTTGGCTGCTTTGCGCAGCGGGTATCCCGAATCGCTGCAAATTTTGAAAGTTTCAAAAGTGCCGGAAGATTTCCACGCCCGCTATTCCGCCAAAGGCAAACGCTATGTTTACAGGCTTTATTTGGGGAGGGCGCATCCGAAGATTGCGCGTTATAGGTGGTCGCTTGGAGACCGTGAACTCGACATAGACGCGATGAACTCCGCTGCTAAAATTTTAATAGGAGTTCACGACTTTACCGCTTTTAGCGCAAATCGCGGCGCGGAATACAAGGACAATCCCGTAAAGGATTTGCGCAAACTTGATGTTTCCCGGCGCGGCAGGGAGGTGAAAATATCTACAGAAGGAAGCGGTTATCTATACAAGATGGTTCGCATGATTGTTGGCGCGCTTGTTGCGGTCGGAACGGGCAAGCTGTCAAATGGCGACATCGCGCGGGCTTTGGAATCGAAAAAGCGCTCTAATTTATTCCAGGCTGCGCCGGCAAAAGGATTGACGCTAGAAAAAGTCTTTTACTAATTGCTTGCAGTCAATCTAAAATGTCCTTGCGCGTTTGGGGTGGCGGTTCTTTATGCCCGGAGCGTTGTTTTTTTTGCGAAGTTTTGTTGACTAACGCGGCGGAGATGCCATCCTTTCCCTTTAAAATTTTAATTGAGAGCTATTTTTTCATTGGCAGTTTATCAATAAATAATCTAGGGCTTTTTTAATATGGCGCTTATCGTACAAAAATATGGCGGAACGTCCGTAGGGGATACCGATAGAATCATGAACGTCGCAAAGAGAATCAAATCTTTTGTGGACGCCGGAAACAGCGTTGTGGTTGTGGTATCGGCCAGAAGCGGGGTCACAAACGACCTTATCGCCCGCGCGAAAACTCTGAATCCAGAGCCAGACGAACGCGAAATGGATATGCTTTTGGCTGTCGGCGAGCAGGAGACTATCGCCCTAACAGCAATGGCCCTCGATGCCATAGGCGTAAAGGCTGTTTCCCGCACAGGCGCGCAGGCAGGTATTTTTACAGACTTTGAGCATACGCGCGCGCGCATTACGGAAATTACCGGCGGAGACATAAAAAAATGCCTGGACGAGGGAAAGGTGGTTATTGTCGCAGGGTTCCAAGGCGTGGACCGCGACGGAAACGTCACTACATTGGGGCGCGGAGGCAGCGACCTTTCCGCCATAGCTTTGGCGGCGGCTTTAAAAGCGGATGTATGCCAGATTTATACCGATGTGAGCGGCGTGTTTACAGCCGATCCGCGCGTCGTGAAAAACGCAAGAAAAATTCCGCAGATGTCATACGAGGAACTTTTGGAAATGGCGTCTTTGGGGTCGAAAGTAATGCAGGCGCGCAGCGTGGAGTTTGCGCAAAAGCACAACGTGGTATTTGAAGTAAGATCAAGTTTTAACAACGAACCGGGAACAATCGTGAAATCGGAATCACCATCATTGGAAGACGTAGTAATTAGCGGTGTGGCAATAGACAGAAACCAGACAAAGGTTACGCTATCAGGCCTGCCCGACAAGCCTGGTACGGCCGCGGAAATTTTCCGCGAGCTTGGCGAAGCCGGAATCGTAGTGGATATGATTGTCCAAAATATCGGAAGGGGAGGCAAGGCAAACCTAACGTTTACCGTTTCCAAAGACGACGCTAAAAAAGCCGAAAAAGTTCTCTCCGAGGTTTGCAAATCTCTTGAGGGCTGCGAAGTCTCTGTGACCGGCGATATTGCCAAAGTTTCGGTGATAGGCACGGGAATGCGTTCACATAGCGGTGTTGCCGCGAAGTTTTTCCAGACGTTGGCTGAAAACAACATCAACATACAGGTTATTACCACAAGCGAAATTAAAATTTCCGTCGGGATATCCCTCGACGAGGCCGACTTAGCCGCAAACGCCTTGCATGCGGCATTTGCGCTCGACAAATAAAAAAGGAAGGTTTTTTTCGCGTTTTGGGCTTTATGCTGGCGCGGACGGCGCGGGAAGTCGGGCCTTTCGCAATTTTGGGGTCGGGCGGATGTTTTTTATCTTGCCCGACCTGTTTGTATGCGGATATATTCTAATCGATTATGAAATATGTAAGCACGCGCGGACAAAGCGAAAAGCTGACGTTCTCAGAAGCCGTATCCGAAGGG
>FR901638.1:96367-109143 GCA_000438015.1 Coraliomargarita sp. CAG:312 | reverse complement strand
GCCGTATCCGAAGGGTTGGCTCCCGACGGCGGACTGTATGTTCCCGAAACTATGCCCGATATTTCCGGAAAGATCCGGGAGTGGGAAAAACTCGATTACGCAGGTGTGTGTTTCGAGTTCCTCCGCCTTTTTGCCGACGATATTCCGGCTGGGGATTTGCGCTCAATTGTGGACGCTTCGTACACCAAATTTGATGTCCCTGAAATAGCGCCCCTCAAAAAGTTGGATTCCGGATTATATCTGCTTGAGCTTTTTCACGGGCCTACTCTGGCGTTCAAGGACTTTGCCCTGCAATTTCTTGGCAACCTCTACGAATATCTCCTATCAAAGAGTTCCCGCCGCATAAATGTTCTGGGCGCAACTAGCGGCGATACGGGAAGCGCCGCAATCAACGGGCTTTTAGGCAAGAAAAACGTAAACATATTTATACTTTATCCTGAGGGCAGAATATCGCCGTTGCAAGAGCGCCAGATGACTTGCACTGGAGCCGGAAATGTTTTCCCCATTGCAATAAGCGGCACTTTCGACGACGCCCAGGCGATTGTAAAAGAGCTTTTTGGCGACAACGCATTCAAGGCAAAATGGAATCTCTCCGCCGTAAATTCAATAAACTTGGCGCGAATTCTCGCCCAGTGCGTCTATTACGTTTATGCGTGGACGCGCCTGCCTCAATCCGAACGCCAGAATCCAACGTTTATTGTGCCGACAGGGAATTTTGGAAATGTTCTAGCCGGATGGATGGCATGGAAAATGGGTATGCCCGCAGCCGGTTTCAGGGTCGCAACAAACCAGAACGACATTTTGTACCGCCTGTTTAAAACCGGGATATACGAGGTTTCTGAAGTGAAGCCTAGTTATGCACCGTCTATGGACATACAGGTTGCCTCAAATTTTGAAAGGTTTATTTATTTTGCCGAGAATGGAGATTCCGCAAAAGTCCGGGAAATAATGGCCGGCTTTAAGGCCGAGGGAAAATGGGTTTTTGACGGGCTCAAGGCGGATGGCTTTTCAGCCTCGAAAATGGACGACTCTGAAATTCCTGCAAAAATAAAAGAGATTTACGAAAAATATGGCGAAGTCATAGACCCTCATACCGCGTGCGCATTTAAAGACCTTTCCGCATCCGGCGCGAAAGTTGTGGTGTCGACCGCCCATCCGGCAAAGTTTCCGGCTCTAATTGAAAAGGCTATAGGGATATCCCCAAAATCGGAATCGCTTGAAATTTTGAAATCCAAAAAAATCGTAAAGAAATTAATGCGGGCCTCGGCGCGCGATGTGCGCGATTATATAGAGGAAAACGCGATAAGGTAGATAAAATGGACGCTAAAAAAGTGATTGTTTACGACACCACATTGCGCGACGGAACGCAATGCGAGGGTGTTTCAATGTCGGCCGCAGCAAAGTTGCGCATGGCCGAAAAAATGGATTCCTTCGGAATAGATATAATCGAAGGCGGATGGCCGGGGTCAAATCCGCGCGACATGGCGTTTTTTGAGCAGATAAAAAATGTCAAGCTCTCGCATGCAAAAATTTCCGCGTTCGGTTCCCCCCGCCGCGCGGGCGTGGCTGTGGAGGGCGACGCGCAAATATCGCTGCTGCTGCAAGCAGGCACAGAGTATGTCACAATTTTTGGCAAGACATGGCTTTTGCATGTCACCGAGGTGATCAAAACAACCCCGGAGGAAAATTTAAAAATGATCGAAGACAGCGTGCGTTATCTCTGCGAAAACGGGCGCAAAGTGATTTTCGACGCCGAACATTTCTTTGACGGGTACAAGGATAATCCAGATTACGCTTTAAAGACTCTTCACGCGGCAAAGCGCGGAGGAGCCGAGTTTGTGGTTTTGTGCGATACCAACGGCGGAACAATGACGTTTGAAGCCGGAGAAATTGTCGCCCGCGTGGTAAAAGAAATGGGGGAGACTCCCGTGGGCGTACACTGCCACAACGACTGCGAGCTTGGCGTTGCTCTGACTTTGGAAAGCGTCCGCAACGGGGCTTCCATGGTGCAGGGAACCCTTAACGGCGTTGGAGAACGCAACGGCAACGCAAATCTTTGCTCCATAATTCCAAACCTTATATTAAAAATGGGGCGGGACTTGAATTGCGCACCGCATCTTAGGAGCCTGCGCGATTTGTCGCTGTTCTTCGATGAGATGGCGAACTTGCGCAGCAATACGCGCCTGCCTTACGTGGGGTCTTCATCGTTCGCCCACAAGGGAGGAGTCCACGCCGACGCGGCGAACAAAGTAAAGCGCAGCTATGAGCATATCGAGCCGTCTCTGGTCGGCAACAAAACCCGCGTGCTTGTAAGCGATATGTCCGGGCGGGCTCTGGTGATGATGAAGGCGCGCGATATGGGAGTAGATGTTGATTCCAAGGATCCCGCAATAAAAGATTTTCTCGACGAATTAAAGAATTTGGAATTCCGCGGGTATGAATATGAAGCCGCCGACGCTTCTTTCAGCTTGCTGCTCTCTAAGTTTTTAAAGAGAAACCGGGAGCATTTTAAGGTTCGCGGTTATCGTGTTATAGTCGAGCGAGACGAATTTGCCAGGACAACAAAGTCCGAAGCGACTGTAAAACTTGACGTTGAAGGAACTATAGAGCACACCGTAGCAGAGGCCCACGGCCCTGTCGCGGCTCTGGATTTGGCGATGCGGAAAGCTCTTGTAAAGAGATTCCCGCAGCTAAAGAATATCGAGCTTGCCGATTTTAAGGTGCGCATAATAGACAGTGAAGCCGGCGCCAACGCAGTCACTCGCGTGCATATAGAGACAAAAGACGACAAATCCATGTGGGGAACGGTAGGGGCTTCGGACAATATAATAGTTGCCTCATGGGAGGCGCTGAAAGATTCTATTGAATATAAATTGTCCAAAGAGGATTGATTTATTTTCCATAATAGTTTAGCTTTTGGAATATGGATTCGCAGAAGAAATTGGTGGATATAAAATCCGCCATAAATAATAAGGCGCTGCGCGCGGCTTATTCGTTGATTGCGCCTATTATTGAAAACTTTTTGGGAGTCCGGAAACTAAATGACGCATACGATTATTTGAAAGGCCATACCTGCGGGAATTTCTTCGAGCGCGCAATTCAAACAATCGGCGTCAATTGCGAGGTTGACGAAGACGAGCTTAAAAAAATACCTTCATGCGGGCCGCTTATAATAGTTTCCAACCATCCTCTCGGAGGATTGGACGGCATTCTTATGGGAGCGGCTTTATTGCGTGTGCGCCCGGACGCAAAAGTCATAGTAAACTCCCTGCTCGCGCGCATGGATGAAATTAAGGAATATGTCATAGAGGTAAACCCCTTTGGGGGAAAATCCGCAACCGCTCAAAATGTCGCGGCGATGAAGGAGACAATCCGCCATCTTAAAAACGGCGGCTGCGTAGGCACATTTCCCTCCGGAACCGTTTCATATCTCCACGTCAAGGATTGCTGCATAAGCGATCCTGAATGGAATGCAAATATAGCCCAAATAGCTCGCAGGACCGGAGCAAATATCGTTCCTGTATTTTTTGAGGGCAGAAATTCTTTTCTGTTTTATTTTGCCGGTCTCATCCATCCCAGCTTGAGGACATTGCTGTTGATAAGGGAAATGTTCAGGACGGCCCGCAAGGCTCCAGTCCGCATGCACATAGGCTCCGTAATCTCCGCGCGCAATATTTCGGAGTTTAAGACCGACGAGGAGCTTATTTCTTGGCTGCGCATAAATTCCTATATTTTAGGCGGCCGCAATAAGCGCGGGGAGGCGCAGGATTATTGGCAAATCCGCAATATCCAAAAGAGCTTGTCAAAAATTTTCCCGATGATGCACAAAGAGATGCAGGAGCTCATACTGCCTATAGACCCGGAAATTATGGAGCGCGAGATTGCTGCGCTTCCAGAGTCTGCGTGCATGATAAAAGGCGAAAAAATTTCGGTTTATTGCGCGGAGGCCTGGCAGATAAGTTCGACTCTTTTGGAAATAGGCAGGCTTCGCGAGAAAACCTTCCGCGAGGTTGGCGAAGGAACTGGCAAGAGCATAGACAACGATGAATTTGACCAGTACTACCTGCATATGTTTATGTGGGACGCCGAAAACAAGAGAATTGCGGGTGCTTACAGAATAGGCCGAACCGACAAAATCATAAATTCTCTTGGCGTGCAGGGATTGTATGTTTCCACTTTGTTTAAAATACGCCCAGAGCTTTTGGAGCGTATATCTCCGGCGTTGGAGATGGGGCGTTCGTTCGTTACGAGCGAGTACCAAAAAAAGCGTTCGACTCTCGCTATCCTTTGGCGCGGAATAGGCGAATATTTATATCGCAATCCACATTATAGGACGTTGTACGGGCCTGTAAGCATAAGCACCGAGTACAACTCGATTTCCAAGGATTTGATTGTACAGTTCCTTACTGAACACAAGACATCTGAGGAGCTTGCGCGGTTCGTAAAGGCAAAAAAACCGCCTAAAGTCCGGCTTAAGACCGCCGATAAGCGCGCGCTGCTAAGGAGCGCCCACGATATAGACCACATATCCGCCCTAGTGTCCGAAATAGAGTTCGACAACAAGGGAATACCTACCTTGCTAAAACACTATTTGAAATTAAACGGTGAACTTTTGGCGTTCAATGTTGACACGGACTTCGGAAGCTGTGTGGACGGGTTAATTATGGTGGATATGTTGAAGACCGATCCCAAGCTTTTAAAGTCTTATATGGGGGAGCGCCAGATGATGGAGTACCGCAAGTACCACGGCGTGGATATGGCATCGTCTTCCGTCTGCGAAAAATCTGCGGGGAAATGACATGTACATAAATCCCGTTATAGTTTTAATAATAGAAATTTTAGGGCTTGTAGCGTTTTCAATATCCGGGGCTTTAGCCGCGTTCAAGCGCGATTTGGATATAATTGGCTACATTATAGTTGGGACTGTCACAGGCATCGGCGGCGGAACGGTAAGGGATTTAATTTTGGATAGGCCTGTTTTCTGGCTTTATGATTCCTATTGCTATTCTTTGAATATATGCATTCTGACGTCGGTGCTTACTTTTATAGCGTCCAAGCATATAGACAAGAGGGAAAATATTGTAAATTGGTTCGACGCACTGGGGCTCGCGCTTTTTGCGGTCCAAGGGTATATAATATCTATGGAAGTTTATTACAACAGCGAAATTGCTGTGATTATGGGAGTGATAACAGGATGCGGCGGCGGGCTTTTGCGCGACATATGCATGAATAGGCAGCCATTTATATTTCGGGGCGAAATTTACGCGTCGGCGGCGATTTTCGGGCTTATAATTTTTGCGTTTTCAAACAATGTACTGCTTGCTTTTGCGTCGATATTTATTCTGCGTGCGCTTGCGATAAAATATAAAATATCTCTAAAAAATTAGGTCAAAAGCTGCTTTTTAATTCTTAAAATTGGCGGCTCTCTAATAGATTCCTTGATTATCGTAAAAAATGTCCGATAATCGGCGCAATAATAAATGAAACTACTAAAGAAAATTTTAACTCTTGGCGGGCTTCTGTCCAAAAAGAAAGCGGGTGCGGATAAATCTAAAAAATCTGGGCGCAAACAAGTCCTTAAAGTGAAGGGCGGCGGGAGCAATGAATCTTCCTGCCGTTCGGGCGGAGCGAATGCAAATTCCTCCAGAGGGCGTGGGGCGGAGCGTAAGCGCGCAGCCGGTGCGGAGCCGGGCGCAANNNNCGGTGCGGAGCCGGGCGCAAGGAAGCGCGTGTCAAGGCCTTCGGGAAAAAACGCAGGAAATTCTCAGGGCGGGCGCGGGAAGTATGCTGCCGCCGAACGCGTCCAAGCTGAAAAATCCGGGAGGCCTCGCAAACAGAAGACTGTGCCGCAGGCTGCAGATATGGATGCGCTCAAGGAAAAAATTCCGGAATTTTGCGCGCTGGGCTTGAATGAAAAAGTTTTGTCGGCGGTGTCCGATATGGGTTATGTTTCGCCTACCCCCATTCAAAAGTCTGCAGTCCCTTTTATACTTGACGGACGGGATGTTATAGGAACGGCGCAAACGGGGACGGGAAAGACGGCCGCCTTTGCCCTCCCTATTATCTGCAATTTAGGCGAGGCGCAGAAAAATCCAAGAGTGCTTGTTCTCAGCCCTACCCGCGAGCTTGCTTCGCAAACGGCGGAAGCGTTTGAGAACTTTTCAAAATACACATCTTTAAAATCCGTGCTGGTACAGGGAGGCGTTTCAATGCAGCCGCAGATAGATGCGATATTGGACGGCGTAGATGTCGTCGTAGCGACTCCGGGCAGGCTTTTGGATTTAATCCGACAAAGGATTTTAGATTTAAAATCAATACGCTATTTGGTTCTGGACGAAGTAGACCGTATGTTTGATATGGGATTTATAGAAGACGTAAGCAATATAATCCGCTACTGCCCGAAAGAGCGGCAAACGCTGTTTTTCTCCGCCACAATGCCGGATGCAGTAATGAGGCTTTCAAAGTGGGCGTTGAGCAATCCTGAGCTTTTAGAATCGGGAATAATGCATAGTCCTGCCGATACGATAGAGCATTTTGTGTATCCCGTCGACGGCATACAAAAATACGACTTGCTGATAGAGATTTTAAAGAGCATAAAATTTGACAGCCTAATAGTGTTTACCCGGACCCGGATAGATGCAGACAGAATCAGCGAATGGCTTTTGGCGCACGGCTATAAAGTTTCGACTCTCCATTCCGACCGCACCCAGCGCGAGCGCGACAAGGCTCTAAAGGACTTCAAGGAAAACCGCACCAACATTTTAGTAGCCACCGACATAGCCTCGCGCGGGCTCGACATTTCCAACGTTGGCTACGTTATCAATTACAACGTTCCCGAACATTCAGAGGATTATGTCCACCGCATAGGCAGAACAGGCAGAGCCAATAGGGACGGGACTGCCATAACGCTGTTTTCTTCCGACGAGACAGAATTTCTAAAGCGCATAGAGGCTTTCATCAATGCTAAGATAGAGCGCCGCAAACTGGAGGGTTTCGGTTATCGGCATGAGCCTGTTTTAGTCGAGGAGGCAAAGCGCCACCGGCGCAGAAACCAATAAAAAAATTGCATATTTTTATTTTCGCCGCTCTGCTTGTTTTTTGAATTGTGCGCGCATTTAGCCTTTGCGCGGCGTTCTAATTCGGGCGGGGCGATATTTTTGCAGATTAGCTCAAAACACCCGCTTGCTTGCGGATTTTACGAAATGCTTGCGCCATTTTCTTCTTGGGTATGTTCTTGGGAGGCGTTTAAAATTCCACCATCTTTAAGCTTGGAAACTTTTGGGCGCGCAAGAAATTTATTTCCCGTTTTCAACAGAGATTTTTGATAAATACTCCTATTCCAAAACAAGTTTAAAAAATACTTTTCCTCCTCTTGGGATAGTTTCGTCAAAGCGGAATAGATTGTAGCCGCCGGAAAATCCGTCGAATTTCGATCCGGCAGGCAACCACTCCAAAAGATCGTGCGATTTATACGCTTTTACGCTTATGTCGTCGGCTGACGCGTTTACTGGATATTTCATCGTCATTACAGATTCCGCTGAGGAAGAATTATCTGCGGCCATGGTTTGGGCGGGGTGGCTTACTGAAACAGAAAACAGGGGATTGTCGAAATATGTTGCGGGCTTGTCGCATGGCAGTCCGAAAGCGTATTTCTCTATATTTGTAATGCCGTCGTTTTGCGTGATGGCTGTCGCCGTCGTATCGGCTCCCGATAGGGCGTTTTTCACCGCCCAAGTTTCGTACCCTGGTTGTGGGATGTATTCGTATGCTCCAATTGTGCTTGCCTTTGCGCGCGAGACTCCCCGGGCGTCGGCGGCAGGGATACGGTATTGAACTTGGTCTTGGGGGATTCCTGCGGAGATTGCATTTGTTCCAAATTCCACCGCGAAAGTATCGGCAAATCCGCCGTTGTCTGCGGGAACGGGCGTTGGGCCGGAGTATATGGCGTTGTAAGTCGATAGGAGCTTTGCGGTAGCTTAGCTTACCTCAATAAAAGAGTTGTGAATAGATTTATTGTTGAAAAATGAACAGTTTGCAATGTACGGGGAGGATTGATAATTGTATATCGCGCCGTCTTAGCAAAGGTTGTTTTTTAATGTGCAATTTAAAATGCTGACGTTTGCGAAAAAGTTTTTGATAACGCCTTGCTTTGAGTCCTTGAAGCAAATGTCTTGAATAAGCGCACTTGTAAGCGGGCAAGTGGATGAATAGCTGTTGTCGAAAGCGGGATAGGCGTCGGCCGATATTATTGTACGCGCGCCGCTAGTCCGCTCTTGAAGGTTGTTTTCAGTCCCGCGGAATCCTCCGTAAACTTCCATTGCCTGCAGAAGTTTAAATCCGCATTCTTCGTACCTGCCTTCGGCAATCCATATTCTGGTGCATACGCCGGCGTCTTCAAAGGCGGCTGATATTGTTCTTTTGGCAGACTCCCAAGTTGAGCCGTCGTTTGAGTCGTTTTCTCTTCGGGAAATGAAATCTGGATGCGGCAAATAGAAAACTAGGCAGTAAAGATAGTAATACAATAAAGGTGCGGATCTCGCTTTTTTTTGGAAAATAAACAATAAATATAAGTAATGCTATCAAGAAAGGAGTCAAATGCATTAGCGCCTACGAAGCTGATGTTCTACCGTGTTTTGCTTGCAAAATTTGCGCCAAAAATTTGTTATTGCGCTGTAGATTTATGAAATTGGGAGCGTTCAGGGTTTTGAAGATAGCGTGTGCGCTGCTTCTGGCGGTTTTTGCCGCAGTGGCGGCTTTAGTTGCGCTTACTTACGTGTATTTTGAGGCGATCCCCGTGTCGAGGGAAATAGGCGATATAAGGCCCGCCGAATATGGGCTGGTTTTGGGAACGTCAAAGTACTTTTCAAAAAACGTGCCCAATCTTTATTATCAAGGGCGCATAGCCGCAGCCGCCGAACTTTATAAGGCTGGAAAAATCCGCAAAATAATCGCAAGCGGCGATTATTCCACGCGCTATTACAACGAACCCAAGAATATGCGGGACGATTTGGTGAAATCTGGAGTAAATGCGTCGGATATTATTTTGGACAACGCAGGCCTGAGAACTTACGACTCGGTAAGGCGGTGCAGGGATATATTCGGCGCGGAATCTCCGGTGGTTGTTTCTCAGGCTTTCCATTGCCGTCGCGCCCTGTTTCTGGCGCGCAACTTGGGCATGAAGGATGTTCAGGCGTTCGCCGCCAAAGACTCCGCAAATCTTCCGACCCGCATGCGCAATTTGGGCAGGGAATCTCTCGCCAGGGTGAAAGCGGTTCTGGACATACTTCAAACCGACTGATTGAGTACAAAAGGCGATGATATGTCGAACTGCTCGTTGGGTTCTGGACATACTTCAAACCGACTGACGGCGCGCACGGGACTTTTGGCTCCGCCGTTTGGATGCCGTTGCAAAATTCCATTGCGCGCGCGGGGAACTCCGCATTGCGGCGGCAAGAGCTTATTCTTTTGCTTCCCGCTCGACAGAGTTGTTTGAGAACGTCAGATTTGAGACTGTTTCCGGAGTATAGTAAACTCCCGCGCCTTCGAGCGGCAAATCGGTTATATACTTGTTTCCACTAATGTCGACGTTAGAAGAATGCGTGACGAAAAATCCGCCCCGGTATTTTAAGTCCGGCAGGGGCTTTGATTTTATTTCAAACGTGTTTCCGCGCATTATAAAGTTGTCGGCCGAGGCTATGTAGGCTATCAGACCCTTAGTCCCGACAAACCTATTATTTTCAATCAGCACATTGCGGATTGGCGCGCGCATAGACTGTTCCTCTGAAGGGTCAACCCTCATATACATAGCCGCAAATATGTCGGCAACCTTGCCGTTGTTGGATTTGTTTGTCGGATTTGGGCGGTCCAAAAGGCAGTTGCGTATGACAACGTTGTCAACTCCGTAGCCCTCGCACCAACTCTTGTATGTGTAGCCGGTCAGGAACTTTATGGCGCAGAGAAGGTTGTTGCGCAATATGCAGTCTTCTATTGTGATGTCGCGGGCAAGCAGAAGCAGGCCGTTTGAGGAGCTGTCGTGAAAGTAGCAGTCGCGGAGAATTATGTTGCGGGTGTCGTATTGGGGCGAGAATGCGACGAAGCAGTCGCCTGTTTGCTCCGGAAGATCCGATTCTGTCTCTATTTCCCAATTGCCGTCCTCAAGCTTCTTTACGGAGGATGATTTTATTTTAATGCCCGTGCGCTCGTAGTCGAATTGCAGAAGCTCGACAGTGTTTCCCTCCGCGAACATGTCGATATTCCTGCGCTGTATGCTGCGAAGCTTGCGGGGGCCGATTTTTTTGACGACGGCGGAGCCGTCGTGGAAATTGACGCAGTCGTCGGCGCCGCGGGATATTTCGCATCCTATCATTTTAAAAAATCCTTGCGAGCGCGCAAAGTGTATATGATCCGCGGTTGTGGTAATTGGCCTTTTTTCTACCGGTTTTTTTGTGGCGATATTGAAGTTTACCATCTGCCAATAGGATTGTTTCCCGTCGCACAAGACTGCGTGCCCGGCGCACGAAAATATATTTATGTTGCGCAGGGTGAGGTGGGTATTGTCGCGCACGTAAAAACATGTCATATCATAGTAGTAGTGCTGGATTCTAAAATAGTCTCCCTTTTTCATCTTTGCGCGCATTCCGCCTTTGTTGTCATATATTCTTACTGTGTTGGGGGTAAGCCATTCGGTCTTGCAGTATTTTTCCTTTGGGGTAGTTTGGTCCACGGAAATCAATCCGCAGCATCCTTCAAAACCAAGCCTTTTTTTCTTATGGTCGTACGGGGTAAGCATGGCGAATCGTATGGGTTTCCCGTAGAGTGGGTGGTTGTCATACGTGAAAAATTCCACGTCAAAACTGCATTCTGGCGCACCTTTGTCTTCGCCTACAACTTTGCCTAGAGACGCAAGGGGGTCGTTTTCCCAATCCCAGTCTATGTTTAAATTCTTGATTTCTACGCGCTGGCAGTCGGAAATTCTCACGTTGCCTCCGCTGCGCTTGTTATAGATGAACGTTGATCCGCTCGCGTCGAAAACGAAGTTTTGCAAACCTATGAAATGTATCGTTCTTGAGGACGTTATTTTATACCTGCCCTTGTTCAAAACAAGCTTGCTTGCGTTTACTTTTTTGCAGTGCGCTATTGCTGCGTTGAGTGCTTCCGGCAGGTCGGGGCAGTCTTCAGACGCCCCGAAATCTGCCGCGTTTACGACGAGCCTGTCAGGGTCTTCGGGGAGGAGGACTTCAAATTCTTTTGCGCCCGTTGGAACCGGCGGGGTTGCGGCGCCGGATTCCACGTCAGATCCTAGCGGTATAAATTTATCAGCGCTGCCGACGCATATTCTAAAATTGTCTATTTCAAAGCTCGATGGAGTCAGCGTATGTATTTGAAACGCATATGAGTCGCAAATAGCGGGCGTTGAAAATTTTAGTATGTATGTCTTTTTATTTTTTGCGGGATAAATGTTTTTTTGCAGAAGGTCGTTGTCGGGATGGATGCTTCCGGATTTTCGCACAAGGCAATGTAGAAACGATTTTTCGGAATCGTCCAAGCGTTTTGCGTCAAAATATATTACGTAGTCTGTCTGGGGCTTGAAAATTCCGGGTTTTGTCGAATAGGCGGTATTCCATCCCGAGTGCGATGTTTTTACGAGCAGCTTTGACGAGTCTTTGGATATTTCCGCCGAACCATTGGGATTGAAAGGTTCGGGAAAACCCGATTGTATTGTCTCAATTTCTGCGCTTAAGGCGGTGCATATAAATAAAATCAAAGCTGCGGCTGTTATCTTTTTCATAAATTAATTTATAGCTGTACGGGCGATACAATGTCAACTCTTCATTCGAAAAGTCCGGTTGCTCTTTTGTCTGCCCAAAATCCGCATTGCTAAAATTAAAGTCTTGAAAGCTGGATTTTTAAGGGCAAAGTAAAAATAGGGATATTTTTGAAAGGACGTTATATTATGCGGCAGATGTCTTTTTCCGACGGGGCGCAATCGCAACCTCTGGCAGCAAGGCTTCGCCCGCGCGACTTGTCGGAGTTCGTGGGGCAGACGCACTTGCTTGGCAAGGGCAAAGTTCTATACAATATTATAGAGGGCGATAAGATTTCGTCGATGGTCTTTTGGGGGCCTCCCGGTGTCGGCAAGACTACGCTCGCCAGAATCATAGCAAACAAGACGCGTTCGGAATTTGTCGATTTTTCGGCGGTGACAAGCGGAATAAAGGAAATACGCTCCGTTATGCAAAGCGCCGAGCAAAATGGAAGCTTCGGAGGCAGGACGATACTTTTTGTGGACGAAATCCACCGGTTTAACAAGGCGCAGCAGGATGCGTTTTTGCCGTTTGTTGAGAAAGGCAGCATTATATTGATAGGCGCGACAACCGAAAATCCGTCATTTGAAATAAACGGCGCGCTTCTTTCGCGCTGCAAGGTGTTTGTTTTGAATGCACTGAAAGAAGATGAATTGGTGCGGCTTCTTTCTCGCGCTCTGACCGACGAACGCGGATTCGGCGGAATGAAAATTTCAATGCCGGACAAAATGTTGGAGGCTATAGCAGTCTTTGCAAACGGCGATGCCCGGGCTGCTCTCTCCACGCTTGAAATGTTGGTTTTAAATGGAATTTCGCGCGGTGGCGGGCGCGTGGAAATTACTCCGGAAATATTGGAGCAGTGCACGTCAAAAAAGTCGCTCTTGTACGACAAGGGCGGTGAGGAGCATTACAACCTGATATCGGCTCTCCATAAATCCATGCGCAATTCCGACCCCGACGCGGCGGTATATT
>FR901638.1:91984-96353 GCA_000438015.1 Coraliomargarita sp. CAG:312 | reverse complement strand
GGCGGTATATTGGCTTGCCAGGATGCTTGAGGCGGGCGAAGATCCGCTCTATGTCGCGCGCAGGATTGTCCGATTTGCTTCGGAGGATGTAGGGCTTGCGGATTCAAAGGCGCTGGGGGTTGCTGTCGACGCCTACCAGGCATGCCATTTCTTGGGCATGCCCGAGTGTTCCGTCCATTTGACCCACGCCGTGGTTTACATGTCGATGGCGCCGAAGTCGAATGCCTTGTATTTGGCGTACGAGAGCGCCAAGAGCGACGCGCTAAAACAGCTTGCCGAACCCGTTCCGCTCGTAATACGCAACGCCCCGACGCGGCTGATGAAGGAGCTTGGATACGGCGAAGGCTATAAATACGCCCATAATATGAAAGACAAGCTTGCCGATATGCAGTGCCTGCCAGATTCTCTTGAAGGCAGACAATATTACCGCCCCACCGAGGAGGGGCTGGAGAAAAAATATAAAGCCAGATTGGGGGAAATCAAGGAGTGGAAAAGTCAAATGAAGGGCAAATGAGGCTTCTTGCGCGCCGCTTGCAGCCGATTTGGAGCTTTCCCCAGAAATAGCAGGGCGGTTGCGCGAGGTTTGCTTAGGGCGGAGGCGCATCCTTCGAAGGCGGAAATAAAAGCCTTGGAAGTGGCGGATTTGATGGCGGCGGAGCCGCTTCCCCGTTTCGGCTTGACAAAATTTTGGGGCGTGTCAGCTTCTACCAATGTTAATCGAGTTGGAAAACAGTCCCGCGATTAACAAATTTGACATGAAAAAAACATTAAAAGTACTGGTAGCAGATCCAATCTCGCCAAAAGGCGTTGAATTGTTGAAAAACGAGGGCTTCGAAACGGTCGAAGCCTACGGCTCGACTCCCGAACAGGTGAAAGAGCTTATAAAAGACGCGGACGCGGTAATCGTCCGCTCCGAAACTAAAATTACGGCGGACGTTCTGGCGTGCGCAAAGCAGTTGAAAGCCGTAGGAAGGGCGGGAGTGGGCGTCGACAATATAGACATCCCCGCCGCATCCGAAAAAGGCGTGGTGGTAATGAATACTCCAACCGGCAATACAATTGCCACAGCTGAACTTACGTTCACGCATATGCTTTGCGGAACCCGTCCGATTTCCCAAGCAAATGCCTCCATACATAACGGGGTTTGGGACAGGAAATCTTTTAAGGGAACGGAATTAAAAAATAAGACTTTGGCTGTTCTCGGAATGGGACGAATTGGCGCGGAAGTTGCAAAGCGCGCAATGGCTTTCGGGATGAAAGTTATAGCGTACGATCCCTTCCTTACTGAGGCGCGGGCAAAAACTTTGGGCGTTGAGATAGTCGAGCTGCAAGACGCCTTTAAGCGCGCCGATTATATAACAGTCCATATGCCGCTTACAGAGGCTACCAAGTATATGCTTGATGAAAAAGCCTTTGAAATGATGAAAAAAGGCGTGCGCGTATTTAATTGCGCCCGAGGCGGAATTATAAAGGAGTCCGCTTTGGTTGAAGCCTTAAAGAGCGGAAAAGTAGCGGCGGCGGGGCTCGACGTTTACGAATCAGAGCCTCTTGCTAAAGACAGCCCCCTGCGCGATTTCCCGAACCTTGTTCTCACCCCCCACTTGGGAGCGTCCACGAAAGAAGCCCAGGAAAGCTGCGGCATAGAGGTTGCGGAAGTCATAGCCGACGCCCTCAAAGGCGGAGCAATACGCAACGCCATAAACAAGCCGAGCATAGACGCGGAATCCATGAAGCAGATTTCTCCCTATATAACTCTTTGCGAGAAGTTGGGGCAGTTTATCCAGCAGATTTCACAGGAGAGGGTAAAGAAACTTACAATTAAATACTTCGGAAAACTGGGAAATATCGACAACAAGCTGTTGACTCTTGCAGTCCAAAAGGGGTACTTGAGCAAAATTTCCGAAAATGCAAACGACGTAAACGCACCTGCAAAAATCAAGCATTTGGGAATTGAAGTCGAAAGCATAAACAGCAATGCCGAAACTGACTATTCCGAGCTCGTAGAAGTTGCTGCGATTTGCGAAAACGGCGCAACCCACAGCGCTGCTGGAACAGTTATGGGCAAGAGCGCAAAGCCTCGCATAGTGCGCGTAAACTCTCATAATGTAGAGCTTAATCCGCTGAGCAAATGCGTGATATTGCTTCTTAACGACGACAAGCCCGGAATGGTTGGCACAATTGGAACTATTATCGGCAAATATGGTTGCAATATCGCAAATATGACGCTCAGCCGCGCAGAGGACGGTCCCTTTGCTTTGAGCATTTACGAGCTCGACACAACTCCGTCTTCCGACGCGGTTGCCGAACTCAACGCTTTGGACAATGTAAATGTTGTTCGGGTGGTAGATTTCGAATAGCCTATTATGGACTTTTTGGATTTCATCATAGTTGCGGCGACGGGATACCTCTTAGGGGCAATCCCGTTTGCCGTGATTATTGCCCGCTTTTGCGGGGTGAATATTTTTAAAGTCGGCAGCGGAAATCCGGGGGCCACTAACGTAAAGCGCTCTTGCGGCAAATGGGCGGGAAACATTTGTTTTATCTTGGATGCAGCAAAAGGCTTTCTGGCGACATTTTGGGTGTTCCATTCGGAATTTTTCGGAATACAGCTTTCCGACCCGCAGTCGCTTTGCTACGTTGGGCTTGTGTCGGCCATAATTGGGCACAGTTTTTCCGTATTTATAAAATTCAGGGGCGGCAAGGGCGTGGCAACTTCAATCGGCGGGCTACTTGCGGTCATGTGGGCGGCTATTCTAATAGCGCTTATCGTATGGCTGGTTGTTTTCTATTCGACCCGCTACGTTTCTTTGGCTTCCATTGCTATGGCTATATCAATGCCAGTGGCTGCGGCATTCTTGTACGGATGCCCCGGGGTGCATGTCTATCTCTCTTTGGCTATTGCGGCTGGCATAATATATAGGCATAGAAGCAACATTTCCCGCCTCATAAAAGGTACGGAAAATAGATTTTAACTTTGCTTGCCGTTTCGCAGGCGCGCATTTTTATGGATTCAGGCAAAATTTTCAGAATAGGATTTCTAGGTATGGGAACCGTCGCGCAGGGCGTTTGGAAGCACCTGCAGGCCAATCGCGACATAATGAAGCAAAGGCTAGGCGGCGAGTTTGAACTTGCAAAGGCGTGCGTGCGCGACATTTCAAAGCGCCGCGCGGTTGAAATACCGGAATCGAAACTGACGCTTGATCCTTACGAAATAATAAACGACCCGTCCATAGACATAGTTTGCGAGCTAATGGGCGGAACCGGCAAGGCTTTAGAGCTTACGCTAGCTGCTCTCCGCGCCGGCAAAGTGGTCGTTAGCGCAAATAAGGCCGTAATATGCAGCCACGGCGCAGAAATTTTTGCCGAAGCCCGCAAAGGCGGCGGCGCTTACTTTTTTGAAGCTAGTGTCGCAGGGGGGATTCCGATAATAAAAGTTTTGCGCGAAGGGCTTATCGCCAACAGATTTTCGCTGATATACGGAATACTAAACGGCACATGCAATTATATTTTAACGCGGATGGAGCGCGAAAACGCCACTTATGAAGCCATTCTGAAAGATGCCAGAAGGCTGGGATATGTGGAGGCGGACGAGTCGCTCGATATAGACGGCTGGGATGCCGCGCATAAGATTGCGATTCTTGCGTATCTGGCGCACGGATGTTGGATAGGCACAGATAAAATGCTTGTTTCCGGAATCCGCGGAATACGTTTGGAGGATATGATTTGGGCGCGCGATTTCAACTGTCGCGTAAAACTCATAGCGGCAATAAGAAAATTGGAAAACGGCGCATTATTTGCGTCGGTGTATCCCGCGCTGCTTCCTCTTACTGACGTTGTTGCAAACGTCAACGAGGTTTACAACGCCGTTTCCCTGAGCGGCGACGTTGTAGGTCGCACGGTGCATATCGGCCGCGGCGCGGGGCAGGATGCCACTGCCAGCGCGGTAATTGCGGATATTTCCGACGCCTTGAAATACCTTCTTGGCGCTCCCGCTCAAATGACGTTCCCCGATCTGGACGAACCGCGCATGGCGACTCTGGATGAGGTTGACGGAGATTTTTACTTACGTTTTGAGGTTGAGGACAAAGCGGGAGTTTTGGCGACTATCGCATCTGTTTTAGCGAAGGAAGACATCTCCATAAAACTTCTCCAGCAGCGCAAGCACGATTCTAGCGGCAAGGCTTGGCTTGTAATGACGACGCATAAGACGACTGAAGGCGCAATAAAAAAGGCTTGCGAATCTCTTTCGAATTTGCCGGTTGTTTCAAGCGAACCTTTTGTGATACGCATATTTGATTCTCAGGCTTAGATTTAGCGCGGTCTCTGAATCGGCATTGCATGCGAAGATGTAGGCGGGCTTATTTTTCCC
>FR901638.1:79721-91933 GCA_000438015.1 Coraliomargarita sp. CAG:312 | reverse complement strand
CTATTTTAGGCGGCAATAATAGCCTCTACACTTTTTGAGTATTGCGGGTCTTATAAATTTAAATATTTGATGTTTTTGCGAAAAACCTTATCATCAAACGCGCAGGCGCGGCAAAGAAGAACGCGAAATGCATTTTTACAGCTTTCTTGCTGCAATTTATGGAAATCATATCCTTTCCCCTCGCTTGCACGGCACTTCAGAATTATAGGCGGCGTTGAAGATTCGCATTCTTAGGCGGCCAGGACATTTCGGAAGGGGTTGTTTTTAGGAAAATCAAACGATAACCCCATCGAGAATACGGGCAATCTCCATTGGGGAAACGTTTGTTTTATGGAAAATGAAACCTCGTCCTTTCTGTTTCCAAGTTAGCCGAAGTCTATCCGGCATGAGAACGGAATTGCTTTGCGCAAAATTTTCGAAGTTCTTTATATTATTACGGATATATTAAACTGGATTGCCGCAGAGTCGACCGGAAACCCGAGTTTAACATTTACCATGAACCCGTATTATGAACCGGGATGGACGGCTTCTATTTTTGCGAGCTCAGGCGGAATTTTATCCGCTTCGTATGTCGGGAAAGAGAATTCAAGGAGGCTTGTGTGCGGAATCTCGAATTTTGTTTTGCCTTCGCTTCTGTCTACCAAGACGGCAACAGCTACCGGCTTCCCGCCGTGGGCTTTAACTATGTCGATGCATTCCTGAACTCTGCCTCCTCGAGTTATTACATCTTCTATAATCAATATTTTTTCGCCTTGGGCTATTTGAAAATTGCGTCGCAGGCAGAGTTTATCGTCTTTTTTCTCCGCAAATATGAATCTTTTCCCCATCTGCCTTGCGACTTCCTGCCCTAAAACCAAGCCGCCCATGGCAGGCGCTATGACCGTTTGGCAGTCTATGTCGCCGAGTTTTTTTACCAGCATTGAAACTAGTTCTGTCACCCTGTCCATATGTTCGCATACTCGCGCGCATTGAAAAAAGTGTCCGCTGTGGAGTCCGCTGCGCAGTATGAAATGGCCCTCCATTAAGGCGCCGGTTTGCCTGAAAATATCCAATATTTTATTATCTTGGTTCATTGGTTTAAATAACTTGTTCTATTTTTGACGTTAAAATGTTTCCGCAATCCGCGCGCAATACGACCATCCCGTCGCGGTGCTTTTCCCATATATTCCAAAGGAGCGTCCGATCTGTCTCGGGGATTTTTATTCTCCCTGACATTATTTCTCCGTATTCAAAAAATGCAAAAGAGCCCTCTGAAATGTTTCGGGGAAGAGAGTCAATGCGTTTCTTGCAGTCGAACAAGAACATAAGCCAATGGCAACTTCCCTCATAGGCTTTCTCGCTTATCATGGAAAATAGATGGAGGTCGCCTTCGGATATTTCCAATCCTATTTCCTCTCGGGTTTCGCGGATTGCGCATTCAAACGGAGACTCTCCCAGGCGCATTTCCAGCTTTCCGCCTATGGGGCTCCAACAATTTTTATTAGGCTCTTTTAGACGCTCTATTAGCAACAGCTTGTCTTGGGCGTTCCTAACAAAAACAAGAACGCTTATTTTAAAGTTTAGTTCCTGTGGAAGATTTTGAACTTTGGGAGCGTCCATAAAATATGATAGCGTGTAATAGCGGCTAGTCGAAGACGACAGTTTTATTCTTGTATGTGAGGATTCGGCCCTCCACATGGCATCTTACTGCGCATGCGAGCGCTTCCCTCTCAAGTTCCCGTCCCTTGCGCATTAAGTCCTCGACATTGTGGCGGTGGTTTACGCTGGTGACTAGCTGGGCGATAATTGGGCCTTCGTCGAGGTCTTTTGTAGCGTAATGGGCTGTGGCGCCAATAAGTTTTACACCGCGCTCGTAAGCTTTGTGGTAGGGCTTTGCGCCGGCAAAAGCAGGCAGAAAACTATGGTGTATGTTTATGACGGGAATTCCCACTGAATCTAGGAATCTTTCGCTCAATATTTGCATATAGCGCGCCATTACCACAAGCTCGGCCCCGCTTTCCCTGATAATTTCCAGCTGGCGCTTTTCTGTTTCGGCCTTCGTCTCTTTTGATATGGGAGTGTAGAAATATTTTAGCCCGAACATTTCGCTCATGGGGCGCAACTTTTCGTGGTTTGATATTACGCACGATATGTCGCATGCGATTTCTCCCGAGCGGCAGCGCAGCACCAGATCGCTAAAACAATGCTCAAAGTTGGATACCATCAGAGCTACTTTTGGCTTGCTCGAAGACCGGTACATTTTGGTTTCCATTTGCAAATCAGCGTGCGCGAACTCCTCAAATAGCTTGATTTCCTCGTCTACATTTCCTACCGGAATCCACTCAACGCGCTGAAAGAATATGCCTTCTTGGCGGTCTCTATGCTGGTCGGCGTGCAAAATATTTCCGCCGCGGGCGTAAATCCATCCCGACACTCTTGCAACTATTCCGGCTCGATCGGGGCCGTGAAGGAGGGCTACGATTCTTTCTTCTTTTTGTGGCTCTGACATGTGGATTTTATTTTTGTAAATTTCTGCCGCTTGAGGCAAGCGTTTGCCTGAGATTATTATTAAGCGGCTTTTATACTCTTTTTTGCGCGATATAAAAGTATTTTCTTCGCAAAAAACCTTTATGGCAATTTAAAGTTCCGGGATTGCTCCAGTCATTTTATTTGGGGTTTTCTTCTGAGAAATCTTTTTTGTTGGGCAAATATCGGGTGCGGCGAGGGTTGCCGGCCTAAAAAAAAGTTGCAAGAGCTGGCTAATGTAAATAGGATGACTGGCTTTTAATGTAATAAAATGATAGAGCTAAAAGAGATTGCTTTGGCGTACGGAGCCAGAAAAATTTTCGATTCCGTCACGGTTGTCGTCAATAAGGGCGACAGGATAGGGCTTGTCGGCTCCAACGGCGCCGGGAAAACGACTCTTTTGCGCGTCATAGCCGGAGAGGAACAATTGGATTCCGGATGCATAATAAAGCCCAGATATGCTACTGTGGGATATCTTCCGCAGGAAGCCATAGTAGCCGGAAGCCGCCCTTTGTACGACGAAGTAGAATCAGCCTTTGCGGATGTTTTGGAATTGCGCAGGGAACGCGATGAGGCCGATGAAATTCTGCGATCCGCTCCGGTTGGTTCTCCTGAATATTCCGACGCGATTTTTACGATGGGCGAGGTTGTGCGCAAGCTTGAAGATGCAGAAGAATCTAAATTGCGCTCGCGCGTGGAAACGGTATTGCACGGGTTGGGATTCAAGCCTTCGGATATGGGCAGGCCTTGTTCTGAGTTTTCGGGCGGATGGCAAATGAGAATCGCTCTTGCTAAACTTTTATTAAAGGAGCCTTCACTATTGATGTTGGACGAGCCTACAAACCATTTGGACATAGAGTCCGTGGCATGGCTGGAGGACTATCTTTGCGGATATGAGGGCGCCATAATAGTAGTCAGCCACGACAGGGCTTTTTTGAATTCTCTTACTAATAGAACCCTGCATGTTTCCAGAGGACGCATAGACTCGTACGCAGGCAATTACGATTTTTTCGAGAAAGATTCGCAGGCAAGGAGATCCCATTTGCTGCGCGCCGCCCAAAACCAGCAAAAGGCAATTGAAAAGACTGAAAAGTTTATAGAGAGATTTAGGTATAAGGCAACAAAAGCCGCCCAAGTGCAAAGCAGGGTAAAGGCCCTGGATAAAATAGAGCGCATCGAAGTGGAGGAGGAAGACGTATCGAAGATTAGCTTCCGCTTCCCCGAACCCCGCCGCTGCGGCCAGGTTGTGTTGGAGGTCTCAGGCGTGAACAAGGCTTTCGGTGGGCATAAGGTGTTGGGCGGCATTTCGTTTCGGATTGAACGCGGAGAGAAAGTCGCGCTTGTCGGTGTAAACGGCGCCGGGAAAAGTACTCTGGCTAAAATAATAGCAGGTGAGCTGCCCGCGGATTCCGGAACGGTTTCATTAGGATTGAATGTAGGCATGTCGTATTTTGCCCAGCACCAGTCAGACGAGCTGGACCGTTCAAACGACGTTTTGACTGAAGCACTAAATGCCGCTCCGCTTGAGCGCAAATCAGAGGTTCGTGGCCTGCTTGGCGCATTTCTTTTTAAGGGCGACGATGTATTTAAGCGCGTGTCCGTTCTTTCCGGCGGCGAGAAAAATAGGTTGGCGCTTGCGAAAATGCTTTTAAAAGATTTTAACTTTTTAATTCTGGACGAGCCTACGAACCATCTCGATATGAATTCAAAGTCCGTGTTGCAGAAGGCATTGTCGGCTTATTCTGGGACGGCCCTCATTGTCAGCCACGATAGGGACTTCCTAGATCCGGTTGTAGGAAAGGTTATGGAACTTAGCCCAAGCGGATTGAGAATTTTCCCCGGAAATTTAAGCGATTATGTCGGGCGTTTGAAATCCGAAGGAAAGATAGCCTTGCGCTCTCCGTCTCGGGCTTCCGGGGAAAAGAAGGTTTCCGACCAAAAAATGAGGAGGATTATTGCAGCGCAAAAGCGCGCCGAGATATCGAAGATAAAACGCGAAATAGCTGGCATTGAATCTAAAATATCGCTTGCCGAGAGCGATTTGGCTAAAGTAGAGCTTGAAATGTCCTCGCCTGATTTTTTTAAAAAAGGCGCGCAATGCGCTTCCACAACGGAACACTACAACGCCTTGAAGTCGAAAATAGACTCGCTGTACGCCGACTGGGAAAAATGCGCCTCCGAACTTGAAATGGCGATGCTTGAACAGGAAAAAACCGACGGCATATAGCATGATAAAATCTTGCAAAACATGCATGGCGGCGTTTAATTAATAAAATAATTTTTAACCTCAATATGATAAGAAAACTTTTAAGCCTTTTTGCAATATTTCTAGCTGTGGCATTGTCTGGCTGCAGCATGAGCGACATATTCCCGAAATGGAACGATCCGGCATATTTTGGCGACGAGGACGATTTGGGAAAGCATATGAACGGCTCTGGCACCGGCAATGAAACCTGGAAAGCCGATTGGTAAGCGGATTATGCGTTCTAAAATAGTTTCATCAATAAAGGCGCTTTTAAAGGCGCAGATGTTGCCGGATTTTTCGATAAGAACGCTGGTAATATTCATAATGTACGGCATTATGATAGTGGCTTCGTTCTTTTCGGCTTATCTATTGAGATTCGATTTCAATTTTAAAATTTTGGGAGAATACAATCCTATCGGATTCTTATTTGTGGTTCTGGCCGTAAAATATTTTTACCTTCTCATATTCGGCCAGTTTAAGGGGTTGATGACTTTCTTCCATATTCCGGACGTCATAAAAATATTTTGGGTTATGATGTTTTCGGCGGTCACATTGCTGGCTCTAAACTATTTTTTATTTTTCAATGCAGGAGTTCCCATTATTCCGCGCGGCGTTATTCTTTCGGATATGCTGCTGTCAATGGTCATTTTTGGTTCCGCTAGAATTGTAATGCGGATGTACAGAGAGCGTTCTATGGTCGAAAAAGGCGCAACGCATTCGCCCAAGCGGGTCATGATAATCGGAGCTGGGGACATTGGAACGTCGCTTGCCGCGGATTTGATTGCGCGCAAGAATTTAGGCATATTGCCTGTTCTGTTTCTAGACGACGATCCGCAAAAGTGGGGAAAGCAAATTATGGGCATTGAAGTAGCTCCCCTTGAAGGCAACATGTCTAATTTTGTAAGCGGGTTTAAAATCGACAGGGCCATAATCGCTTCTGTTAGATTTTCCGGCCAGCGCATATCCAAGATAATTTCAGCTCTACATAAAATCGGTATAGAAACTAGCATTGTTCCTTCGTACCACGATTTGGCGTCGGGAAGGGTAAAGGCCTCTTTGTTGCGCGACGTCGACATAGAAGACGTTTTGGGGCGCGAACCCGTAAAATTGGACGATCTTGCCATAGACAAAATGATACAAGGCAAGATTGTAATGGTCACCGGGGCGGGTGGAAGCATAGGCCGCGAGCTTTGCAGGCAAATAGCGTCGAAATCTCCGGAGCTATTGATAATGGTGGACCACTGCGAGGTTCAGCTATTCCAGGTTGAGCAGGAAATTCTGGACTATGAATTTGGCGCAAAGATAAAACCGCTTGTCGGAAATGTTGCGGACGAAGCTCGAATGGAGGCTGTTATCTCAAAGTACCGTCCCAATATTATATTTCACGCGGCAGCGCACAAACATGTTCCGATGATGGAGTCGCAGCCGGGCGAGGCATTGAAAAACAATACTCTTGGCACATGGATTTTGGCCGGAGTTGCGAGCAGAAATAATGTTGAAAAGTTTCTCCTGATTTCCACCGACAAGGCAGTAAATCCGACTAATGTTATGGGCGCGTCAAAACGCTTGGCAGAAAAGGCAATTCAAGCAATGCAGTCGCGCCCCGGAAATAAAACGATTTTTGTGGCTGTTAGGTTCGGAAATGTTTTGGGGTCTTCCGGAAGCGTAATACCCACATTTAAAAAGCAAATTTCCCACGGCGGCCCGGTGACTGTGACACACCCGGAAGTCACGCGTTATTTCATGACTATTCCCGAAGCCGTGGGATTAGTTCTCCAATGCGCAGCGCAAGCTTACGGCGGAGAGATTTTCGTTTTGAATATGGGAGAGCCGGTTAAGGTTATCGACTTGGCAAGGCAGCTTATTAGGTTGAGCGGGCTTGAGCCAGATGTCGACATACAAATAAAAATAATCGGGCTGCGTCCCGGAGAAAAGTTGTACGAGGAGATACAGCACAAAAACGAATCCTTGGTTGACACGCCGAATCCGCGCATATACGGTTTTGTTTCTGAAATGCCAAGCTACGGCGAGGTTGAGAAGATAATTTCCGACATCAAAAAGAACGTCGACACAAAGAGCGTAAACGAGCTTAAACGTTTTATATTTACCGTCGTTCCCGAATATAAGGCGCAGTTTTACGATTAGAATCGATGCAGATGGAGGGCGGTCAAAACAGAATAAAATCCGCATGGGGATGGCTTCCGCAACTCTATTTTATAGAGGGGCTTCCCAATGCGATAGTAGGCAGTTTGTCCGTCACATATTATAAATCCATGGGAATGGGGAATGCCGAGGTTGCCATGTTGACAAGCCTCCTATATCTTCCGTGGATGTTGAAAGGTTTTTGGGGGCCTTTAGTCGATTCCATTTCAACAAAACGAAGATGGATCTTATGGTGCTTGGCTGTATTCCTATTTTCGTTTTTCTCGCTTGCGGCAGTTCAGTTTATTAGCGTGTGGGCTATTGCAAGTGCCGTCGTTTTTTGGATTTTGGGCTTTGCTTCAGCCACATACGACATATCCGCAGACGGGTTTTACATGCTTGCATTGGACGAGCGCGGGCAGTCTTTTTTTGTGGGCATTAGAAACGCGTTTTACAGGGCTGCGGTGCTTTTCGGGCAAGGCGCTATGGTTGTTGTTGCCGGTTGGTCGCAAAATGTTTTCAGTGCCGGTGTTGCTGGCGGATGGGCGGTTTCTTTTCTTTTATGCGCGGCTATATTGTCTATTTGTTTGCCTCTTTTTAAATTCACCCTTCCTAAGCCGTACGAGGATATAGCGCGTACCGGAGCGGATATTTCCGAAATTTTAGGCAATATAAAATCGGCGTTTAGGGATTTTTTTGTAAGGCGCGATATTTTGCCGATATTGGCGTTTATTTTATTTTACAGGTTTGCGGAGGCGCAGTTAATAAGGGTAGTTCAGCCGTTTATGCTCGATCCGCAAGTTCAAGGAGGGCTTTCATTGTCTTTGGAGGAAATAGGTTTGATATATGGGACTGTTGCGCCTGCGGTTCTCTTATGCGGAGGAATTTTAGGAGGTATTTTTATTTCCGGAAGAGGTCTGGAAAAGTCTCTATGGCCTATGGCTGCCGCAATTAATTTGCCGAATATAATATATGTCTATATGGCAACATGCATTCCGGATTCAAACATTTTAATAACTTTGCTTATAGCCGTGGAACAGTTCGGATACGGTTTTGGCTTTGCAGGATACATGGTGTTTTTGATTTTTGTATCGAAAGGCAGGAATAAAACTTCGAACTATGCTATCTGCACTTCATTAATGGCGTTAGGCATAATAATTCCCGGAATGTTCAGCGGTAAAATACAGTCGTTAATTGGATATTCCGGATTCTTTATATGGATTATGTTTGCAACTCTTGTTTCTTTTGCTGTCACGGCTCTTGCTGTTAGAGTAGTCGGGAGTAGAAAAGATGCCGCATAAAATTAGGAGGTATAATGCGCGCGAATCTTTTAATTAGGATTTTTTGTAAATGTTTTTAATTTTAACGGGATGCCCGGCTTAATTTTGCTCGCATAAAAAACCTGATTTTTTTGTATTTGGGGTAATTTTCCAAGGCTTTGATTTATTATCCAGGCGTTTTAACAACCCGTGTGAAAGATGTTAAAATACTAGTGAATTAAACATGTCGCGTTCATTTCTTAGTTCCTCCACCGAGGCGTCTATTTGGCTGCGCGCAAAATTATTTATCTTTAGCGATTTGTCTATGCTCCAATTTTTCCCGTCGCTTATTATGGGCATGGAACATATCAGACCCTCTTCTATACCGTAGCTTCCGTCGGAGCAAACTCCTACGCTGTGCCAGTCTCCTTTGGGGGTTGGAAAAATTATCGAATGGACTGTGTCTACGACCGCGCTTGCAGCGCTTGCGGCACTTGAGGCTCCGCGCTCTTCTATGATTGCGCTTCCGCGGTTGCGGACAATTTTTATAAAGTCGTTTTCGAGCCAATTTTCATCTCTTATAAATTCTGAAACTGGTTTGCCGCAAATTGTGGCGTTTGTAAAATCGGGGAATTGCGTGTTTGAATGATTGCCCCAAACGCACATATTCTTTACGTCGCCCGCCTTGACTCCCGCTTTTTTTGCCAGTTGGGCTTTTGCGCGATTCTCATCCAGGCGTGTCAACGCGAACCATCTTTCGCGCGGAATTCTTGCTGCGTTTGACATTGCAATGAGGGCGTTTGTGTTGCAAGGATTGCCGACTACCAATATTTTTGCATCTTGGGCTGCATTTTTGTCTATGCTTCTGCCTTGGCTTGCAAACATTCTCCCGTTTTGCCTTAATAAATCTATTCGTTCCATTCCTTTTTTTCTAGGAGATGATCCCAACATAATTATCCAATTTGCATCACCAAACCCCTCGTCCAAATCGGTAGTTGATGCGAGGGAATTGAGTTGGGAATAAGCGCAGTCTTCTAGCTCCATAGCCAGTCCCACGCGTGCCGCTCCGGCGCCTGGATAGACTCCAAGCATCATTAGATCTATTGGCTGGTCTTTGCCGAACATTTCTCCGTTGGCAATTTTAAACAGCAGTGAGTATCCTATCTGTCCTGTAGATCCGGTCACGGTGACTTTTATTGGGGGCTTCATTTTGTCGGAGCTCTAGCGGTGTGAATAAAATAAAATTGAAATAATTATGCCAATTTTTGCTTATTATTTTTTTGCGTGCGTAAGGTGCCTTCTACTTGGCGGGCTTGGGGGTGCGCTTTAATGCCTTATTTTGCGAAACCGCATTTTTCCGCTTCCATAGATATATGGGCGTCGAAAGTTAATGGAATTCGCGAGACTTTTGATTTGTTCGCACAAACATCCATGAGCATTGGGTTGTACCGTTAAAACAGGGTCTAATTCTGTTGAGATACCGGTTTGCTCCTAATTTTAAACGCTTCCACCGGACAAACAACTTGAGCCTTTTAACTTTATGCGCGCATTCCAACATATCGGTTATTCTGGGCTTTTGTTAAGCTGTTAAAATCTGCGCATGGTTCTTTTTTCGCAGAATCTGGCATGGGATATCCTATTGGATGACCGATTGGGGATGTGTAATTGCATTGCTGCTCTTTGCGCAGGAAATTGCGTTCGACAAGTAAAAGCCGAGATGAATCGGCTATTTTATATTTGCGTTTAGCCGGTATATTGCCGGCTTTAGACACCTGTAAATTTTATGCGTCTGGGGAGAGTAAATTATCTATGCGAAACATTAAGTATTTGCTGCCTGCGGTTGGATTGATGTTAATATGTCTTTTATGAGACGTTGATTTTTATATTTCGGCGCATAAAAGTGGGAACATCAAGATCTTCGCCGTTTCGCATGTTGGGGGGGGTATCTTCAAAAAAACCCCTTTGCTGGGACTTTTCCACGAATTTGAATTCACTCTGTGTTGCCACCGGCTGTTCCTGCTTTAAATCGCCTTTTTTCTTTCCAAACACAAAAAATCCCCGGCGTTTTTTAGGCGGCTCCTCGTCTTCGGTCACAGGGCGGGGGGCAGGTTGTGGGGCTTGCATTGTTTCAGGGGGCTCGGATGCAGTGGGTTCTTGGCTTTCAGAAGGCGATTCTTCGGGAATTCTTGTGGAAAGGCGCCTTTGGGGGGATTTAATTCCTGATTGCGGAGAGTCGACGGTGCTTTCAGCGGAGTTATCGGTATTTTTTTCGTTTGAAACTATATGTTCGGGGTTTTTAGGACAGGCTGGAATTTCTGATGTTTTTTTGCAGACTGAAAGAATTTCGCCCGGATTTTGCAACGTTCCTATGGCTGTTATTTCGATTTTCGAGTCGTAGTCCGGATTTACTTTTATGCCGAATCCGGTTTTAGCGCTGGCTTTAAAACAGTCTTTTACGGATTCTAAAAGCAGCCGAGTCTTATTCATCTCCATGCTTTCGCCGCATACTATGTTTATGAGGAGGTTTTTGGCTGCCGGAGAATTTCCGGAAAGCAGAGGGCATTTCTTTAAGTCTATTACGGCGTCTTCGGCAGCGTTTTCTCCGAAGCCGCAGCCGTATGCAAAAAACGAGTTCTCGCCGTGTTCCGGGAAGATTTTTTTCAGCGTTGGGAAATCGGTATTTATTATTCCGTTTCCGGAGATCATGTCCAACATTGAGCAAACAGCGTTTGCGACGCATTTGTTTGCTTCGCCAAACGCTTCTTTTAGCGTTTTGTTCCGGCTGGACATAATAATGTCGTTTGGCAGGGATACGGCTATATTGCTGCGCTTATGCAAATATTTAAACGCTTTTTGGGCTAGGGACACGCGTTCGCTTCCTTCCATTTCTAGCGGAAGAATGCAAAAGTTTACTATGAATTTTATTCCGCTTTCAAAAGCGAGTTTTGAAAGTATAGGGGCTATGACGCTGCCAGTTCCCCCACCCAGAGCGGAAAGTATTACAATAAAATCGGCATTGTTTACGACAGCCTTTAACGATTGTAAATTTGCGACGGCCGCCTCTTTTGCGACATTTGGGTCTCCGCCGCATCCGAGATTGTTTGTAATTTCTCCCCCGCACGGCAAAATATGTTTTATTCCGCTCTGTGTTAGCGTTGAGAGGTCGGTATCGATTGCCACTAGAGTCGCGTCTGAGCGTCCCGATGCGTTTATTTCCTTTAACATTTCCACGCCGGCGCTTCCGACGCCTGCTATGCGGATTTTCAGTTTTCTCTGTTGCGGAATTTCCTGGCTCATCGTTTGAAAAATTTTGCGAATGTGTCGAAGATGGAAGAATTGGAAGACTGCTTATTTGCCTCCTGTTCCCTTGCGTATTCCAGCAGGCCAAGGGCGGTGGCAAATTCTTGGTGCCGCAAATTCGGGCGCACGGAGCTGTCGAATTTTCCCTGGGAGCAAGGAATTCCCAAAACGGCGGAAGCTAGTTCGCATATTCCAATTAGGTTTGATGTTCCTCCAGTTAAAACGACTTCCTTTATGGAATCATTTCCCATAAAGTCGTTAAGCTCGTCCCTCAGCAATAGGAACAATTCCTCCAGGCGCGCGCGGATGACTTTGTTTATGGCGTCCATAGAAATTTTCTTGTCGCCGATTTGCTTGTCTCCGAAGCTCCAGAATTTTTCGCTTTTTTCGTCTTCTGTTATCGTGGCTTTGCCGCAATGGCGTTTGATTCTTTCCGAGTTTGCGCGGGACAGCCTTATTCCGTATGAAAGATCGTTTGTTATATGGTCCCCGCCTATTGGAATAACTCCAGCCTGCATGGGCCTTCCATGTTTGTACAGGACGTAATCCGACGTCCCGCAGCCTATGTCGACGACAAGAACTCCGTTGTTTTTTTGCTCTGCGTTTGTCACGGCTATTGCCGACGCGAGGGCTGAGAAAACGAGATATTCGACTTCGAGCCCGAAACTTTGGACCACGTGTATTGCGTCGGACAGTTTGTCGCTGTCCCCGTACATCATCCAGTATTCGGCGTCTATGCGCGAGGCTGTTTTCCCTACAGG
>FR901638.1:72240-79704 GCA_000438015.1 Coraliomargarita sp. CAG:312 | reverse complement strand
TCCCTACAGGAGACAGCGTAAACTTGTCATCCACGTAATATCCGCAGCAAATCCGGTGTATGTAGCTTTTGCCTTCGGTTAGTATTTTGCTGCGCGCGTCGTCTTTTGCCCTTTCCACATCTTCTTCGCGTACGATTGCGTCCGCTCCGGAAACGCTTGCGCTGCCTATATTTCTGAACCCTTTAATATGAGTGCCGCTGATTCCCAGGCAGACCGATCTTATCGAGGCTCCGGTTGAGCGTTCCGCCATTACTATTGCCGCCTGGGCTTGTGCTGCTGCGCGCCGGACGTCTATTATATCGGCTTTTTTAACGCCTTCAGTTGCGGCTTGTCCGCTGCCTATAAAGTTCAGTGTTTTGCCGTCGACGATTTCCCCGATAAAGACTTGCATCTTTCCGGTACCTATTTCCAAAGCTGCTATGGTTTTGCTGTCGCTCATTTTAATTTTTTAATCGGCTATTTTAACGTCGGCGCGCTCCTTTAGCGAAAGGTCTATGCGCTCTATTTTGTTTAAAGGTTTTTCTTTGGCGTAGCGCAAGATATATTCCAGTCTGTCCAATTGTTTTTCCAATTCTTTTGGCGCAAAAATTATGGTTCCTCCGTCTATTCTTGAAACTGTAATCAGCGGCAGTGTAAGGCTGTCGATTTCCGAGACGTTTATGGCGCGCCAGTTTTGAACTTCTTCGGGGAGGGCGCGCTTTGCAAGCTTAAGAAACTCGTTTATGCGCGCGGCGTTCTTATATCGCATTGGTTCATTGTCTTCAAAAACCGGCACATATCCTTCTAGAAATGGCATAGATTGAAGAACTTCATCGGGAATGCAAACTGGTTGGAAAAATACGCCGTCCGGGCTCATAGCGTAAAGCCTGACTTGATAGTCTATTTTAACCGCAGTCCGCATAAAAGGTTTATGTTCGGATATTAGTATCCGCAAAATATCGGGATAGACGCGTTCTATTGTTGCGGAGTTTATTTGCCCCATGCTTTCCAGAGCCTGCTTTATGGCAAAAATATTTATATCGCTAAGTTTTGACTCCGCGGGGATTCTGAGGAAATCGTTTAGCCATTTTCCGGTTATGTATCCGTCTGTTTTAAACTCTATTTGTTTTATGCGTTCGGTTTTCCCGCTAAAAATTTCTTCTATGTATGTATTCTGGTAAAGGTAGTATGCACCCGCGCAAATCGCCGCAAGCATTGCTGCCGCGCACAGGCGCTTGCTCCACACCCATACGGAACGCAGTCGGGCGCGCCAAGAGAGCGGCGCATGGCGTTTAGAGGCAGATGAGCCGTCTTTCAAGTCCCGCCATGTCGCGGGTTCTTTATGTTGCTTTTTTGGCATTCAACTAGGGGTTTCTTTGGTTGAACCTTTCTATCGCGCCCTCTACTAGTTTTGCGCAGAGAGATTCAAAATCTAGCCCGATGCAACTGGCGCTTTTGGGAAGAAGGCTTGTAGGTGTCATTCCAGGGAGCGTATTTATTTCAAGCACTATAAAATCCGGAGCGGATTCGTCGGTCATTATGAAATCTACTCTGCAGAAGTCTCTGCATCCGCAAACCTTAAAAGCAGTTTCAGCAGCTTTGCAGATTGCGGCGCGCGCGGTTTCTGAAATTTTTGCGGGAAACTCGTACGCGGTCGACCCCGACGTATATTTGCGCTTAAAATCGTAAACTCCTCCATCGGGCTTTATTTCGACTATTCCGGCAGCTTTCCCGTAAATGACTCCCACGGAGAACTCTCTGCCCTTGCGGAAATCTTCCGCCATCCAAAATCCGGGTTTTAGGTTTTCCAGAGCTGCAGACATCTCGCCGGGCGTACGCGCTATTTTAAGCCCTATGCTGCTTCCTTTGTCAGCGGGTTTTATTATTGCGCCGTTTGGGAATAATTTTGCCAAGCTGTCGGAGTCGGGTTTGCTTTTTGCTTCAAATTCAACCGAGTTTGCGACATTTACTCCGGCAAATTTCAGCAATGCTTTCGCAGCCGGCTTTACCATGCAAATTCTGCTGGAGAGGCTTCCGCAGCCGGCGTACGAAAATCCGGCTTCGTCAAGTTGGGCTTGCATTGTTCCGTCTTCCCCGTAGTCTCCGTGCATTGCGGGAAAAATGACGTAGTCTTCGGGCGACAATCCCTGAGGAATCTCGTTTTTTTCCAATACGATCGAGCGTACTTCAAAGTTCTTTGAAAGCGCTTCCGCGACGTTTTTTCCGCTTACGATTGATACGTCCCGTTCTGGAGATATCCCTCCGCTAAAAACGGCTATTTTTGGATGCTTTTTCATTTTGTTTTAAGAAATAATTTTTTGCCTCGAAATAGAAATCGCCCGCGCCGACGATTGCCATGTTTATTTTAGCGCCGGCGTTTTTAGTTTTAAACGCATCTATGATATTGCCGAAATCTTCTGGTTTAACAAGCATAATGCTTCCCTCGCGGCACAAATCAAATATGGCGCGGCTAGAGCCGTTGGCGTCGTATGTTTCGCTTGCTGGATAGACAGGAAGAAGGGCTACAGTCGCGCGCTCGGAGAATTCCGAGAGTATTTCTGCGAAGTCTTTGGCGAACCTGCGGGTTCTGGTGTATCTGTGCGGCTGGAAAAATATCAACGGATTTTCTGGATGCCTCCCCAAAAACCATTCAATGAACGATTTTATTTCGGTTGGGTGGTGGGCGTAGTCTGCCATTGCAAAGATTTCCGCGCCGTCGCACAATATTTCCTGCCTTCTCAAAAGCCCCTTGTAGGATTCAAATACAGACGGGCAGAATTTTTTACCAAAGGTTTCCTCTAGCGCGGCTAGAGCCATTGCGGCATTTGCGCCCATAAAATCCTGCGGGGTTTCTACAGCGCGCGAGCGAGCGGCGTATTTCCCGGCGATGCGCTCAAGGGTTTTGTCACGAGCAGGGTATAATATCTTTCTTTTTGTCCTAGCGAAGAGCCTTGCAAACATGTCTTCCAATCTTGCGTAGTCTGCGTAAGTGTCGGTGTGGTCAAGGTCCGCATTTAGCGCAACAAGGACTTCAGGATGGAAATTTTCTATAGTGCCGTCGCTTTCGTCTATCTCCGAAACGACTATTTCGCCTTCCGGGCAATACCTATGCATGGGGAAATCGTTTGGAACGGCCCCTATTAAAAAGCCGCAATCCAAATTTAATTTTAGGGATGCATGGGCGATCATTGCGCTTACGGTGCTTTTGCCGTGGCTTCCTACGACAGCCGTCAATCTTCGGTTCTCGCACAGCTTTGCCCAGCATTCGCCGCGCCGGATAATTTTTGCATCCGGATACAATTTTAGAATTTCGTTTTTTCTCCTAGCCAGGGCGGAGCTTATTACCATTAAATCGAAAAATCTTCCGCTCTCGATTTTATCTGAAACGCCTATTCCGAGTTTTTCTAGAGAAGCTTTTATTCCGCTATTAGGGGTGTCGTCGAAACCGAATACTTCGCGGCCGTCCTCCTTTAGAAATGCTGCTAGAGGAGCCATGCCCATTCCGCAAACTCCCCCCATGTAGAAATTTTCCCGCATTACTCAAAATCCCCTCTGGCAACATTTGTTAGGTCGCGAACTATTTTTGATGTGTCGTTCAAGTCATCTACGCGCTCTAGGTTTTTGCGCATCGTGGCTTTTAACTTTTCATCTTTTATAAGCCTCAAAACCTCCGCGTATAATTTGTGGAGATCGTTTTGCGGAAGAACTACGCATGCGCCTTGCTTTTCAAAACAATTTGCGTTTTCAAGCTGGTGGTTGTCCGCGGCGAACGGGTAGGGGACTATTATTGAAGGGATTCTGCAACGCGCAAGCTCTGCTATAGTTCCGGCACCGGCGCGGGCAACGCACAATTCCGCCGCCGACATAGCCGCCGCCATATTGTCGCAAAACTCTAGAAATTTTATTTCGCGCATTGAGCCGTCTCCACCTACGGTTTTTTTGTTTTCAAATTTGTGCTTTCCCGGACCGCAAACACAGAGGACATCTATATTTTCGGCGGCCAGCCTTTCAAAGTTGTTGTTTACCCACTCGTTTAGCGCGGCTGCTCCTTGGCTTCCTCCTAATACAAGCAGTAAATTTGCGTTGGGGGAAAATCCAAAAAATTCCTTTGCGGTTCTCGGCGGCAATTTTTTTATTTCATCGCGGACGGGATAGCCGGCATATTTCACTTGCCCCGACTTTTTGCGAGGAATTTTTACGCCGTAAGGCACGTAAATGCGTTTTGCAAACCTGCCTAGAAATCGCGTTGCTTTGCCGGGTTTACGGTTGGCTTCATGGAGAATTAGCGGTTTGTCCAGCATTGCGGCGGCTATTGAAAAACCTAGCGAGTTAAACCCACCAAAGCTTATTACAACGTCGTAGTTCCCGCTTTTTATAGTATCCATTCCGAATCTTACAGCTTTTACTAATTCGCGCAGGAACTTGGCGAATTTTATTGGGTTGATTGAAAATGCGACCCCGGGGGCGCGGATTGTGTGCAGGTCTGAATATTTTTTCATAAGCCTTGAGTCAACCTGCTTTTGGCTGATTACAAAACTTACGCTGTGGCCGGCGTTTATTAGCGCCTGTCCTACTGCTATGCCCGGCGCCAAATGACCGCCGGTGCCGCCGCATGATATTATAAATTTGCTCATAAATCGGATACTCTGATTGTTGTCGGTTTGCTCCACGCGCGGATGCAGTTTACGAGCAGCCCCGTAAACGCGAACATTGCCACCAAATTTGATCCTCCATAACTTATAAATGGGAGCGATATTCCTTTGGTAGGGACAAGTCCGGTCACTACGCACATATTGAAAAGAGCCTGCAATACAATCATCAACATTGCTCCTGTCGCCAACGAAAATTCAAAAAGGTTTGGAGCTTTTCTAATATTGTAAATAGCTGCTATAAATAGGGCCAAAAATAGGGCGACGACCAGAAACGTGCAGACCATTCCAAGCTCTTCTCCGACAATCGCAAAGACAAAATCTGTATGAGCTTCCGGCAAAAAGGAAAGCTGCTGCCTCCCTTGTCCTATTCCAACCCCTGAAATTCCTCCGTTGCCGAATGCCAGAATTGCCTGGTACAGTTGGTAAGACCCGTCTGATTTCGTTTCTTCTACGTTCAAAAAGCTCAGCACGCGCTGAAGGCGCACGGGGTTAAAATACACCATTGCGCAAAAGACCGAGGCTAAAGCAATGAACATTGAAAATAGCCATTTGATATTTGCGCCCGCCAGAAAAATAAGAACCAGTCCAACTCCTCCGCAGAGAGCCGTTGTACCATAGTCTGGCTCAAATATAATAGGCACGCAGAAGCATCCCACAATTGCCAGCGGCGCAAACAACCCCCTTGCAACGTCTTTAATTTTCCGCTGGTTATCGTGCAAATACGAGGACAAAAGAATGATGAGGGAGAACTTTGCGATGTCGCTTGGCTGTGCGACTATTGGCCCTATTTCAAGCCATCTGCGCGATCCGTTGACTTCTTTCCCAATTTGCGGGATAAGAACCAGCAATAAAAGCGCAATAGTTGCGATTGCCAAGGGTATGGAAATGCGTTTTAGAAGTTTTAAATCTACAAATGTTGCGCAAATTCCGGCAATAAAGGCTACTCCAAGCCATATTGTTTGCTTGCGGACAATGGCATACGGATCAGCTCTATTCGCGCCGGCGCTCATTAATATAAGCAATCCCAGCGCGCTTAGAAACAATACGGGAAGCACTACCGCTATCCACGCTCCAAAAAAGGAATTTTTTTGGGATTTCCGCATCGCCGCCCCAATATTAAAGAGCGTTTAGAGTTCGACGACGGGAGGATTGCTTTCCGTGTTTGCGTTAGTCCCCGGCTGTTCTGCAGCGGGTTTTAATTCTTCTATCTTAAGCGGTTGTTCCGGAATTACAGCGGGGGAAGATGGCTTGGTTTCCGGTTGGACGTTTATGGGAGCTTCTGCTGGAGACTTAGGAGTTTCGGTTGCTTTGTTTGCGGTTGCAGCCGGCGTTGAGTCCGCAGGGGTTTTAACCGGAGCAGCAGCAGGTTGAGTTTTCTTTCCCTTTATGTAAATTATCTGTCCCGCCCTTATTTTGCGCGGATCTGCTATCGAGTTCCTTTCGGCGATTGCGCTAACTGTGGTTCCGTATCTTATGGCGATTGCTCCTAGAGTTTCTCCGCTTGAGATTTTATGCGCTATTTCTCCGTCGCGCGGTTCGGCTTTTGCCGTTTTATTTGCCGTTGACGCGGATGCTTGCGCAGATTTCGCGGATTTTACGATGTGGAGTTTTTGGCCTATTCTTATGTTGTGGTTTTTAAGGTTGTTTATCGACATCAACTGCGCGACAGTCATCGAATTTCTGTGGGCTATGCGGGACAGCGAGTCTCCTTTTTTAACAGTGTAAACCGCAGTTTCCTCCGTTTGGACGGATTCGTTTTTGACCTCTTGTGGCTGCGATTCAGATGGTATGATTTCGCCGGTAGCAGAGGGAATCTCGATTTTCTGTCCGATTTTTATTATGCTGGACAGTGTCAATCCGTTCGCCTTTAGAAGCGATGAAAGGGAAATATTGTATTTTTTTGCGATTCCAGACAGAGTTTCTCCTTTTACGACTGTATGCGTTGTGAGCGCCGGAGCTTTTTCGGGCGATTTGGGTTCCATCGGGGCGATGGAATCGTTCAATTGATTATTTTTTTCAGGTTGGGCTTTGACATCTTCCTGGGGAGCTTTTTCGTTGGGGACGACAACTTCATTTGAGTCGGATATCGTTTCAACGGGTCTTGTCGGGTTTGTGCGCAGAGCCATGCTGCCTTCCGGCAAGATGATTTCCTTTGGCTCTATTGCTTCTTCAGGTTGTTCGGCGGAAATTTCCTTTACGACTTCGCCGGTCGCCTTTGCCGACCCCGCTTGGGGTTCGGTCGATTCCGAACTGCATCCTTGTATGAGAAGCATTCCGATAACTGCGGCGTGGAGCGCCACTATGGTTGTGATTGCTACGGATTTTTTCATATGACTGTCCCTTATTTTTAAATGGTATTTTTACTATTTATTTAAATTCTTCAAACACAAAACAGCGTTTTCAAAAGATTTTCCGCGTTCGGCGTAGCCGTTGAACATCCCGAAACTGGAAAATCCGGGGCTAAACAGCACGCTTGAGTTTTCTCCGCCGAGTTCTGCGCATAATCTTACGGCTTCGTCCATGGACTCGCATATATGCGCGCCCAATTCAATATCGGACAAAAGCGTTTTTAATTTCGCGGCGGTTTGCCCTATTAAGACTGCGCCCGATGCGTATTTTTTTACCGCGCATGTCAGTTCTTGCAGGTCGCAAAATTTGTCTTTGCCTCCGCCGAGCCATATCAGCTTTTTTACCCCGGACAGGCTTTCCAGCGCAGCTATTGCAGCGTGGGCGTTTGTGGCTTTCGAGTCGTTATAGAACTTTATTGAACCGACTGTCATCGGGGTTGAAAACCTATAAGCCGGAAGCTTGAAAGTTTTTGCGGCTTGTTCTA
>FR901638.1:57375-72235 GCA_000438015.1 Coraliomargarita sp. CAG:312 | reverse complement strand
TGAAAGTTTTTGCGGCTTGTTCTACAGCATTTTCGGAAAGTCCAAAGCTCTTTAGAATTTCGCAGGACAACACATAGTTCTGCGCTTGCACGGGCGAGTTGAACGGGGCGGGGCAGGGCGGAAGATTTTTTTCCCCGAATATTTTTGCGAAATCCGGAAGGGTTGCGGAAAACATTTCTGCGGCTTTCAGTACACTGTCTCCAGCGCACATTATTTCTCCGCGCAAATTTTTCACGGTATTGAATTTTGCGAAAAAATATTCCTCCATATTTTTGTGCCAGTCCAAATGGTCGGGGGCGAAGTTTGTCCACACAAGCGCGTCTGGCTGCAGAAATTTTATGCGCGAGGTTTGGAAAGAACTCAGTTCGCAAACGGCGGTTATTCCTGATGTGTCGCTGTTTTCCGCGCAAAATGCGCACAGCGGTTTGCCTATGTTTCCCGCCGCGACGCTTCTTGTTCCGTTTAAGGATAGCGCATGGGAAATAAAGCTTGTGGTGGTGGTCTTCCCGTTTGTTCCTGTCACGGCGATTATTTTTCCGCGCCATACAATTGCAGAGAGATCCGTTTCGCAAATAGCGGTTGCGCCTGCGGCTTCCCCAGATGCTATGTGTTGATTATCCGGGCGGAAGGCTGGGGAATAAACTATGAGAGAGTGCTTTTCTGGACGGAATTTATCGAAGGGTTTAAAGTTGGCATTTGTCCCAGCGGCGCATCCGTCGGCATATATGTCGCTTTCAATTCCGAGCTTGTCTAAAAGCTTTTTTGCAGCCATGCCGCTTACTCCGGCGCCGAATACCGCAACGCTATTGCCTTTGGACATAGCGGCAATCTTTTTCTTTATGTCTTCGGAATCGTTCATTGGCTATCTTATTTTCAACGTCGCCAAGCCTGCAAGGGCGAATATAAGCGATATAATCCAAAAGCGTACGACTACTTTTGTTTCCGGCCAGCCTTTTAGTTCAAAATGATGGTGGATAGGGGACATCAGGAATATCCTCCGTTTTGTGGACTTGTAAGATGCAACCTGTAAAATTACAGACATCGCCTCCATTACGAATACTCCTCCGACAATTACGAGTGTCGTTGGCTGCAAAGTCATAAAGGCAATGATTCCAATTAGTCCTCCTAGCGCCAGGGATCCGGTGTCACCCATAAAGACTTCCGCCGGATATGAGTTGTACCAAAGGAATGCGAGGGACGCCCCTAATAGTGCGCAGCACACTACCGTCAGCTCTCCGGCTCCCGGAATGTATCTAATGAATAGATATTCGGTTGCGATTGTGTTTCCGGCAACATAGCTGAAAATCGCGTAAGCCAGAGTGACTGAGACAGTGCATCCTATTGCCAGCCCGTCCACTCCGTCAGTTAAGTTTATTGCGTTGCTGGATCCAGCAATCACGAAAAATAAAAACAGCGCCGCAAACCAAACCGGCATGCATTCAATTAGCGGATACTTCATAAACGGTATCCACAATTCCCGCATAATATATCCGTAGTCTTTTGAAAACAGCAATACGGCAAGAGCCACAAGCGTTGTCAAAGCCTGAACCGCAAGCTTTGTTTTGCCTGATACGCCTTTGCTGTTTTTCTTTACTATTTTTAGATAGTCGTCTGCCAATCCCAATAAAGTCAGGGCGGTGTAAACAAACAGGGCTGTGAAAACGAGCGCGTTTATCTTTGCCAAGAGTAGCGAGGATACCATAACGGAGGCGTAGATTATTATTCCTCCCATAGTCGGCGTTCCCTTTTTGCCGCTGTGGAGCTCGGCAAGTTTCCCTACTTCTTCCTTTGTTCTAAGGCTTTGCCCGAACTTTATCTTATGCAAAATTTCTATGGCGCGCGGGGCGCAAAGTACCCCGATGAAAAAAGCCACTGCCATGGCGATTGCGCATCTAAACGACAAATATCTGAAGAGGCGCAAAGGTCCGCACCAATTCTCAAAATCTCCAAGTTCGGAAAGCATTAAATTACCTCCCTTTCGTCGTCATCATCTTCTTCGCCATCTTCGACGTCAAATTTGTCTTCGCAATCTTCTTGGTCTTCGCAATTGTCGCCGAATTCATCTTCGTCGTCAAATTCGCCATCGGAATCATCTTCGGGTTGTTTGGGATCTTCGGAATCCGTGGCGTCAAAATCGCCTTCTTCATCATCTTTATCCCCAGAGGATACATTTGCGCCAGCCGATAGGACTGCTTCTAAAACTTCCGGCGGAAGGCTCTTTTCCAGTTCGCATACGCGGCTTCCTTTTACAAAAACGAATCCTGAAAAACCGCATACCGCTTGGCGCGCGTCTTCGGCGTTTGCAAACACAGATATTTGTTCCTGGCTCCAGCCGTTTTCAAGCATTGCAGACTTGTAAATTTCGGCGCTCTCGCCTATCAATACGGCCGCGTCCGATGGTTTGCATTTAATGTGGGAGCCTATTTCCCTATGGTGCCTATGGTTTGCAAGACCCAGTTCCGCCATTGAGCCTAGCACGTAAAGTTTAGGGGTTTCGTCGCCGGCAATTTTCGAAAAATACGCTAAGGCGTCTTTCATTGAAGTCGGCGACGCGTTGTAGCAGTCAACGTAATATTTTGAATCGCCGGAGGCTACGATTCCTCCGCGCATCGGAAGCGGGGATAGTGTTTCCAATTTTGCCGCTATCTGTTCTTCCTTGCCTCCCAACATCAAGCTTGCGGCGATTGCAAGAAGCGAATTTTCCAGCATTCCGGAGCTCATTTGCGGAACTTCAAAATAATAGTCGTCTCCTCCTTCTATGCTCATGTCTATAGCGACTTCTTCGTTCTCTAATTGTGCGAAGCCGTACCTAAAAATTAAATCCGCCTTGAAATCCGGAGCGTCGGCGGGAGCTACAACCGCCTTTTTGCATTTAAGTTCGTCGAACGCCTTCCAACTTAGCAGGTTATGGTGAATGAGGCACCATCCTCCCTCCGCGACTCCGGCGGCGAGAGCCGCCTTTTCCTTGGCGACATTTCCGACCTCGGCGAACCCTTCCAGATGGGCAAGCCCAACATTTGTGATTATTGCTATATCAGGCTCTATCATTTCCGCCAGCTCCTTCATTTGTCCCGGCGCGGATACGCCCGCTTCGACAATGGCGAGCTGGTTCTGGCGCAAATCTATTTGCGTAAGCGTAAGCGGAACTCCAAGCTGGTTGTTCAAATTGCCTTTTGTTGCAAGCGGATTTTTCCACGACGCAAGCTTTGCGAGCATTTCTTTTGTTGATGTCTTTCCGCAAGACCCCGTTATTCCGACAACCGGATTTTCGAAACGCAGCCGGTGGAGCTTGGCTATTCTTTGCAGGGCTTTTAAAGTGTCGTTTACGACCAGCACTGGGACGCCGACGTCCAATTCGCGTTCGGCAATTATAGCGGTTGCGCCGTTTGCAGCGGCGTCGGCTGCGAAATCATGGCCGTCTCTTGCCCCTTTTATTGCAACAAAGGCGAAATCTTTGCCTATGTCGCGGCTGTCGATGCTGAATCCGTGGATTTCCGGCTTCTTTTTAGGATTTAAGTTGAACCATTTGCCTTCGGTCCAGTTTTGGATATCGTCGGATTTAAAGAATGGCATGTTGTTTTTTCCCGTGCGTGTTTAAATTTATAATAATCCCTTGAGGCTCAGAAGCTCCTCCGCGACCCGCTTATCGTCGAACGGAATGATTGTGTCACCTAGTTCTTGAAAAGTCTCGTGTCCTTTCCCGGCTATGAGTATGCAGTCTCCGTCGCTTGCGGCGTCTATTGCAAGGTTTATGGCGCGGCGCCGGTCCTCCACGAACGCTATGCGGGTTTCGTCTATGACTCCCGCTTTCATGTCGGCGAATATTTGCGCAAGGTTTTCGCCGCGGGGATTGTCCGATGTGGCCCACGCTATGTCGGCGTATTCTTGGACGACTCTAGTCATAAGCGGACGTTTTGTCCTGTCGCGCTTTCCTCCGCACCCGAATACTACAAGAAGCTTTCCTTTTACTACTTTGCGCAGCATTGACAGTCCGTTTTTTAGGGCGTCGTCAGTGTGCGCGTAATCTACAAACACGTCGAATTTTGCGGGGCTGGCAACTTTTTGCATCCTTCCTGGAACGCCTTTGAAAGAGGCCAGCGATTTTACCGCCTCCTTTATGTTTCCGCCAGTGGCGTAAATCATTGCCAAAGCCGCAAGGGCGTTTGAAACGTTGTAGTGTCCGGGCATTTTTACGGCAGCCGATTCTATTCTGCCTTCGGGGTATACAAGCGTGAAGGTTGAAAACCCCGGCTTCATATCCAGATTTTCCGCTCGTATATCTGCAGACGGATCGTCTATGGCAAAGCTTGTGAGCTTTTGGGACGGGGATAGCAGCTTGGCGATGTCTTTCCCCCGGGGGTCGTCAAAGTTTAGAACCACATTTTTAGGAAGATTTCCAAGCGCGCCCGTAAACATCGACGCCTTTGTTTGAAAATAGGACTCCATCGTTTTATGGTAGTCCATATGGTCTTGCGTAAGGTTAAGAAAACACGCGCAGTCTATGTGTATCCCGTTGGCGCGCTTTTGTGATATCGAATGCGAACTTATTTCCATCGCCGCTGCGCGGCATCCAGAGTTGCGCATTTGATTGAGCATCGCGTGTAGTTCCAATGCTTCCGGCGTCGTTCTGCTTGCGGGAAGGCAGCGTCCGCCGAGATCGTAGTGTATTGTTCCTATGAGTCCGCATTTTTTTCCAGAATCGTTTAAGATTTTTTGAACCATCCACGATACGCTAGTTTTGCCGTTTGTGCCGGTCACGGCGTAGATTTGCATGGCTTCGTCTGGATTTGCGTAAAAGCTTTTGGCGGCGGCGCCCATGGCTTCTGGCATATTGGAAACTTGGATCCATGTTGAGGGAAAATATTTAGGCGCGGGCTTTTCTGAAACTACAACGTTTGCGCCCCTATGCGCCGCTTCTTCGACATATTTATTCCCGTCGGTATTCAGCCCCGCGACTGCAAAAAACGCCGCTCCCGGAGAAACGCGCCGGCTGTCGGCTATGAGCATTTTTATCTGCGCGGATTTATCCCCGGATATTTTGACTGCCCCGACCGCTTTTGCCAAGTCTGCTGCCGTGTATGCGGCCGTGTATGCGGCGTTGCCTGCCTCTCCCCCGGTAAAGCCGAGCGCGCCAAACCTATTGCGCGCTCCACATAGACAGATTAAGCTGTCCAGATTTGAAAATCCTATCATTATTGAAAACCTTTCCATGCGACAGTTTTTTCGAACTTGTCGTCAGTTTGAATGCCTAAATAGTTCGCCGACTGTTCGGCTATGTTTTTAAACGCGGGCGCAGCCACTATTCCGCCGTATCCGACCCCTTTCATGCGGGGTGTGTCCACAACAACGGTTATGACCAAACGCGGGCGTTGTGCTGGGAAAAACCCTGAAAACGACGCGACATGTTCGCGCGTGCTGTACTTGCCGTTAATTATTTTTTGGGAAGTCCCGGTTTTCCCAGCTATTTTAAATCCTTCTATTTGCGCTCTGCGCGCAGTGCCTGTGTTTGTGACAACTTCGGACAGCATTTCCGCCATCAAAGTTGAAATTTTGGGGCTTATCACCCTGCGCACGGCTTTAGATTGGTATTCTATTTTAGTATCCCCGTTTTTATCGTAAATTCTGCGTATAAGCTGCGGCTGCATGTATATGCCTTGGTTGGCGATTACGCTCATTGCGCAATGCACTTGAAGCGGGGTTGCGTCTACGGCATGCCCCATCGGCAGGCGTGTGATTGTTAGGCCGTCCCAGTCTTTTACCTTATGGAGCGTCCCGGTTGCTTCTCCCAACAGGCCTATGTTTGTTTTTTCGCCGTATCCGAAAAGTTTTGCGTATTCGTACAGCTTGTTTTCTCCTAAAAGCCCGCCGAGCTGGGCAGATCCCTTGTTGCTGCTTTTTTTTGTGATTTCGCGGACGCTCAGCTTGCCCATGGTATGGGCTTCTTTGGGAAGGCGGAGGGCTTTGCCCTTGTAGTTCATAGTTGCGGCGTTGCAGTCGAAAACGTCGTCTGGGCCGACGAGGGATTCGTTTAATGCTGCGGATATTGGGACAATTTTAAAAGTTGATCCGGGTTCGTACTGGTCGCTAATGGCGCGGTTTCTCAGCATATCCTGGTCGTACTGGTTATATTTGTTTGGGTCGAAACTCGGATAGTTTGCGAGCGCCAGAATGTATCCGGTGTTGGGGTCGCTGACTATTATGGATATAGACTTTGGGCTGTATTCTCCGGCGAGCCTGCGGACTTCTTTCTCAACAATTTCCTGGATAACCAGATCCATTGTCAGCTCCACATTCATTCCGTCTGTGGGCTTTACTTCTCTGGCGCGGAAATGGGTTAGCTCCCTGCGCTTACCGTCGCGTTCTGTTTCAATCCATCCGTCCTGGCCTTTCAAATAGAAATTGAACTGCTGCTCTATTCCCATTACGCCTTGAAATTCCTTGTTTACAAACCCTATGCAGTGTGCCATTAGCGGGCCGGCGGGATACACGCGTATGTAATTTCTATTGCCGTAAATCCCTTTGATTTTTAGATCTTGAATTTTCTTGTATGTATTTTCGTCGATGTTTTCGGCTATTTTCCGCCAGCGGCTTCCATCTTGGTTGTCATGGCACTTTTTCTTCAGTTCTTGAAAATCAACTTTAAGAATTTCCGCGGCTTTTTGCAGCCTTTCAAAAGTTTCCGAATCCGCTTTTAATGTAAAATCCACTGGATCCACGCCGATAGTTATCACCGGACGGCTTGTTGCCAGAAGATTTTTGCGGGCGTCGACTATATCGCCGCGCCTTGCGGATATTGTCATAAATTTGTTTCTGACTTTGTCGGCTGCTTGTATGCTGGCGTCGCTGCGGACAACATGCAAATAGTAGAGCCTGGCGAACACGGCGCAAAAAACGAGCGCGAGGCATGTTATGACAAACGCAAACCTGCCCCTCGAAATAAAGATGCTTTCAGCTCTTTTGCTTTTCTTTCTCATCTTTCAACCGCCTGCGTAGATTTGTCCGGAATTTTGAACGAAACCAATCCGCGCGTTTTTCCTGAAAATTCTACTCTGCCGCCCGCGTAGTTCTCGTACGCCCATATCACGCCGGAAACTTTAGGGCTGAGAAGGCGGGCGCTTGCCCTGCGGCTCAAATAGACAGGATTTTCTTGCTGGGCTATCTTGACGTTTAGTTCTTCGTTGTCGCGCGTAAGTTCTGCAATTTGCTGTTCGTACTTGCGTATCTCATTGCCAATTTCCACTTTGTGCCTGCGCTCGAGCGATATTGCGAAAGCTCCGCCGCCTGCCACGCCCACGAGCGCGGTCAGCATTAAAACGACCATCGATACATATTTTGTCTTAGAGCCCGCCATCTTTTCCCTCTTTCCTTATAGCCCTCAACTTTGCGCTTCTGCTGCGCGGATTCTCGGCAATTTCGCTTTCAGACGGGCATATTGGTTTGCGCGTCAATAATTCGGCGCGTTTTATCCTGTCTTGAACCGAACTGCGGTCGAATCTGTCTTCTGGCCTCCCCGCCATTTTTTTGAAAAATTTCTTTGCGATTCTATCCTCAAGTGAATGAAAGCTTATCGCCGCAAGGACTCCTCCGTCGGACAAGCGGTCAAAAGCTTTGGGAAGAGCGCTTTCTATTTCTCCGAGTTCGTCGTTTACGGCTATTCTCAAAGCCTGAAAAGCCCGCGTGGCAGGGTGTATTCTCTCATGGGATGGAGCGGCTTCGGCTATGGCGCATGCCAAGTCCGAGGTAGTGGAAATTTTTCCGGATTCCCTTGCTTCTATTATCGCGCGGGCGACTCTTTTTGCTCTGGGTTCTTCTCCGTATTCGCGGAGTATGCGTATCAGCTCCTGTTCGGAAACCGATGCGATGTACTGGAGCGCTGTTGCGCCTTCGGAGTTGTTCATGCGCATATCCAGGGGTCCTTCGCGCATGAATGAAAAGCCGCGGTCGGCTTCGTCTAGTTGGAAAGAGGATACGCCGAAATCAAAAAGGATTCCGGCGTATCCTTCGGTTTGTAGTTTGTCCAAATTCGAAAAGTTTATGTTTGCGAATTCGAAACGGCTGCCAAATTCTTTTTTTACCTCAGCCGCCCGCCTGGCTGCGCAGGGATCGCGGTCGATTGCCACAACTTTGCAGTCTGCGGAAGATAGTATTGCGCGGGTGTGTCCTCCGCCTCCGAATGTGCAGTCTAGATAAGTTAGTCCGTCGCGCGGCGACAAAATTTCCACAGCCTCTTTGAGAAGCACAGGTTTGTGGCCTTGCGCAAGCGGCTTTTTTATCTGACTGTCATCGTTTATACCCATTTAAATGTTTGGCGCGCCGCCGTTCCAACCCCGTTTGCGGGGGATTGGCGGGCTTTGCGAGTTCGTTTTTGTCCGTCAAAATTTCCATATTTAATTTATTACAGCCCAAGCTCCTCAAGCATTGAAATGTCCTCCGCTCTTGTGGATTCACTCGGTTCTCCGAGCCATTCTCTGCGCTTTTCGGGATTCCAGATTTCAAAGGTCGGGCCCATTCCGACTATGCATACTTCCTTTTTTATTCCAGCCAGTTTGAGCAAATCTTCGTCCAGCATTACGCGTCCCTGTTTGTCGCATCCAAACGTGGAACTTTGTTCCATCCACCTTTGGACAGCGCGCCGTTTAGCGGGATTTGTCATGCTTATCTTTGAAATCTTTTGATAGAGATCCGCCGTCATTGAAGGGGGCAGAACTGCTATCGAGCCGTAAGTTGTAGGCATTGCCAGATAGGAATTTTCCGCGTCGTCGCCTTTAAAGCGCCATTTGGCGGGGATAGTTATACGACGCTTTTCGTCCAGCTGTTTGCTGAATTTTCCAGCGTAGAATACACTATCTTTTATTTCTTCGGACATACCTTGCTTAGTTTACCATTTTTGCCCATTTTCACCCATTTATCTCCACTGTCAAGATTTTCTTCGAAAAAAAACAGAAAATTTTCACATGAATTTAACGTTTTGGGATTAAAAAAAGTAGGACAGGAAGAGCTGACGGGATGAATTGGCGGAAAATTTTCTTTTATGTTTCCCCGAAAATTTAAGAATTTTTAAAAGCCCCGTGCCGGCATAAAGAGAAGTAAATATCTTCCCGTTAAACAAATTTTTTGAGTGGCAATGAGTAAAAATCCGGCGATAAGGCAGATTTTATTATTAGACTAATAATCTGTGAAAATTATAGTAATATTAAATTGCCAGGGTAAATTGCTTTGATTCTTAAGTTTATAAAAAAACCGCACGGGGCTTTCCCGTGCGGTTTTTAGAAAAGAACTGGTTTAATTTATTTGCAATCTACGAGTTTTCCCGCGACGGCTGCTGCGGCAACCATCCGCGGACTCATCAATATAGTGCGCCCCGTCGGGCTTCCTTGGCGCCCTTTAAAGTTGCGGTTTGAAGTAGATGCGCAAAGCTGGTCACCTACCAGTTTATCGGGATTCATAGCCAAACACATGGAACATCCCGCCTGTCTCCATTCAAATCCTGCATCAGTAAATATCTTGTCTAGGCCTTTTTCGCGCGCCAGTTTATCGACAATTTGCGAGCCAGGAACAGCGAGAGCTTTTACCCCCGAAGCAACTTTTTTGCCCTTTAGGAATTTAGCTGCCTCTTCAAAGTCGGACAATCTGCCGTTTGTGCATGAGCCTATAAACGCAACATCGATTTTTGTCCCGGCGATTTTGTCGCCTGCATTCAACTTCATGTATGCGAGAGCGTCGATAGCGTCTTTGCGTTGGCTTTCGTCGGCGATTGAGTCGGGATTGGGAATGGTTTCATCTATAAAAACCGCTTGGGCGGGATTTACCCCCCAGGTGACAGTCGGCTTTATCTCGGATCCGTCGAAATCTACCACATCGTCGTATTTGCAGTCGGGATCCGACGCGATGCTTTTCCAGTATTCTACGGCTTTTTCAAATTCTTCGCCTTTGGGCGCGTAGGGCCTGCCTTTTAGGTAGGCGAAAGTTTTTTCGTCTGGATTTATATATCCGATTCTGGCGCCGCCTTCGATTGCCATATTGCAGACTGTCATTCTGCCTTCCATTGACATATCGTCGAAGACTTGCCCGCCAAATTCGTATGCGTATCCTATTCCGCCGTTTACTCCGAGCTTGCGGATTATGTGGAGAGCTACATCTTTGGGATATACGCCTTCGGCGAGTTTGCCATTTACGTTTACCCTGCGAACTTTTAATTTTTTGAAAGACAGCGTCTGGGTTGCCAAAACATTGCGGACTTGGCTTGTCCCGATTCCAAAAGCTATCGCTCCGAAAGCTCCGTGTGTGGCGGTATGCGAGTCCCCGCAGGCGACCGTCATTCCGGGATGTATCAATCCCTGCTCGGGCATTACTATATGGATGACTCCCTGGGCGCCAGTGTTTACATCAAAGAATGTTATGCCGTTTTCTTTGCAATTCTTGCGTATTTCCGTAAGCATTTCATAAGCCGTTGCGCTTTTATACGGTTCGGAGCGGTCGTCGGTTGGGATTATATGGTCTACGGTAGCGTATGTGCGCGATGGATATTTCACTCCGAGTTTTAGCGCGCGGAGCATGCCAAAAGCCTGCGGGCTTGTCACCTCATGCAGGAGGTGGGTTCCAACCAACAGCTGAGTGGAGCCGTCGGGCAATTCTCTAACGGCGTGTTTTCTCCATACTTTTTCGAATAATGTCTGTCCCATTTTATTTGGTTTCCGTATAAATTTGCGCTTCCGCAAGGATGCGGTTTTATTATTTTAGGCGCTGGGCTTTTATAAGCAGTGCGTTTGTTTTTATGGGCGTGCGCTTCGCCCATAAAAACTTTAGTAAAAAAGAAGAAGGCGGCGCGTTTAAAGTTTTGCGCGCAGCCTGCGAAATCCGTATGTAATTAATCCAGAAGAGAATCGTCCAGATCTTCGTTAGAATATACGTTTTGGACGTCTTCCAAATCTTCAAGCGCGTCGGTGAGCTTGATGAGCTTTTTAGCCACTTCCGGGTCTGTTATGGCAGTTGTGGAATTTGGAATCCATGCCAAATTTGCGTCGTCCGCTTCGATTTTTGCGCCTTCAAGGGCAATTTCAACCGCGGTAAATGCAGAAACAGGGCAAAGGATTTCAAAATGGTCTCCGTTGTTTTTTATGTCTTCAGCGCCTGCATCCAGCACGATTTCCATCAATGCGTCCTCGGTTGTCTTATCGGCGCTGATTATGAACTGACCCTGCTTTGTAAACGAAAACTGCAGAGCTCCGGGCGTTGCCAGATTTCCGCCATTTTTTGTAAAAGTTGAGCGCACGTCGCTTGCCGCGCGGTTTTTATTGTCAGTTGTGACCTCTACAATTATTCCGATTCCACCGGGGCCGTATCCTTCATACAAGAGCTGTTCGTAAACCACTCCGGGTAGTTCTCCCGTGCCTTTTTTTATGGCTCTATCGACATTGTCTGCTGGCATGTTGGCCTGTTTGGCTTTCTGAATCAACATGCGCAAACGCGCATTTGTGGTTGGATCGCCGCCTCCATCTTTTGCCGCAAGCGTCAAATCTTTGCTTATAGAGCTGAAGATCTTACCGCGCTTTGCGTCGACAGCGGCCTTGTGTCTCTTGGTTGTTGCCCATTTACTGTGACCGGACATTTCTTTATACTCCTATTTGTTTGTATTGAATTTATATAGTATCACATTTCTGTTGGAAAATGTCAATTGCTCCGGAAAGCTTTTCAAGCTTTTTTTATCGTTTTGGAGGCGTGGAGCGTCCGCCCGGGTTCTTTTTGCGCTTTTCGTACATAGTTCCCTTTAGGCGGTTTTCCTTCATTTTTTTCTTTGCCCTTGCTGCGTCCTCGCGCGCAATTCTAAGCTTTTCCTTGAAGGGCAATTTCTGATATTCCTCCCCGCGGCTTTCTTGGACGGCTGCCGCCTGTTCCATTGCCTCTTGCAGCCTTTGCATAAAACCGGGTTTTTCGCGCTTTTTGAGGACGACTTTGTCTGCTCCCCTTCTTATAATTATGGCTTGTATTATTCCAAGCAAGCTTTGCACCAGCCAGTAAAGAACCAATCCCGACGGGAACGTGTAGAAGAATAGCAGCATGATAACCGGCATTAACGAGAACATAATCTTCTGCGATTTGTCTGTTGTCGGCGTCGGAGTCAAATGCATTTGCAGGAATGTCACTCCCGCGTTTATCAGCGGAAGGATATGGAGGGGGAATCCGAAAATCGTTGGGCACCACTCCAGAGTATCCGGCAGAGACAGGTCTGATATCCATAGGAAGTGCGCAAACCTGATTTCGCAAGAAGTCTGCAACATGTAGTAAAGCCCTATAAAAATCGGAATTTGAATCAAAACCGGGAGGCATCCCGCCAAAGGATTTATTCCGTATTCGGAATAGAGCTTCATTGTTTCCTGCTGGACGCGCTTGGGATCGTTTTTGTATTTTTCGCGAATTTCTTTTAGCGGGGCTTGAAACTTGGACATGCGTTGCGCCGACTTGATCTGAATGGATGTCAGCGGCCACAAAAGCAGGCGCACAATGAGCGTGAGAATTATAATTGACCATCCCCATCCCCAATCCGGCGAAACTATCGAAACCCAAGAGTGAATCCAGTTCATCAAGCGCGAGAGCGGCCGGCTGACGAATCCGAACCAGCCGTAGTTCATAACTTCGTCTTGGTGCTTGCCCAGGCTAAACAGCCTGTCCAGCTCTTTGGGGCCAACATAATACGCACCTTCTATTTCCCATGTTTGCCGGGGTTGGAGGGTTTCTATTCCGAATCCCATAAATCCGGTTATGGCATTGCGCATATATTTGTTGTCTATATTTCCGTCCAGCCTTATCGGAATAGCTATGCCGCCGTTTGAAGATATTTTTGACGGAGTGAAAACTGCGGCGAAAAATTGGTTTTTTACGGCTCCCCACGATATTGGGTATTCCTCTATTTTTTCGTATGGCTTTGCCCTGGAGGCTCCTATTCCCAAAAATCCTGAGCTGTCTATAAATGAGGATGAGCGGCTGAAATAAGACGAATCTCCGTCATAAAGCATAAACGCCAGGTTTGAGCCGTAAACGTCGCTTGCTGTTGGTGGAACGGCTCCCAAGCATAAATAGACTTCCCTTAAATCCAGCGGAGATTGCGATATATTTTTTATTTCAGTCTTTGTCTGTACGGTATAGGCTTTGGCGTCTTTTGAATTTCCTTGCGGTATAGAGAATGTCCTCAGAACTTCAAATTTGCCGTTTTCTATGTATTTATACGTCGCAGAGTTGTCGTTTTTTTCAACCAATGCGAAGTTCTTGATGTATGGTTGTGGCAGTGCGGAAGTAGGGTCAAAGAACGCCAATCCGAGTGCGGGGATTGCGTTTTTTACGGCATTAAACTGAAAAGGCTTGTCGGATTCTTGCGATTGTTCGTATCCGAGAAGTTCCACGTTGGAAATTGCTCCTCCCTTATTTGTGAGGTGCAGGGCTATGGCGTCATTGCGGAGGGTCAGGATTTCCTCCTTAATGTTTTCCTCCGGAGCGTAGGGCGATGTTAATGTTGCGGTCTTAGGCGATTCTCCTTGCCTTGGAGCTCCTGCTGCATCCTGCGCCGCGGCAAGTTCAGCTGCGTGCCTTGCCGCAGCGGACTCCTTGCTTGTGGAGTCGTACATGAAATAGAACGCCGCGATGAGCAGCAATACGCCTATGATAGTATTCTTCTTGTCCATACCGTTATATGAATTTATTGGAGGCGTCCGCGTCGCGTATTTTTTCGCCGAAATGCTTGAAGTAAATTTTCAAAGTTTCCGGAGCGAATTTCAAATGCGCACACGCATCCATTATAAAAATGAAAGCCAAAATAATATTCAAACTCTAGGGTTCGTCAACTTTGTTTTGCGAAAATAGGCGTTTCCAGCTAAATTTTTTAGGGACATAGTCCAATCCGCCATTGCAAAATGGCTGGCAGCGCAAAATTCTGCATGCAGCAAGTATGCTCCCTTTAAAGGCTCCGTGCATACAAAGAGCTTGTTTTGCGTATTCAGAGCAAGTTGGATAAAATCTGCATCCGCTGTTAGGAAAGATATGGATTATGGGCGATATTGCAATTTGATAAAAACGCACCGCATACCATAATATTTTTGCGGCTATTCCGCGCGGACGCTTTTTTGTGATTGCTGCCATCTTATTTTGACAGCCTTTCAGCTGCCGCAGAGAAACGTTTTCGCAGGGTTGCGTATTCAAACCTAAATATAGCTTTTCTAACGAATATCAGAATGTCGCACGGGACTGTAAATTCCGGAGCGCACTCCCTAAAAATTGCCCGCATGCGCCGCCTCGCGGTATTGCGCTGCACTGCGTTCCCGACGCGTTTGCTGGCTACGATTGCTATGCGGGAATAGCTCTTTTGGGGCGTCGGGAGGAGATAAAAAACGAAGGCGGAACAATCCGCCTTCATAGAATTATTTTTTATATGTTCAAAATCCCGCGCCAAGTGCACTCTGTTTAATCTTGAAAAGCGCATGGCGATTAGTAGTCGGGAATATTATTTTGTTACGAGGCGCTTGCGTCCCTTTTGACGGCGCGCGGCCAAAACGGCTCTTCCGCCGCGGGTTTTCATTCTTGCGCGCCATCCGCAACGGCGGGCTCTTTTAAGTTTTGAGGGATTATATGATGGATTCATTGCTTTTTCTTGTTAAATTAAAAAATCGTTAAGACGTCGATACAATTGAATCGGCGGTATTTGTCAACTTATTTCTGATATTTTTATAAGACCGCGTTTTGGTAGTCATTTTTATGGGGATGGCAGCGTTTATGCAAGGGTGGGGTAGGGGAGGCGTTTTTATGCAATTTAGCGCCTTACCTAGAAAACTGTGGAGCTCAGCAAAAAATTGGGCGCCGCTATCTGTGCGGC
>FR901638.1:43054-57349 GCA_000438015.1 Coraliomargarita sp. CAG:312 | reverse complement strand
TGTGCGGCGCCCGTATTTTTAGAAAAAACGTCGGTTTTAGTATTATCCTTACGACTCTTTGGGCTGTTCGGATTTATCTTCCGTATCTGAATCGCCTTCGGCTTTCTCAACAGACTCAGCTTCAACAGTTGGCTCCTGTTCCGCCTCGGCTATAATCGGTTTTGCTTCAGCATCGACGGATTCTTGCGATAGTTCCGCAGACGTTTCCGGCTCTGCTTCAACGGGGCTTTCTGGCCCGGAATCAGAAGGAATGCAGTCTTCCGTCTTTTCAGAGCTTTCTTCGGCCCCATCGGATTTGTTTGAGCCTACTATCGGCTCGTCTTTTGCTCCCAAGTCTTGGGGATCCGAATCTGCGTGCTTGGTCTTGTCTTTGGGGCGGGGAAGATACGGGTTGGCCTGCAATGTAGAGTCGGCGTATTCCACGACATAACCCTCTGAAATCAGCCATAGCAATTCGCTCAACGCGGAATTCAACGCTGCCTTTGTGGCGTCGTCAAGCCCGTCGTTCTTTTCTGGGGCCGGCACGGCTTCCTGAGCGTCGCCGTCTTTATTTTCTTCAGCCAGGGTTTTGGGCTTCGGCGCTTCAGGCGCTTCAAGCCCCATAAATTTGTACGGCAACTCTGCGGCGGTTATCCCGGGATTTGAGGATATGAAATCGAACAGTTTTTGTGGAAGTTCCGATAGCTTGTCGCCCTCAAACAGGAATTTTCTGCGCACAGACGATACAAACGCAAAGCCGTTGCTGCCCCGTTTATAAACCACGAAGCCGCTGCGGCGGAGGCGTCCGCGCAAATTGTTCGCAGTTATAATTGGGAATCTCCTTTGCTTGCGTATGTTTTCCTCTATATTTTTGCGTATTCTTCCGAATGGAAGCTTTGAGAGGTTTGCTCCGCGCATGCGGACTTGTTCGTAGGTTTTTACCAGATCTGCTCCGAACTTTGAAGATATGTAATTTGCTGCGGCTTCGCGGGTGTCGAATATGTCGTTTTCGCCTTCAGCTGGGGACTTTAGCTTATAGACGTTGCGCTTTTTCATCTGTTCGAGCCACGCGTTGATTTGTTCTTCGTCCCTTACCGACTCTATCGACGCCAAAAATTCCTCGAATGTTTTGTTTGCGCAGTGCGTGCGGTGGTATTCGCGCAGGTATTCATTATACCTATGCCAATTGGGAGCGCCAAGCAAGTCTCCTGTTATAGAACACTTGTTTACAACTTGAAAGTTTCCTTTTGGCGGCTCGGCGTCTATCTGTTCTATTGTAAATAGTTCGTTTAAGTAATATTCGATTGCTGCATTTTTTGCGTGCTGCTCATCCTCAAATGGCAGGTTTAACGGCTGTGCGCAAAAAATCGGCTTTATCTTGCCTTCGGAATCCGGCAGGTTTTTTGCCAAAATTATAAAGCGTTCTGGCTTTTCCAATACAAGCTGGGCAATGTCGAAAAGCTGGTACGTGCGCTTTGATGATTTCATCAAGTCGGCGAGCTTATTGAATGGAGCGTCGTCCGGATAGAATAAAACTTCCATCGAAGGCACAAAAACGTGTTTCTTCTGCCTGTCGAATTTTTTGTCAAATTTTCTCGAAGGCTTTGATTGGATGTTTTTGCCGCCTTCTTTTTTATCTTGAAATCTTTGGCGGGGTTTCCCGAACTTGCGCCCGTCGCCTTCGCGGGATTGGGGACTTTTTCTAAAATCCGCCCTTTCTCCGTTTCCGCCTTTGTAATTGCGCCTGTCGCCAAAAGCCGCGGACTGGCTGGAGCTTGGCGTCCATGCAGTCGAGAATTGAAGGTTTGTCAGTTCGCTTAGATCGACCGCTTCTTTTTGATTTTCGTCTGTATTCTTATTGTCGGACATTGCAATATCCTTATTTTTTATTTAAAACAGCGGACTTTGGGCGATTCCCCGCAAAAGGAGCTCCAAAAGTTCGCAGGTGATATTTTGTTGTTGTAAATAAAATCCAATCACATTTGAGTTTTAAGGCAAACTAAAAATAATTATATGTATATAAAAAATAAAGTGCGCCATTTGCAGCGAATAAAACAACAGAATTTATTTAGTTATAAATTTTAGTTTTATGTTTTGTAGATGCGCTTTTTTACCGAATAGTAAAATATAGGCGAGAGGTTTGCTATTTTTTTGCCGATAAGAAATAAAACTATTTTTCGCGGCCGTAAAAAAATGCGACTTTTAATTTGACTAATTTGCATTAAAATATTTAAAAAAAGCTTGTATTTAAGATAACAACAATTTAACCTACCACCCATAAATCAATCAAAAGCTTTTAAAACAATCAAGGAATCCACATGAAATTATTGAAATATATCGCTGTATTGGCTGTTCTTTCTCTTTCGGGATTGGCATATGCTCAAACTGCGCCGGAATTAGGTTCTGACGGTTTGGCTGTGACGACTTCTCTGGAGAATGGCATAGTTAAGATTGCCATCAAGATGGATGTAACAAATCCTACAGCCTCTTCTGAAGACGCAATTAAAAAGGCGGTTGCTGAAGCTTTGAAGGCTTCAGGTACAAATACCAATTATGCCAAGGCGATTACTGCTTCAATTGCCGCTGTAAAAGCTGCAGTTAAGGATTTAAATTATCCCGCCAAAGGCACGGTCTCGTTGAATATTTCTCTTAAAAACACCGTTTTTGAGTCAAATCCTGCAATAGAGGCGAATATGGTTCTTTCTGTCGGTGGAAAAACCTACGACTCTCAAACTCGTTCGGTATTTATGCCCGACGGCAGCGTTAAGACTGAAGGCAATATCTCTGTAGATAATTCTACGACTCCGGTTGCTGTGACAACGGATCCTGCTGGCAAGATAACAGGCTTTGCTGGCAAAAGTGTTGTAGATGACACAACTGCTGAACGCGCAATTGCCGACAATTTGACAGCATCTCCGTACGAAAATGAAGATTTTCCGCTGTCCTCAATTAGGAACAGTATAATTCCGGACAATACCATTGTCTCCACGGAAACTCGTTAATTTGAATAAATTTATTAGCTTTAAAAACCGCCCGATTTACTTCGAGCGGTTTTTTTTGCGGGCGCATAATTAAATGTGCACATAAATCTGTTTTATTTCCGCCGGTTAAACATTTTTTGCTTTTTATAGCAGCACAATTAATTATTCTTTAAGTCGAATTGAAATTCTGCATATAGAGACAAGAGTAAAAATTTTAAATTTGTGAAAATGAAATTGGTTCGCAAAAAGAGCATAACATTTAGGGTATTTATTTTGCTTGTTTTAGCTTTGGGCGCTTCCGCTCTTCCGGTATCCTTAATATCATTGGATGCATATTCAAAGTATAAGCAGACGCAGACCGAGTATTACGGATCAAAACTTCTTGGCGCGATAGCATCTGTCGCGCATATAGCGTGTTTGGACGCTTCGGAGAAGACAGACGACGCAGAATTGGAATCGATAGCAAAGAGCATCGAGAATTATTCAAATTTAATAGCTGAAACATCGGATTCATACAGGAGGAACAGCCGCGGCAAGCTTTTGCTTTCAAAAGACACGATTATGTCTTTATGCACGGCTAAAGATAGAAACTCGCTGATAAACGAAATATGTTCCTACGTCGCATTGATGAGCGAGATGTATAGCGACGGTTTTATAGAGACGCATGTTTTGACGGAGGCTTGCGCAGATATCATGCCGCGCATATACGCGGGTTATTTTGAGATGGATAGAATTCTCGGCGGATGGGCGCAATCCAATAAAAATACTGCGGAGCTTTCCTATGTTTCGGCAAATCTTAGGGACGATTCAAGAGATTTGGTAAACACGTTAAAGCGCGTTTCGGTAAATTCCAATTATTCGAATTATTCGCGCATGTTTGGAGGCTTAAACCAATTCAACGTTTCGGCGGAGGAATTGGACTCTTTAGTTGCCGCGTTGTGGAAAGACGAACCCTTGGACGTTTCGCGCATAAAATACAGCCTTGGTATTTCCGAACGAATTTCGGCGGAAATATGGTCGGCATCATCCCAAGTGCTAGGAGATTTGCTAGAGTTGCGGATGCTTAATATAAAAAACGACATGATAATGTACGGATCAATTTATTGCGGCAGCGTTTTATTGTGCTTCTTAGTTTGGATATTTTTTATATGGGTTATGAGCCGGTCGTTTAAAAATACGGAGAACGTTTTAAAATTGTCAATTGGCGGATTGCTTTCAGAGGCTTCGGAAATGTGCGAGGGTAATTCCATCGGATGCAGCGACGAGATCTCGCGCATAGACGAGTCCTTAAATGCTCTTTTAAAGAATTTTTCCCGTACTTTAAACGATGTCCGCGCTCTTGCGTCCGCTTCTGATAATATAGAAATTGCCTCCGATTCATTCTCAAAACGCCAAAAGCCTCATTACGAATCGATGGAGGCCGCCATATTGCAGTTGCAGTCCAACAATTCAACTGAATCTTCGCGCTTTGAGGCACTTGAAGGGCGCATTTCAGAGTTTAGGGCAAATGTCGTCAGGGTGGCGGACGAACTCATTGCGCAGTCTAACGATGTTTCTTCCAAGGTTCTGCAAGTGGTGGCTGAAAGAGATTATGCTAAGTCCTATTCAGACAACATAAGGGATGCCCAGAACGCCGTCGAGAAGTTGGACGGGATTGCCCAAAATTATTCGGATATTGCCGAGCGCGCGAATTTATTGGCTATGAATTTGTCAATGGAGACGGAGCGCGCCGGTTTAAAGGGAACTGGAATCGCCGCTTTAGCCGAGGAAATTCGCGCTTTATCCGTTCGCACCAGCGTTTCTGTGTTGGACATAGAGGCGGTAAAAAGTTCTATAGACACTCTGTTTGGGGCAGGCTTGGACAACGCTGAAAAGTTTATAGAAGCTTCGGAAGCCCGCCGGATGTTTTCAGAGGGCTTGCGCGCGAATTTAAAATCGCTTGCCGAACGCTTGGTTAAAATCGTCGCAATTTCGGAAAAAGAAAAGTCTGACAGCGCCCGCGAAGATATTACTTTTGCGCTGGTCTCTCTCCGCAAAAATATGGAGGGGCTCAATTCCATTCTTGCGGAGTTTTCACAGTCGGTGAAGACTTCCATTTCCGAGTTTGCCCGTGTAGTTGGCGCGATGTCAAACTACAAATAAAGTTATAATTGTTTTGTTGAATAACGCAGTTTTTGTGGCGAATTATTAATTATCTGGCGATGATGCTCTGGCTCAATCCCAGAATACTTAGCACTATCCCCATTGCGAATATGAAAACCAGCAAAAATGCCGTCCCCAAAGCAACTCCGCCCAGGGCGGCCGTGCCGATTTTTATGCGCTTGTTGAGCGATTCCGTATGGGATTTGTTGATTTCCGCAAACCCGTTGACGAGGTTTCCGGTCCGTTCTCCCACAGAGATTACGTCGATGTCCTCGCTTTCCAGAAGGTTGAACCTTTGCAAGGCGGCGGAAATAGGCGCCCCGTCGTTTACGGCAGTCCTGAACGACTGGAAACGCGAACGCATTTGGGCGTTCTTTAGGGATTTTTCCGACAATCTGAATGTTTCTGTGGTATTTACTCCGGACGCGAAAAGAGTTGAGGCTAGGTTTGAGAATCTGCAAATATCAGAATCGAAAATAATTTTTCCAAGTACTGGTATTTTTAGAAATGCCGCATCCGTGCGCTGCAGCCCGTCGTCGGTTTTTCTGTAGAACTTTAGAGCTATGAAAACGATAGCGGCAATTGCGGCTAAAACAGGGACTCCTGTCGTGAGAATTTCGCCTATGGCATTCATCATTTTTATTGGCAAATTTTCTCCCGCGCCCATATTTGCCATCATTGATTTTATCTTAGGCAGCATGAAAAACAGAAACAATAGTACGACTGCCGAAGCTAGAAGGCATAGGAAAATAGGATATGCCAGTGCTGAAATTATAGTTTGCCGCAACGTTTTGCGCGCGTTTATATAATTTATTATATTCTCAAATACAAAACTTAAGTTGGCTGTGCTTTCTCCGGCCTCGACGAGATGGGTCATGCAAGGGTCGAAAGTGTCGGGATACTTTTCCAATGCGTTGGCCAGCATCTTTCCTTCGCTTAAATCTTTATATAGCTCGCGCGATATTTTTTTAATGCGCTTGTCTAGCGACCTTTGGCTTAGCGCTTTCAGGGCGTCGCTCACCGGCATCCCCCCGCTCCCGCATAGCTGGTGCAGCTTTTTTACCAATGCCAGGGCCACGTTTTCTCCACCGCCTTTGCGAATTCCGTTTTCCGCGGATGATGACGCTTCGGCGTTTAACGACGATTCGGATTCCGAAACCGGCCTCAACGTAATCGGGCTAAGCTGAAGCGACGCCAACATCGCCGCGGCAGTCTTTTTATCGCTTGCCGAGAGGACTCCGGACGACGTCTTTCCTGATGAGTCAATGGCCTTGTATTTAAAATCAGGCATCTTTTGCGTTTTCCTCTACAATGTTGGCGTAGTACATTATTTCGTCCATGCCGGTCATGCCGCGTTTTACCAATTCCCAGCCGCATTCCTGCAAGGAGCGCATGCCGTGTTTCTCTGCGACTTTTCTTATGTCTTGGGCGGTCTTCCTTGAGACAATCATTGCGTGGATATCGTCGTTGGCCAAGAGAATTTCAAATATTCCTACGCGTCCGTAATATCCGATTCCCCTGCATTTGTCGCACCCATGGGGTTTGCGTATTGTTCCGGAATTTGATATTTCGGCAGCGTTTATTCCGAGGGAAACCAAACACGACGCAACGTAAGGTATGTCGTAGTTCGCAGGAACCGAGCATCCGCATAGCCTGCGGACAAGCCTTTGCGCTAAAATCATTTCTACCGACGAAGCTATAAGAAACGGTTCTATGTCCATATCTATTAGTCTCGTCAGCGCTCCTGCCGCGTCGTTTGTATGCAGAGTGCTCAGAACCAAGTGTCCGGTAAGGGAGGCGCGTATGGCTATGTCTGCGGTTTCGCGGTCGCGGATTTCTCCCACCATGATAACGTCAGGATCCTGTCTTAAAACGGACCTCAAAACAGACGAAAATGTGAGCCCAATTTCTGGCTGGACTTGCGTTTGGTTTACGCCTTCAACCTCGTATTCCACCGGGTCTTCGACGGTAATTATGCGGATTTCTGGCGAGCGCAAGCGCCTAATAAAGGCGGTCAGCGTCGTAGATTTGCCTGAACCTGTCGGACCTGTGACAAGAATGATCCCGTGGGGGCGCGCCAGGGGTTTTGCTATTTTTTCGACGTCTTCCGGCAGAAATCCCAAATCTTCTATTGTCACAGGCTGGGATTTTTGGCTCAAAAGACGCAAAGACACGCTTTCTCCATAAAGAGTCGGCAACGAGGATACGCGGATGTCTATTTCTTCTCCGTTTTTGGTGTTAAATGTTATTCTGCCGTCTTGGGGCCTGCGTTTTTCGGAGATATTTAACCGCGCCATAATCTTTATGCGCGATATTATGGCGTCCTTAAATTTAACCAAGTTTTCAGGAAGCCTGACGGGCACTAGATTGCCGTCTATGCGGTATCGTATTATAAGGCTGTCGCGTTGGGGTTCTATGTGTATGTCGGTTGCGCGGTCGGCAAGCGCGCGCGTGACGATTTCGTTTACGAACTTTATAATGGCGGCATTTTCGTCCTCTTCCACTTCGGAATCGGTAATGTCCGAGAACTCGTCTGCGTCTTTTTCCGACAGACTGTCCGCTCCAACCCCAAAGCTTTCTGCTATTGTCTTTGATACTGCAGTCACCGGGGCTATTTTCCAATTCGGAACGGAGTCGGTAATGGCGGCCACCCACCTGTTCATGTCGTCAGTCGGGGGCCAGGATATTGCTATGAATTTGTCTGATGTAGGGAGGCACTGGTATTCGTTTATGACACGCAGTGGAAGTTCTTCCTGCGGTCTTTCTGCCATGGTGAATTTTTCTGCAAATTCTATCCCCGATAGACTGGCAAGTTTTTTTGCAATCTCAATTTCAGTCAAATTGCCGCGTTCGAGAATGTATTGTGCGCGCCGCTCAGATGGAATCTTTGAGAGCGACTCAAGGTCGTCGGGGAGGAGGGCGTCTTTAAATTCGGCTTTTACCTTTTCCAGAAATATGTCGTCTGTTTCAAACATTGCTATCGCTGGTTGGAGCGTTGGGTTGTTGTGTTGTTTGTGCGGCGGACAATTTGCGTTTGCTGTTTCGGCGGCTGAGGCGCCTTGGGTTTTGTGGCTGCGGCTTGCGGAACCATATTAGGCAGTGTTCCGGTTAGTTTGTCGCGCTCTTTTAGGGAAAGCGTGTAGGAGCCCAAATCGTTGGTAATGCTTATGCTGTTGGTCTCGTCGTCGTAGAAATCGACGGAATACGGGATAGAGTCTCCGTGTTTTGCGCCTAATGGGATTGTATAAAATGTCTTTAATTTTGTGTCCGCAATTCCAAAATACCATTTCCCGTCAACGCAATAGATGCTGCGCAATTCCAGCCCTTGCGGCGGCTCTGGTACGGCAGTTTGCTGGGATTGCGAATCTTGGGATTGCAACAGGGAATTGCCGAAAGGATTTCTTTGTAGCAGCGATATTACTAGAGGATCTCCTGAATCGTCTGGCGCAGTGGGGGTAGTTTCTGATTTTTCGGACTGCGTATCCGCAGAATCTGCTAGGCTTGCTTGTTGTATGCCAGGCTGCGCAGCATCGGACGCTGAAGAGTCTCCGCCGTCTAAAACAGCATTATTTTCGCCGTTTTCTGGATTTTCGTTTGCCGGATTGTCCTGCAATCCAGCAGAGGAGGGGGCTTTAGGCTCGCCTTCCGCGTCTCCGTCTAAAAGTTTAGGTTCCGGCGGAGGAGGCGGGGGCGGGGGCGGTTCAGGCAAATTTAAATCTTCCACGACATTTGATGCCGGTTCTGTATTGTCCGAAAGCTGAGCAGTGTTGTTTCCCGCTTGTGGAAAAGATCTTTGGTGCGGCGCGGTATCGCCGTTTTCCTGGGCGCGGCATACTAGACATGTCGCGGAAAGAATCAAACAGATTATGGAAAGTTTTTTTGTCATGGAATAAGGCGTTTGCGCTTATTTCTTGAAATTTGGAGCGTGCTTTTTCTTTACGGGAGACGGTTCGTCGAGAGGTTTTGAGTTTGATTGAGGCTCGCTTGGCTGATTTTTAGGCGGATTTGCTGCGGCGGATTCCGTGGAGTTTTCGGCTGCAGGTAAGGCCGCTTGGGGAACGGTTTGTTTTTCCGGCTGGGGTGTTTCGGAAGGTTGTTTTATTGAACCGGCCTCGGTCCCGTTTATTTGGTTTTCTTTGTCTATGGCGTTATCTCTTTTTCGCGGCGATATTGTCCGCATAAAAGCCGAAGTTTCGAAAGTTCCGGATTTGTCGTTGTTTATATCGTGAAATTTTCCGGTTGTAAAGAAGTTGTTAATTTCTTTATATGCCCTGTTGGCATGCATATTTTCGTCAGCCAGAACTTTTGAGTAGGGGGCGCTCTTTATTATAGTAGGGCGTATAAAAAAGATAAGCTCTGTTCGTTCTGTTGAATCTCTTTCAGGCTTAAAAATGTCTCCTATAAGCGGAATATCGGAGAGCAGCCAGACTGCGCCATTTGTATCGGATATGTTTGTCTGCTGGAGCCCAGCCAACACTATTGTGTCGCCGCTGTTTGCGCTTACAAAGCTTTCCGCTTCGCGCTTGCCGATAATAGGCTGGGTGTTTGCGTCTATTGTAGTATGGTCGACAACCGTTGAAACAGTTTGTTTTATTTCCATTTGGATCACGCCGTTTTCGCCTATTAGCGGGGTGACTGTCAACTCTATGCCTATATCTCTCCAGTCTATCGTGCTTGATGTTGTGGGAGTGACCGCGGCAGAATAAGTTGTTGAGCCTGTAATCAACGGGTATTGTTGCGATACCGTGACGGAAGCTTCTTTGTTGTGGGTTGTCACAACAGACGGCGCTGAAAGTATCTTCACTAGATTGTTTTGTTGTGCCACGTTAAACACCGACTCAAATCCGTATTCATCCATGCTTAATGAAAAGGCGGGAACGTCTCCGTCGGTAAGAGAGTATGTCTGGGTGTTCCCTGACCATCCTTTTTTATCGTCGGTTTTTATAGTGGAATAGTTCAATCCAAATGTTGAAAGTCCCGAAACCTGCTTGTCTGTCAAGGTGACCTCTGAAATTATTACGTCTATTTTTACTTGGGCCAGAACTACGTCCACTTGGGATATTATGTTGCCTATTTGTTTTAAGTCGGTAGGTGTTCCGTAGCAGACTATGGAATTGCTTCGTTCGTCTGCTACTATCGTTATGTATTCGCTAAATTGCAAGGCGGCGCCGCTTTGGTCTGCGGTTAGGTTTGTCGGAAGCCTTGTGGCGTTGTTGCGGCTTGCGTTTCGGGCGTTTATTATCCGGTTTGTGCGGTTCGCCTGGGCTGCCGCGTTTGTCTTTGCAGTCTGGGCTGCTTTTACGGCGGATTGCTGCCCTTTTACTATTTGGTTCAGAACGCTAGCAACATCTTTGGCCTCGCCGTGCTTAATATAGAAAACCTCGCTTTTTGTAAGTGGATCGGCGTCTATATCCAGCTTGTTTATAATGGCGGCAATGTATTTCATATTGCCTTTTCGAGTCACGACTATCACTTGGTTTGTGCGTTCGTCGGACTCGATTGTAGTCTTGTCGAAATATTTCTTAAGCAGGTCGGACTGGAGGGTTGTTATTCGGCGTTTGAGGTCTTCCGACGACATGTTTTTTAACATAAAGAATTCGATTTCCTCACGTATGTCGGATTCTACGTCGAGCTTGCTCAGGAGCATTTCTATTCTTTGGTGGTTTACGAGAGTGTCCGTTAAAAGAAATGCGTTGCTCCTTGGAAATATTGCGATTGTAGCAATGCCGTTCGGGCTGATGAACGGCATCAAGGTGTCTTTAAAAGTTTCAATATCTATATACTTTAGTTCGTAGAGTTTTGCGTAAAAGTATTGGCTCGGCTCTTTCTCCGAGGCTTTGCCGAATAAGAATGCGGGCGCTTGCGAGTTTACTCCGGTTGACGGAGCCGCCTTAAAAAACTTTTCCCCCATCGGAGTTATAGCTATGCCGTTTACCGCAAGGAGGGATTTAAATGCAAGAATTGCCTCGCTGCGCGTTAATTTTCCAGTTGTTGCAAAGTTGATTTTTACGTCCGGCAGTTGGGGGGATTGCAGGGCGATTTGTCCTGACAAGGATTCCAGAATCTTTATTACTTGAATGGGAGACTCGTCGACAAGATAGAATGGGCCCTGAAGATCGTCGTTTAATTTTAATTTCTGGGTGGCGTCGTTTGCCGTCGGGGGAGACAGGCGCGAGTCGGCGGCAGGAGACTGTGCGGGGGAAGCGGGGGGGACATTTTGCTCTTGCGCGTCCGCAACTGAAAGAATTGCTGCAAGAAGCATGGAAATTTCTATTCCCCGCCAAAAGAATACTTTAAAATTTTTCACAATCTGGATAAATGTTTAGAGTTTATAATTATTAAATATACGTTAGTCGAAAAACATCTTTCTTGCGAGATAATTTTTCATATTAATGGCTTGCGGCGGATTAAAGTTTCAAATTTTTTAAAAATTTAAAATTTTCTAAAAAATAGATTGCATTTGGTAAAATCATTCCTAAAGTTGTCTCCATATGAAACTTCATAAATTAGCTTTATTATTTTTTGCTGCAGCATCCGTCGCCCTCACCGGTTGCAATGTCGCAGACGATACCACCGCCCAGACAAAAACAACCTTTTTGGGAATTTATACCTACGAACCCGGTTGCTATTCGCCATCGAATGCTGACACCGCGCTTACCGCCCGCACGGACGATATGATCGGAATGGAGCTCCCCTCCGGCGATAGGACCCAGTTCCTTTGGGGATTGATTTCAGTAGAAGACTACTAATTTAATAACGGCTTTTTGATTCCGCATTGTAGCGGATATGGTTTAAATCGGGTGGCGTTTCGGCGGTATCCGATTTTTTATTTTTACGTCTTATTATAAAGTTCCCACGTCAAAAGATATGAAGGTATTTTGCATAGATATAGGCAACACCCACACTCATTGCGCGACTGTGGACGAGAGTTTTAAAGCAGAAAATTCCGCGGATTTCGACAGTGCCGGTTTTGCGGAAGTTTTTGACGATATGAAACTTTTTGAAAAAAGCGGGGCGCAGGCAATTAGTTGGTGCTCTGTTGTTCCGCGTTATTCTAAGGAGTTTCAAGACCGTGTAAACGGCATAAAAGAGGTCTTTAATTTAAACTTTAAGACTAGCCCGATGAGAATCGACATGCACTATCCCGAGCAGGTTGGACAAGATAGAATTGCCGATGCGTTGGGTGCGGGTGTATTTTTTAAGCCTCCTTATATAGTCGTAGATATGGGGACTGCCGTCACCATAGATTTTGTCGATAAAGACGGGAATTATGCAGGCGGCTCGATTTCCCCTGGGATGCATGCTTTTGCGGAATATTTAAGCGAACGCGCCGCACAATTGCCTAAAATAGATCCTTCAAAAGCCGATTATTCCCTTATAATCGGCAAGGATACGGTGGAAGCGATGTATGTTGGGTGCGCAAAAGGTTTTTGCAAATTGGCTGACGGAATAATTGGAGATATCGAAAATGAATATTTTGGCGGGGAGTCGGCATCGGCAAAAACTGTGTTTACCGGCGGAAATATAAGGTTTTTGCCGCTTTCTTGGATTGGGGAACGCAAGATAGAGCTTAATTTGGCGCAAATTGGTCTTGCGCGGGCGTATTTTTTAAATAAATTAAAAGGCTTATGAAAAAAATATTATCCGTTGTTATAGCTGCAATTTTTGCGGCTGGAGTGTTTGCACAAGATAACACTCCGGCTATGTTGAAGAAAAAAGAGCTTTTTTCCAAGACCGAACTGTTTGACAACTCCGCGATTTTTTCGAATGCGCAGGCGAACGCCGAATTGCTCAAGGATTACGAGGCAAATCCGGGCGCCTATAAGGCAAACCAGCTTATGCCAATAGCAACATGCTATCTTGCTTTTGGGGATATTCCCAAGGCAAGGGCTGCGGTGGAGGCGTACTTAAAAGATTCTCCGAAGAACGTCCGCGCAATAAGGATGATTGGCACTATTTGCCTGCTTGAGAAAAAAACGGACGAAGCCATAAAATATTTTAAAGAGGCATTTGACGCCGGAGACGAGCGCGTTGTGACGTTTCTTGCAAGCGCCTATATGCTGGCGCAAAAAAACGACGAAATAGCCGCGTATCTTCCGGCTTTAAAAAAGTTGGCGAAAGAAAATCTGGAAGCTTTAAATATCGCCGTTTTTTACGCTTTGCGCGATCCTAAAAATCCGGATACGAACTTGAAAAAGGAGCTTATTGAGAATGTGGATGCAAAAAAAGCAATGCAGTCTGCGACTCCGGAATCTCTAAATGCTGTATTGAGGATATATCTTTCCGACAGGTCTGCGTGGACTCCGCAGGCTGTGGTTTTGCCTGCCAGAGCTGCCGCGTTTGCGGAGGCGTGGCCTATTGCCCTTGAGGCGTACAAGAAGGCTTTGGCGGCAGACCCAAATAACGCGATAGCTTTGCGCGGAATGGGCTTGGTGTCGTACCGAACTGGAGATGTTATGGGGGCGTCGAAGTATATAAAGAAAGCTTACGAAAATGGCGATAAAGACGCGGCTACCGACGGCATGGAGCTGTTCTTGCTTTCAAATAACATCGATATTTGGAACACATTTAAGCCGTATATAAAAGATGTGTCTTTTACTCCCCAATTGCGCGCAGGATTGGTTCAATATGCCAGCCGCCATTCGGATGCTTCGGAAATTTTCTTTACGGCGATGTCCGGAGACAATACCGAGCCTTTATATAAAGATTCCGCTGTTTTGGCTTTAATAGAGGAGTGTTTGAAAAAGTACGGCTCAGATTCGCGCGCTAAGGGCATTGCAGAGAAAGTGGCGGCGGAAAAGGCTGCGAAATAGCTTTTAATTGTACTGCCTGCGAGGTTCTGCCCGCCGAGTTTTTTAACGGATGCTATTTTTTATGGCGGAAAAGAAGAAAGTAGACTATGCCGCTTTGGAAAGCCCGTTTATGCGCATTCCGCGCATGAACGTCCGCGCTGCGCGCGCTCTTTTGGACTTGGGGTTTAAAGAAGTTTACCAGTTGCGCGGGAGGGACCCTGATTCGATTTTTTCCGACTTAAAAAAAATAAAAAAGAATCCATCCGCAGACATATTAAATTTCATAAAAATAGCGGTTGACTTCGCGGAGAGCGGGGATAATTTCTAACAAGAATAGTCTCAGGGGCGCAGAAAGCGGCGTGCAACTTCTTATCAATTTGCAATAGCGCGAATAGCGCGCG
>FR901638.1:42297-43036 GCA_000438015.1 Coraliomargarita sp. CAG:312 | reverse complement strand
TAGCGCGCGCGCCGGGATGCGGATTAGCGCAGGACGCGTCTAGCGGGGCTTTTCATTATTATTGCACATTAAAAATTTTTGCCATGTTTAAAGATTCGGAACTTATTATAGGCGGAAGAAAATTTCCCTCGCGGCTCTTTTTGGGAACCGGAAAGTTTTCTTCGCTTAAGCTAATGAAGGAAACTTTGGAGGCAAGCGGAGCCTCTGCTGTGACAGTTGCCTTAAAGCGCGCCAACTTGGGCGCGGGAAAAGACGCGAGCGCGGATATATCGGATTATCTGGATTCTTCCAAATATTTGGTACTGCCGAACACTTCCGGCGCAGTAAACGCTGAAGAAGCGGTGCGCATAGCGCGTTTAGGACATGCTGCCGGCTTTGGAAATTTTGTCAAATTGGAGGTCCATCCTGATCCCAACTACCTTCTGCCCGACCCCATTGAAACATTGAAAGCCACAGAGCTTTTGGCAAAGGAAGGCTTTGTGGTGATGCCCTACATAAACGCCGATCCTGTCTTGGCTTTGCGGTTGCAGGATGCCGGAGCCGCGGCTGTCATGCCGCTGGGGGCGCCGATAGGGACAAATAGGGGAATTGAAACGCGCTCTCAAATTGAAATAATCGTGGAACAGTCAAGAGTTCCTGTGGTTGTCGACGCCGGGTTGGGGTTGCCTTCGCACGCTGCGGAGGCAATGGAAATAGGCGCCGATGCCGTCATGGTAAATACGGCTGTTGCAATTGCGTC
>FR901638.1:24715-42251 GCA_000438015.1 Coraliomargarita sp. CAG:312 | reverse complement strand
GCTGTCGAGGCCGGTAGAATTGCCCGTCTCATAGGGGCGTCGTCGCGCCGCGAGCGCGCTTCGGCGACGAGCCCGCTAACAGGATTCTTGGACGAATAAAAATGGAAACTTTTCTAGAAGAACTCCGCTCGCGGGACCTGCATGCTGTAGCAAATTCAGCCATTTCCGCAACTCCCGCGGATGCGGAAAGAATTTTGTCCCGCGGATTTGCGGAAACCCTCGAAGATTTGGCGGTGTTAATTTCTCCCGCGGCAAAGCCTTTTCTGGAGGATATGGCCCGAATCTCCGCGTCCATAACGGAGAAATATTTCGGACGTACCATGCGCCTTTTCGCGCCGCTTTACGTAGGGAACGAATGCGTGAATAACTGCGTATATTGCGGTTTTGCAAGAAGGCACCATATAGACAGGAAGACTTTGTCTTTGGACGAGGTCGCAGAGGAAATACGCGCCATTCATAATTTAGGCTTTAGAAACGTCTTGTTGGTTGCCGGCGAGCACCCGAAACTAGTTTCTTCGGGATACATGGAGGAAGTTATAAAGATAGCATTGAGGGAAATTCCATCTGTTTCCATAGAAATTGCTCCGTCGCCTGTTGACGCCTATAAAAAATATGTGGCAGCCGGGTGCGAAGGGCTGACGGTGTTTCAGGAAACTTACGACGAGAAAGTTTATCCTACTTTGCACCCGTCTGGTCCGAAATCAAATTTCCAATGGAGGCTTGGCACTCCTGAACGCGGGGCTGAAGCGGGGATGCGCAAGTTGGGGCTCGGACCTTTGTTGGGAGTGAATAAATGGAGGTTCGAAATCTTGGCAGTTGCGATGCATGCGAAGTTTTTAATGAAAAAAGCCTGGAGAAGCCAGATTTCTGTGAGTTTGCCGCGTATGCGTCCTGCGGCTAGCGGCTATATTCCCAAGCCCGAAAATATACCCGACGACCGCGAGCTGGTTCAGATTGTATGCGCTTTGCGGATGTTCTTAAGCCGTTTGGCTATAGTTGTCTCGACGCGCGAAAGCAGAAAGTTGAGAGACGGCCTGATGGGGTTGGGCGTGACGCAGATGAGCGCATACAGCAGCACCCAGCCGGGAGGATACGCCGAGCGCAACGACAGCGGGGAGCAATTTTGCATAGACGACAATCGAACGCCCGAGGAGTTCGTCGCGGCCGTAAAAGCCCGAGGGCTCGATCCGGTATGGAAAGATTTTGACGCTTCCCTGATAGGGTAGGAGCTTAATAAAATCTACTTTCGGACTTTCCCCAGCATTTCCTCCTGAAATTTCATGAAATGCCCGGTTCTCAATGTGCTTGATTTGCGGGCAATCATCTTTTAAGATGAAAACCTATGAAACTAAAATGCCTTTTATTTTTCGTTGCTTCCGCAATCTCTTTGCATTCTTTTGCGGGCGAGTATAATTTTGACGGTACGGATTACGATCGAAACATAAAGACTTTGGATTGGTCTGAAGAGTTCGATGTTGACGGCAGGCCCAATCCTGAAAAATGGGACTATGAAGTGGGGTATGTGCGCAATAAAGAAGCCCAATATTATACAAAGGACGACCCTAAAAATACCCGCGTGGAAAACGGTATGCTCGTGATAGAGGCGGTTAAGGACGAATCGTCTCCCAATAAGATAACTTCCGCTAGCGTAATTACATTAAATAAAAAAGAATTTTTATACGGCAGGATAGAAGTCCGCGCAAAAATTCCCGGAGGGCGCGGAACATGGCCTGCCATATGGCTGCTTGGCGTCAACCGGTCCAAGCTTGGGTGGCCGAAGTGCGGGGAAATAGACATTATGGAAGAAGTCGGTTTTGACGAGGATGTTCTTACTGCAAATGTCCATACCTACGGCTCCGCAAAGCTTAAAACTGAAAACATAAAAAAGGGGTGGCGCCGTAAAATCGAAAACGCCTGCGCGGACTTCCACGTATATGCCTTGGAATGGACTCCGCAAAGCCTGAAATTCTTTATCGACGGAAAGTTTTTAGGAGAGTATCCCAGGCCTAAGAATCCCGATTATTGGCACTTTGACAAACCTATGTATCTGTTGATGAATTTAGCCATAGGCGGCAGCTGGGGCGGAAAGAAGGGCATTGACGACGCGATTTTTCCTGCAAAATATTATATAGATTACGTCCGGTATTATAAATAGCCGATTGTTTTCTCCGAAAAGGTTATGCTTATGCGCAGATACAAAACCGCATTTCCCTCCGTACTAATTGCGGCGGCAGCATGCGTTTTTTTCTCTGCGTCCTGTTCTAGGCAAACAGATGGGGAAGATTCCGCCTCCGCCCGAGGAAGGGCGGTGAGCCAGCAGGCAAAAGACGTAAAAAAATCTCCGGGCGAGCAACTGGCTGACTTGTGCGGAAAGGGCGATTTCCGTGGCGCAGCCGGGCTTGCAGGGCTTGTGGCGGACCCAGGCGCGCGCAAAAAACTTTTAGATAAAATACGGCCCTCTGTTTCAAAATCGCTGGACGCCGCATTGGATTCATGCGATTTCAAAACAGCCGTTGACGCAGCCAATTTGCTGTCGCTTTTTATTCCAGATTCAGAAAGAAAAGCGCTTGAAGGCGAGATATCGAAAAGATACCGCGCATTGTACAACGACGGCCGTTTTGGAAAAGTTGTTGAATTTTACAATCTGGCGTCACCAAAGTTCCTTTCCGGCGCCGAGGCCGAGAAATTGCTACAGTCTGCATACGCCAATTTGGGCGAGGCAGAGAAATCTTTTGAGGTTGCGGGGAAACTTTATAAATTCAACCCTGATTCTATTGAGATTCAAGAGATTTATATAAACGCTAAAATTGATTCCGGACGTGCTGGCGAAGCCTTGTCCGAAGTCCGCGGCGCACTTCTTGCAAAGGACAAATACAATGCCGATTACCATAGGCTTGCGGCACGCGCGGCAGAGGCTGCCGGAGATATAGACCTAGCATCGGAAGAATATTTGCAGGCTGCGTATTATTCAAAGGGAAAAATTTCTATCCTTGTTGAATGCGGAAATTTCTTCGTGAAACATTCAAAAAACAAGGAGTATAAAAAAATTCTCGCTCCTGCTGCAAGAATCAACCAGGATTCTCCCATAGAGACAGTCGTCGCGTACGGCTATCTTCAGGCATTGGGATATTCAAAGTCGAAAATGCGCGATTTAAACCTGCTTGGCAACGTTATTGATTACGCGCCGCTGTTTATAGACGCCCATTTCCTTTTAGCAGATTGGCTTATGGAGAGCGGAGTTAAAGAGGATGTTGTTCATGCGGTCGGCCTCTTGCAGGCGTTGTCGCTGCGCTTCAAAGAGAAGAACGACGCGGTGATGATAAAAATCCTTGAGATATCTTCTTCCGATGCCGAATTTGACAAAATTGCGAAGGAAATTTTAAGGAAACTTGCCGATCGTTTTTCCGAGCCGGGATACGGAAATTTGTCCGATAGGAAAAAGTTTCTGGAAGTCTTGGAGTCTCTGTCAAAGAAAAATTGGGAATTGGCCGGCGAATGCAAGGCCGCGCTTCTAAAGATTCCCGGTGCGAAAATGCGGTGATTGCGATGAAGATTTCAATGAAAATATCGCTTCTCGGCCTTGGGCTCATCGTAACAGTTTTGCCGACTGCGGTGATGCTGGCTTTTATAAGCCTGATGGGAGTGGATATTGACAAGGTCGCCGCGCGGGAGTTCAAAAACATATCTTTGGACAGCGCGCGGCAGGTGGCTGTGGACATCCGCCAAATGTGCGATATCATAAGGCTTTTTGACGAGTCGTATTCGCAGGGAGTGCGCTCTGCGGTCGTATCGGCATTGGAAGAGTTCGGCCCCGCGCGTTTGGGCAGTGACGAGATTTCGGTAGAGGCTAAAAACCAATACAATCCTTTGCAGAAAATAGAGGCGCGGGTAAAGAAGTTTTATTTTGGCGACACCCACGTCGATCCTTTCGTCCCGCTAGATTCTCCCCAGAACAAACTTGGTTCGGTTTTGCTCCGCCTGAAAGATAATTTAAAATGCGATTTCACTATATTCCAAAAAATCAACGATTCTAAAAATATGCTGCGGCTGTGCAGCACTTTAAATTCCGAAGACGCATCTCCGTCTGCCATGACTTATTTCCCCGAAACCGGGAAGTCAGGCGATGGGAATACGGCGTTTTCATACGTTTTGAGCGGTCGCGGATACTCTGGAATTATGGAGGTCGGCTTGGCGACGCTCTCTGCAAACTATTTCCCTATTTTCGATAAAAACGGAGAGGTAATAGGGGCTGTTTTTTATGGTACAAGAAAGAATTCCATAGCCGAACTTGAAAAATATCTGCGCTCGTACAACTTAAGCTTGAACTCAAACTCCCGCATTTGGATTATAGACAATTCAAACGAGAAAAATCCGGTAATAAAAACTTCTTTGGATAATTCATTTGCCGGAGTCCCCCTGTCTTCCGACATGCTGGGAGGCAGGAAAAAATACTTGTACGACGCCCTAAGCAAAGCCAAATCCCTTCGCAGCAATGAAATTGTATCGGAAAATATAGCTGATTCGGGCGAGGGCGTTCCGTCCGGCAAACGCATCATAACTTATACTTACTATAGGCCGTGGAATTGGGTGATAGGGGCAATATCTACGGCGGACGCATACAACGGGAGCCTTGAGTCGATAAGCTTGCAAATTTCAAGGCTGAAAAGGGAAATTGTGGGAGTTGGCATATTCTTTACGGCGCTTGCCTTGGGGCTTTCCTGGTTTTTTGCGTCAAAGATGGCGCGCCCGCTAAAGTTAATGACGCGCGTGGCTCGGGCGCAGGCAAGGGGGGATATGCAAAGCGCGGAAGATTTGCTGTCGAACTCTTCTTCCGCGGGGCGGGGAGGGATTACCGAATTTATAAGGCTTTTCGACGCGCTTCTTTCGATGACGCGAAACATATCGAAAATAATTTCGTCCGTAAAGCGCACCGGAGAATACACTGCGCGCAGAGGTATGCAAATTTCAGCGGCTGCAACCCGGCTTGAATCCATGTCGCAAGCGGAAAACGACGCCATAACAAAAGTCTCAAAAAAGGGAAAGCAGATTGCCCTGTCGTACGATTCGCTCAATAAAACGGCTAAAAATTCCGTAAGGGGAGTTTCAAAGACGCTTTTCAGAACCAGGCTTGCCAATTCGTCGCTAAATGTTCTCAAGCAAAATTGCGATATTTTATCGGGTGTTTCGGAAAAACTCATAGGGCAGCTTGACGCTATTACGAAAAATGTGGGCGGAATAACGAACGTAGCCACGGCCATAAATAATGTGAGTGTTAAAACGAACCTGCTTTCCCTAAACGCCTCGATTGAGGCAGAGCGCGCTGGCGAATTGGGATTGGGGTTCGCGGTTGTCGCGCGCAGGATTAGAAAACTTGCCGACCAAACCTCGGCCGCGTCTGAAAAAATAGAAAAAAATGTTCGCCTAATGCAAAGTTCGGTGAACTCAAGCGTCATTGAAATAGACACTTTCGCGTCTAAAATACGCACAAGCTCCAGAATAATTTTGGAGACTGCCGTTTCGCTTTCAAGGGTAATAGGCGATGTGGAATCTTTGGGCCCGAAATTTGAAAATATTTCAGAGTCTATCGCTTCGCTTTCACAGTCTGCGAGAAATATCAGCGCTACAATGGAGGAGATAACTTCGTCAACTGCGCGTTCACGCGAGAAATTTGCGGCATTTAAATCGGCAACCTCCGATTTGGATTTGACTTTAAAAGTTCTTATTTCGGAAGTTTCGCGCTTCAGAACCAGAGATTCCCATGCGGGGGAGGATAAGAAATGAAAATATCCCTCGTTAAAACATTGGTTCTTTTTGCAGTCTTTACGGCGGCGTTGCCGGTTCTGGCAATTGGAATCCTCGTATTGTTAATGAACACGCAGATAAATTCCATTGCCGAGTCCGAATTTGGAAAAATCACGCTTAGCTCTTCGCGCCAGCTTGTTGGCGACACATTGAAGATATGCCAAATAATAAACAAGGCTCATGTTGAAGAAGCGGAAAACGTGCGCGTTTCATTGTTCGAAAAATTTTCAGAGTGGGGAAATGCTCAAATATTGGACACATATTGCGATGTAGACATATACAACCAGGTAAATCCGTCCGAACGCATAAAATTGAGGCTTTACGACTTTTCAATCGGAAGCCAGCGGTTGCGCGTAAAGCGCGGCGAGGACGGCGGCGTGACAGGGTCCGAAGGTCCAGTTAAGGATGCTTTGGAGGCTTTAAAGGCGGATACAGGATGGGATTTTGCCATATTTCTGCGCGTAAACGGCAGGGGAGACTTCCTGAGGATTTCCAATACGATGTGCGACAGAAACGGCAACGAGTATGTCGGAAGCTATTTGCCTAGCGACGACGAAATCACAAAGTCTATTTTGGCAAAGAAATCCTACTCTGGCATGAATCACGGCGAAAATGTCGATTTTATTATAAACTATTATCCTATAACCGACGAGTTTGGGGAAGTCATTGCCGCTGTTTCATATGGTAAAATGCAGAATTCCATCGATTATATAATGCGCTATCTGGAAGGCGTGCATATAGGTTCTGGAGGCTATATGTGGGCGATAGAGCTTTTGAGGGATGGAGAGTCCATAGTAAGGGTATCGCGCGATGCCAGCATAAGGGGCATGATTATAGAGAAGGACATGGCGGGAGACCGCCGCGCGCTGGCTCTTGATATTATTAACTCGGCTACCGCGCAGGGCGATTCGGTAATAGGCGTCAAAGAGTTCTCTCCGGAGGGGGAATCATCCGAGGGAGTGGTTGCGGCGTTTGCGTATTTCAAGCCATGGAAAATGGTTTTTGGCGCCACTATTTACCGCAACGATTTTGATATTGGCGTGGAGAGGATTGTCGCGGCGTCAGAGCATTTTATTTTGCTGCTTGTCCCGCTGGGTATTGCAATGCTTATGGTTGCGGGAATAAGCGCATACATTGCGGCTGTCCGCGGCAGCGAAATGATTGGAGAGCTTGTTCGTTCGTCCAGGCTAATGGAGCGTGGCGACATATTTTCGGCGCGCGAGGGTCTGGAGAGAATGATAAAGTCCAATAGGTGGAGCAACTTGGAAATATACGATTTGAGCGTGTCGCTTTTAAGGATGTCCGGAAATCTTTCAAAGCTGGTGTCAAAGGTAAAAGTTGGAGGGGTGAATCTTGCTGACAGCGCTACGGTGCTTGCGGAGGGGGCGGCTCAAATTGAGCTTATGGCGACAAAAAAGGCGGTTGCGCTTAGAAAAGTTTCAGTCACCATCGGCTCTATGACAAACTCGGTTAGGCTTTTGAAAAACGGCGCAAATTCTGCCGCAAAAAAGTTGGACGATACCGTGTCGATTCTTTCAAACGGAGCAAAACTTTTGAAAATGTTGGATGAAAATGCGCGCGAACTTCTGGAGGCAACCGAGTCTGCCTCATCCAAACTTGCGCTAATAAAGGATAAAACAGACAGCATATCCGATTCAATATCGGCAATCAATTCCATAAGCGAGCGCATAAATATGCTTTCTCTAAATGCCGCGGTAGAGGCGGAAAAGGCCGGGGAATACGGAGAGGGATTCGCGTCGGTATCCGAAGAAATAAAAAAGCTGTCCGACGCAATCGCCCTTTCTGGGCGCAGCATTTCGCGGATTGTAAGCGGAATGGGAGGATATGTCGAATCGGGTGTGCGCGACATATCAAAATTTGCCGACAAAATGGCCGACAACGTATCTTTAATCGGCAAAGTGTCTTCAACTTTAGGCGCTGTCGAATCGCAGGTCTCTAATATAGGCCCAGAGTTTGAAGCCCTTGCGGTTGGAGTTGAGGAAGAGGCTGAGTTTGCCGTGCAAATAAGCCGGACGATACGCGATATGAGCGTTTCTGCATTGCAAACGCGCAACGAGATAGTCGAACTCAAGCAGGCTGCCGATTTTATAGACGATTCTTCCGAAGATTTGAAATCAAAAATGGCGCATTTTAATCTTGGAGATTAATTTTTTTGTGGAAACTGAATATCCATAGGCGTATATTTCTAGATAATTTTATGAAAACACTGGCTGAAAAATTAAACGACGCGAAAATAGTGGCAGTTCTTGCCGTAAACGATGCGGGAGACGCCAAAGACTTGGCAAAGGCGCTTGTCGATGGTGGCATAAAGGCTATTGAAATGACTCTCCGCACGGAAAACGCATTCGACTGTATTTCCTCCATTGCGGAGATGAATTTGGATTTAATGTTGGGCGTGGGAACGGTTCTCACTCCCGACCAGGCCCGCGAGGCTAAAAATAGGGGCGCAGACTTTGCGGTTAGCCCCGGATGCAATGTCAGGGTGATAGACGCAGCCAAAGAGATAAATCTTCCGTTTGCTCCCGGCATAATGACGCCAAGCGAAATAGAGCAGTCTCTCGAGCACGGCTGCACGCTTATGAAGTACTTCCCGGCCGGTACTACTGGCGGAATGAAACACTTGGAGGCCATGTCGGCGCCATACAAGCATTTGGGCGTGAAATTCATTCCTCTGGGCGGATTGAACCTATCCAATATGCGCGACTACACGTCGTCTCCTTTGGTTGCAGCAATCGGAGGTTCCTGGATTGCGCCGGCAAAACTCATCAATGCGCGCGACTGGAATCAGATACGCAAAAACGCACAAGAGGCTGTAGCAAATCTCTAATACTGCTTATAATACTGCTTAGGCGCAAAACTTTATTATCCGTGCGGGGAAGGACTCCGCGCGGATTTTTTTTGCGTTTGGCTTATGAATAGGCTAGAAATGCGCACATCGCGGCAAATAAAACCCATGTGGGAGTTTTTATTTCCCGCGCCCTTCCTGCCGCCAAAACGGCTAAAACGTAAGCGACAATGCCGAATGCAAATCCTTCGGCAATTTTAAATGAAAGGGCTATCATAAGCATTGAAAATATTGCAGGAATAATTTCCGTCATATCGTCAAAGTTTAGTTCGCGCATTCCCTGCATCATCATAATTCCCACCATGACCAACGCCGGAGCTGTAGCTTCAGGGGGAATTATTTCCACTAGCGGCGAAAAGAACAGCGCAAGCAAAAACAGCACTCCCACTGTTATCGCCGTAAGCCCGGTTCTGCCTCCGGATTTTATTCCGGCAGCAGATTCGACATACGAACCTGTCGTAGATGTTCCAAGCAAAGCGCCTCCGATTGTCGCTATTGCATCGGCGGTCAAAGCCATTCCAAGCTTAGGCATTCTTCCTTTGGAATCCATTAGCCCCGACGCCCTCCCCATGGCTATTACAGTCGCGAGAGTGTCGAACATATCCAGCATGAGCAGTATTATTATTACGGGCATTGCCTTGGAAAAATCCCTAAACGGGAAACCCCAGTCGAGCTGCATAAACGTTTCTGATATCCCGTGAGGAATGGCAAATATCGCGCTTGGAATTTGCGATATGCTTTCGCCGTCAGAGCCTTTTATGGCGAATCCCGCAACGGTGACGGCAATTATCGTGCATATTATAGCCCCGGCGAATTTTCTGCAGATAAGCGCTGCCATAACAGCCAGGCCCGCAAGGGCCAAAGCGGCCTCAGGGGATGCGAGATGGCCTGCGGTCACTAGAGTATTTTCGTCGCTGACTATTATTTTCGCGCTTTGCAATCCGAAAAAGGCTATAAAGAGGCCTATTCCGCATTGCAGGCCTATTTGCAAAGGTTTGGGAACCCCGAGAATAAGCTTTTCCCGCAATCCGGTCACGGAAATTATAAGAAAAAATATTCCATTGTAGAATGTTGCAGCCAAAGCCTGGCGCCAATCCAATCCCATGCCGACGCATACAATGATGGCAAAGTAAGTGTTAGTTCCCATTGCCGGAGCCAAAGCTATGGGAAGGTTGGTAAGCAGCGCCATCGCGAAACATCCAAATGCCGCCGCAAGCGCCGTGACTGTGACGACCGCAGGCTTGTCCATTCCGGCCAATCCCAGGATAGCGGGATTTACAGCCATTATGTATGACATTGCCGCGAATGTCGTGAAACCGGCTAGGATTTCTGTTGATACGGTTGTGGAGCGGCTTTTCAGCTTGAAGGTGCGCTCAAAGAAATTAGAGGCTAGTTTTTTCATAAATTTCTGTCTAGAGAACGGTAGCTTATGGCTTCGAGAAGATGCGTGGTTTTTATCGAATCCGAATTGTCTAGGTCGGCTATTGTGCGGGACACTTTTAATATTCTATCCCACGCGCGCGCAGATAGCCCAAGCTCGTCCATCGCAGCCTCCAGAATTGAGCTTTGTTCAGGCGCGAGAACGCAGTATTTGCGAATCTGCGCTGGCGTCATTGCCGCATTTGTCTTGTTTGCCATGGAAAATTTCGCGAATCGCGCTTTTTGGATTTCCCGCGCAGCTTCCACCCGTTTCCTAATTTCCGCGGAAGATTCAGATTTTTGGCTTTTGCTCAGGTCGCTTATCGGCAATGCCGAAGCTTCGACATGTATGTCGATGCGGTCTAAAAGCGGGCCTGAAATTCTGGCCCTGTATTGTTGTATTTGAGATTGCGTACACTTGCACTTGCGTTTGGGATCTCCCAAATACCCGCATTTGCATGGATTCATTGCGGCCACGAGCATAAATTTACAGGGGAAAGTTATTTTGCCTGCGGCGCGCGAGATAGTCAGTTTCCCGTCCTCCATGGGCTGCCTCAAGTTGTCTAGTATGGAGCCGAATTCAGGAAGTTCGTCTAAGAATAGAACTCCGTTGTGCGCGAGGGAGATTTCTCCGGGTTTAGGGTTGGGCCCGCCTCCTGTAAGTCCGACGCGGCTTATTGTATGGTGCGGCGCTCGGAAAGGGCGCTTAAAATATTTGTTTTCGGATATTTGTGTAAGCCCCGAGGCCGAGTATATTCCAAGTATTTCAAGAAATTCTTCAAGGCTTGGGGCTGGCATTATAGATGGAATTCTTTTGGCTATCATGCTTTTGCCGGATCCAGGCGGCCCAACCATCAACAGGTTGTGCCCGCCGGCGACCGCAACTTCAACTGCGCGGCGCACTTGGTGCTGTCCCTTTACCTCCGAAAAATCCGGAGTGTTTGCGGGATCTTCAAAACGTTTGAAAGGGGATATGTCGGCGGTGATTTTTTCAATCTCGGTGGTCCCATTGAAAAAACCGACCAATTCCCTCAAGTTTTTAGGGGCGTAAACTTCTATTCCCTCGACTAACGCTGCTTCCGCAGCCGATTCCGGCGGAAGTACTACTCCGCGCTTGCCTAGCCTTCGGGCAAGCAGCGCAAGGGAAACCCCTCCGCAAATTGCGCGAAGGTCTCCGGAAAGGCTTAATTCTCCGGCAATTATATAATCGTTGAATTTCGTGGAATCGACATTTCCAGTTGCGGCTATTATTCCAAGCGAAATCGGCAGGTCGTAAATAGGGCCCTCTTTTTTTATGTCTCCCGGGGCAAGGTTGATTGTTGTTTTTGTCAAGGGCGGATTGAACCCGTTGTTTGACAGCGCAGAGGAAACGCGGTTTAAGGATTCCTTTACTGCTGTATCGGGCAGGCCTACTATAAAAGTGCGCGGCTCTCCGCGTTCGCCGGTATTAACTTCAATTTCAACCTCCAACGCTTCCACGCCTATAAGGACCCCTGAATTTACTTTTGTAAGCATAGAATTTTATAAAAACTTGCGGAGTTTATATTCCAAATTTAGTTTATGGCAAACATGAAACATGCAGATTCCAAATTTTTTTAGCGCTGGCAAACGCTGGAAGGGGCATTTTAATGTTTACAAATAAAAATGATTTTTTAGCGTTTTTTTATGCTGGGTTTTGAAGATATCTCAAAATCGATTTCCGAACTTGCCGCGAGAATTGTAAAAGATTTTTCCGAGGCGGGAATAAGTTTGTCGGCAACCGAATCGTGTACGGGGGGAATGCTTGCTTCGGCGATAGTTTCGGTTCCGCATGCAAGCGCAACATTTAAAGGTTCGGCGGTTTGCTATTGCGATTACGCTAAAATACGCATCTTAAAGGTTCCTTCTGAAATTTTGGAAGAGCATTTCGCCGAAAGCGCGGAATGCGCCATAGCAATGGCGCGCGGAGCTATGGAGGTTTTCTCTTCGGACATAGCAGTGGCTACTACGGGATTTCTGGATTCCAATGTGGGTAATAAGCCCGCATCGCTTGCGGGCTGCGCTTTTGTTGCCGTGGCGTCGCGCGTCGGCGGGAGGTTCCAAAAGTCCGAAGTCAGGAAAATCGTTTTAGATACTTCGGCAAAGCGCAATTACAACAGGGCTTTGGTTGTTGAGTTTGCTCTAAAACAACTTGTTGGATTTGAAAGGTAAGGATGGGTATGATTAAATTTTTGCGCAATTTTTCCGCGTCGCTAACGGCGCTTTTCGTATTTTTTGTATTTTTGCCGTTCTTTATGCTGTCGTTCTTGTCTGCGGTTTTTATGGCGGCAAATACTTCGGAGCTATCCCCCGGAAAAATTTCCGGAGGGGGAGTTTTTGTTTTGGACTTGTCGCTTCCAATAGGAGAGCGCGTAGAGGATGAAAATTCTCTTGCAGCGGCCATCGAGGGATTGTCTTCAACTTCTGTATATAACGCGGTGCAAATCATACGCGATGCGTCCTGCGACCGCAGAGTAAAGGCGATTCTCATCCGCGGCAGCGTTGACGAATCCGGCGCGGGCTTGGCTGCTATAGCCGAATTGCGCGAGGCGGTTTGCGAGGCTTGTGAATCTTTGCCCGTGTATGCGTACTTGGAAAATCCGTCTCTAAGGGATTATTTTATAGCCACAGCGGCTTCCGAGATAATATTGAATCCGTTTTCGGAATTTGAATTTAAGGGCATTTCCACTAGCGCTCCGTATTTTGGCAATGCTTTTAAAAAGTACGGAATCGACGCGCAAATTGTGCGGGCCGGAAAGCATAAGTCCTTTGGGGATATTTTTACCAAGTCAAAAATGGACGGTGCTGACAAAGAGATATTGAAATCGGTTGTTGGCGGAATTTGGGAATGCATAATTTCAAAAATTTCAGAAAGCCGGAATTTGACTCCTGAGTTCTTGCGGGAATTTGCCGATTCCAAAGCTATTTGTTCGGCGGAGGAGGCTAAGAAGCTCAATTTAGTCGACAAATTGATGTACGACGACGAGTTAATAGACATGCTGGCCCAAAAGTACGGTTCGGAAGGGGATTCATTTAAACAGGTTTTCGTGGATTCTTTCCCCGCAGCGTCAAGGGCTGGAAACATAGCGATAGTCTACATGTCTGGCGATATTGTGGAGGCGGATATTTCCCCTTCGGTAATTTCTTCGGAGCGGTACGTAGGGATTTTGCGCAAGCTTCGGTCCGATTCATCCATAAAAGGAGTAGTATTGCGCATAGACAGCGGAGGAGGCAGCGCCTATGCGAGCGAAGTAATACGGCGCGAGGTTGAACTTTTGGCAAAAGAAAAGCCTGTCGTTGCGTCGTTTTCATCCGTTGCAGCAAGCGGGGCGTACTGGATTGCTACTGCCGCCGACAATATTTTTCTAATGCCTGAAACTATTACGGGGTCGATAGGAGTATTTTCCATCGCATTTTCAGTCGAAAAATTCGCCGGAGGGTACGGAGTCGATTTTGACGGTGTAAAAACTTCTCCGTTTGCAGACATTGGAACATTGACCCGCCCGATGGGCGAACGCGAGTTGGCATTGACAGGGAAAATGGTTCGCGAAGTTTACGACAGATTTGTGGACCTTGTATGCAAATCTAGAAAAATATCTCCGGCAGAACTTGCGGAAATAGCCGACGGGCGAATATTCGACGGGGCAACTGCCGTAAGGTTAAATCTTGCGGACGGATTTGGAACTTTGGACGAAGTCGTTGCGGCCCTTATGGAAAAATGCGAATGCGACGGCGTAAAAGAGTATCCTAAAATCGACCGCTTTAAGGAATTTATGAAGAGCTTTTCAGCCGCCGAGCCTTTTGCAAAAAGCGTTCCTCCAAAACTAAAAGCCTATTTGGATTCAATCAAGTCACTGTCCGCCTACTCGGACAAGCGTGGAATTTACGCGCGCATTCCGTTTGACATCGCTTTAAAGTAGGGCGCATTTACCATCGGGAAAAACGCAGCATGCTAAATTTTAATGCAAGCGGCGTTTTTCTTGAAAAATGCGCATCTCCCCTACTTGGACATTTGCAGCATTTTTTCGATAGGGGCGCGGGCTTTTTCTATTGTGTCCGCGTCAAGCTCAATCTGCGGAGACAAGTTTTCAAGGCAGGAGAGAAGCTTCTCCGGAGTGTTCATAAGCATATTTTTGCATTGCTGCTGCGGCTTTCCTGACGAAGTTGCGGCGATAAATGTCTTGTCGGGTATTTCGCGCCTGAGGCGGTGGATCATTTCCACAACCGTGGCTATTATAAATTTGTCCGCTGGATTTTCACGGCAAAAAGAAATCATTTTTTCTGTGCTGCAAACGCAGTCGCATACGTCGCGGACATCCTTGGGGCATTCGGGATGGGATATGAGAGGAGCTCCGGGGAAGGCCTGCTTTAATTCGAGAAGTTCCTTGGCTTTATAGAGCGTATGGGCTTCGCAATATCCGTTCCATAGCAGCATTTTTCTGCCGGTTTTCTCCTCTATCCATGAGCCAAGATGTTGGTCGGGGCAAAATATTATTTGCTGTTCAGGCGGAATTTGCCTAACTATTTCTAGCGCGTTTCCGCTAGTGCAGATAATGTCGCTAAGCTCTTTTACCTTTGCGCTGCAATTTATGTATGAAATTACTGTGGCTTCCGGGTAGAGGTTTTTAAATTTTTGAAGTTCTGCGGGATCGCATAGCTGTTCCAAGGAGCATCCGGCGGCGCGGTCCGGAAGAACTACGATCTTTTCTGGATTTAATATTTTTGCAGTTTCAGCCATAAAATCCACACCGGCAAATGCTATTGTCTTTGCGGACGTTTGTTTGGCTTGGCGCGAAAGACCCAGAGAGTCTCCTACAAAATCGGCAATTTCCTGAATTTCTTCGCATACATAGTTGTGCGCAAGAATCACGGCGTCGCGTTTTTGCTTCATTTCAAGGATTTTCTTTTGAATATCACTGAGTCCGCGCTTGGCGGATTTGTTGTATGGAGGAAATACGATAGTTTGCATAGGAATTTCTGTTTTTGAAATGCAATATCTTTTATTTTAGCGGGATATTGTCAAGGCAACTTGATTTTACTTGTCTGTTTTGCGGCATTTAATAATTTTTTTGCACTTATGAAAAATATGGTAAAATTTATATTAATTGGGGGTTTTCTTTTATTTGGCGCGCTTTCGGCGGCAATTGCGGAAACTAAAACTGAGGGCGATTACGTCCTCCATATAAAAGCCACCGCAGACGGCTCTCTCTATAAAAAAGGCGATACTGCCGATTTTCTCCTTTCAGTTTCAAAAAAAGACGGTTCGGAAGTTGAACCTTTGGATGTTGACTGGGAGATATCAAAAGACAGCGTGGAGCCTAAAACTTTCGGCAAATCGAAATTGTCCGGCGGCAAGCTCAAAGTTTCTGGAAAGCTTGACGAAGCCGGTTTCTTAAAATGCTCAATGACGGTAAAGCTTCCCGGAGGGAAAAAAGTCCAGATGCTTGCGGGCGCGGGATTTGCTCCTGCTGAAATAGAGCCAAGCATGCCGGTCCCGTCCGATTTTAAAGCATATTGGGACAAACAGCGCGAAATTCTTTCAAGCATTCCTATGAACGCAAAAATGTCCCGCGTAGATTACAAAGACCCGAAAATAGAAGTTTTCGATGTCCAGGCGGATTCTTTTAACGGACTTATGACAGGCTATTACGCCCGTCCCGCCGGATCCAAACCTAAGAGCTGTCCGGCCGTTGTATTGCCTCACGGCGCCGGAGTTTGCACATCTTGGATGGGCAATGCTGTCAATTGGGCAAAAAATGGATTTATAGCCTTGGATTTCAATGCACATGGAATCAAGAACGGGCAGCCTCAGGAGTTTTACGACAATCTGAAAAAGGGCAAGCTAAACGCGTATCCGCACTTTGGCGCAAACGACCGCGACAAAACTTTCTTCCGCACTCTATACATGCGCTTAATGCGCGCCATGGATTTTCTTAAATCCCAACCGGAATGGGATGGCAAGGTTCTCGTGGCTTACGGCACAAGCCAGGGCGGGGGGCAGGCTATTGCCGCCGCGGCGCTCGACGATAAAGTTTCGCTTACGGTTCCATTTGTTCCCGCTATTTGCGACCACAGCGGAATAACAATAGGCAGAACCAACGGATGGCCGCACTTCACCAAACTTGACAAGGATGGAAAATATCGCAAAGACATAGTAGAAGCGGTCCGATACATAGACGCGATGAACTTTGCCGCATTCATAAAATGCCCCGCGATTTTTACGGTTGGATTCGCCGATCCGACTTGCCAGCCAACTTCTGTTTACGCTGCGTACTCAAATGTAAAATCTCCGAAAAAAATATACGTCTGCGAGGAGGCGCGCCATACAGTCCCGGCGGAGCATTACAGAAAAGTATTTGACGAAGTCGTTAAATATGTAAAAGAGTCAAAGAAATAGCTTGCGTGCGCGGAGTTTTTATTCGCTTTCGGATAAATCGGGCGCAGGTTGCTAAGGGCGCATAATTTTTTTACGATATAGAACTTGCCGCTTGCCGAGTGTATTTCTGGCGGGGGCAAGTTTTTTTATGAGAACATTTAGAATTATTTTAATGGCGGCAATAGCCGCTTTTTCGTTTGAGCTGTTGCACGCAGATTCTAAGGATTGCGCGCGGGATTATATAAAAATAATAGTTGCGCGCCATGCCCAGAGACCTTCAGGTGGAGATCCGTCGCTTAGCAAGCTTGGGCGCGAACAGGCGCAAATGCTTGCCGAGAGAATAAAATCCATAGGTTTCGACGGGAAAATTTATGTGTCTCCGTATTTGCGCACAGTGGAGACCGGAGTCGCCATCGCAAGACTATTCGGACAAAAAGTGCTGTTGGAGCCAAGCATACAGGAACGCACCCACACCCCTGGCGTACCGGATATAAAAGGCAGGACTCAATCCGAGCTTGAGGCAATGTTTCCCGGCTTTATTTCTGCCGTTCCAAAAATGGAATACCCATGGGTTTATGACGACAATTACGGTGAGATTTTAAAAAAGCGCGTGGAAGATTTCATAGAGAGCGCAACTTCGGGAAACTTGTGCGATGTCGTAATAATAACACACAAGGCCGGAGTCGCGGCGGCGGCAGGCTACTTGGCAGAGATGTCGAATACAACTTTGAAAATTCCCATATGGAACTGTTCTATGGTTTATTTTATACGCAAAAAAAACGGCAAAATAGAATATGTTGCCAGCGGGGTGGATTTTATTCCTATACAGGACGTGACCAATAATTTTAAAGAACCTATGGTTGGATCCCAAAAGGAAAATTAGTTTGCGCCCGTCTCGGTTCCGCCCTACCAGCCGGGCGCCGGCGCGTATGCAGCAATTTAAGCGCGTAAAAGTTTTTTAGGCAATCCCAAATAGGCATTTAAAATCTGCTTGCCGGCTGATTGTCGGCGCAAATTTTTTCTTCTGGAACGCGCTAAGCCGAAAAGAAAGAGAG
>FR901638.1:21432-24685 GCA_000438015.1 Coraliomargarita sp. CAG:312 | reverse complement strand
GCGGCCTCTCTTTTTTTTGTGGAGCACTAAATATTAGAACAGTCCCACTCCGAAAATTTCAAACTCCTTGGGCGTAAGTTTTATTGCAAAACCGCCGCCTTTTTTCATGGTAATTTTCATTTTTGTGGTTGAATCCACATCCTTGAATTCGCGCTTGTAGTCGCGGGCAAGCTTGTTTGAATTTACGGAGTCGCATATGATTTCAGCCTTATATTCAGTGTCTTCAGGTAGAATTTTAGAGAAGTCTATTTCAACTTCGCGCTCGTTCCAGTCGTTCATTCCGCCGACGTACCAATTGTCGCCGCTGCGTCGCGCGACAACGACAAATTCTCCGATTTTTCCGTCGAGTGCTTTAGTGTCGTCCCATGTTGTGGGAGTATTTGCTATGAAGTTTAGAATATCTGGAGCTTTAAGGTATTCTGTGGCGGAGTCGCACATCATTTGGACTGGCGCGTAATAGAGCACATACATCGAGACCATGTGCGCGCGCGTTCCCTTTGCTTGCGGCTGGTTTGAACAGGTTTTGAATTCCTTCTGGGCGACGTTTGTCATTGCGCCAGGCGTATAATCCATGGGACCCTGCAACATTCTGGTGTACACCAAATCAATATTGTGGCTGGGCTCAAGTCCCGGAGAGAATTTATTGAATTCGCATCCGTGCACGCCTTCAAAGTTTATCGTGTTGGGATATGTGCGCTGCAAGCCGGCGGGTTTTGGGCATCCGTGGAAATCGACCACCATTTTGCGCTCGGCGGCAAGCTTGGACATTCTTTCAAAGAATTCTATCGCTTGTTGGTCGTCGCGGTCTGTAAAGTCGATTTTCACTCCGTCCGCGCCCCACTGTTTCATTCTGTCGAAACCTTCGACAGCGTATTTGTCTATTGATTGCGCCAATACCCAAAGGAGGATTTTTACGTCTTTTTCATGCGCGTATTTTATTAGGGCAGGAACATCTACAAACGGCTTGCCGGAGCGCATTGCTTCGTCGATATTTTTGTCCATTTCGCCGACATCAGCTCCAGTGAGCCAACCTGCGTCGAAAAGCACATATGGAATGTTGTTTTCTGCTGCGTAATCTATTAGATAGCGGTATGTTTCCTCATTTAGACCGGTTTTGAAGTCAACGCCTTCTAAATTCCAGTTGTTCCACCATTCCCAAACGCAAGTTCCGGGTTTTATCCAAGAGGTGTCTTTTATTACAGACGGGCGGGCGAGCTTGTAAACAGTGTCGTTGTCTGCGAGATCTATATCCTTGCGCGCGACGATAAACGCCCTCCATGGAAATTCGCGCGTTGCCGAAGTTTTTGCGATGTATTTTTCTTCTTCTCCGACTTTGCGTATAAAATTGGAGCTTTGAACCAATGTTTTGGGCTTTTTTGAGAAGAGCGCCTGCGGCATGGATGCCAACTTCGGATAATTTACCCTTATTCCCGGATATCCCCAAAGATCCGATTCGACCATTGCGACGGTATATCCGTCTTTCATATATAGGAAAGGCATGGAGGCGCTATGGTGGTTTTTCATATCGGCTACGGTGCCGCGTATGAACGCGCGCTCAAACGAGTCCTGGGGGCCTTTTACAAAATGGGCAATAATTCTATCGGAGTCTGCAAACGGGAACTTGAGCGTTTCGTCGAACACAATCATGTCTCCCGAGCCAAGATCCGTTGCGAAACGGTATGCCACAGCTTCGTCATAGGCGCGAACTATAAGTTTATAGCCTTTAAAATCAATTTCCAATTGGTTGTATTTGTCCTTGATTTGCTTGCGGATTCCCCATGGAGCGTCGATTACGCCGTCGTGCGATGTGAGCGCAGAACCGGTTGCTTTTGCGTCAACGCCGATTTTGCCCTTGTCTGTATCCATTCCAATGACGCATTCGTTCATCAATGTTTTGCCGTCGGCCTTTAAAGTAAAAGTCAGTTTGGAACCGTCGTTTACAATGGCTTCGAGTTTTCCGTCCGGAGACTTTACAGAGAATGTTTCCGCAATCGCGCTTGCGCAAAATAACCATGCAAAAGCGATTGCCGTAGATGTTTTCAAAATGCATTTATTCATACCCAGACAATATTGGCAGCGGGGGGGTGCAGGGTCAAACATATTTTCCGAAAGTTGGCCTAAAATCAAACTTGTAAAATTTATGCGGGGACGAAAATTTTTGTTGAGTTATTTTTTTATAGGGGCATATTCTAAAAGTTCATTTAATCCAGATTAAAACTATGGTATCATATAAAGAACTCGGTTTGGTTAATTCGCGCGAGCTTTTTAAGAAAGCTATCGAAGGCAAATATGCTATTCCAGCGTTTAACTTCAACAATATGGAACAAATGCAGGCCATAATCCAGGCTTGCGTTGAAACAAAGTCTCCCGTTATCTTGCAGGTATCCAGCGGAGCGCGCAAATATGCGAATCAGACGCTCCTGCGCTATATGGCCCAGGGCGCTTGCGAATATGCCAAGGAGCTCGGCTGCAATATTCCGATAGTTCTTCACCTCGACCATGGAAACTCGTTTGAACTTTGCAAATCCTGCGTCGATTACGGGTTCTCCTCAGTTATGATAGACGGTTCGGCTCTTCCCTACGAAGAAAATGTCGAATTGGCTAAAAAAGTTGTAGATTATGCCCACCAATACGATGTCACTGTGGAAGGCGAGCTGGGCGTATTAGCCGGCATTGAGGATGAAGTTTCCCATGAAACCCATTCTTATACCCGCCCTGAAGAAGTCGAAGACTTCGTAAAGAAAACGGGTGTCGACTCTTTGGCAATTTCTATCGGAACATCGCATGGCGCTTATAAATTCAGGCCTGAACAGTGCACGCGCAATGCAGAAGGAAGGCTTGTTCCGCCGCCGCTGCGTTTCGACATTTTGCAGGAGGTTGAAAAGCGCATTCCGGGATTCCCGATTGTTTTGCACGGATCTTCTTCTGTTCCGCAGCAATATGTTGACATTATTAATAAGTTTGGCGGAAAGCTCGAAGCCGCGGTAGGCATTCCAGAAGAACAGCTCCGCAAGGCTGCTGAATCCGCGGTTTGCAAAATCAACATCGACTCCGACGGCCGCTTGGCAATGACAGCTGCCATCCGCGAAGTGTTCGCCGAAAAGCCGGCTGAATTCGATCCGCGCAAATATCTTGGACCTGCGCGCGACGAGCTCAAAAAGCTTTATATGCACAAGGTTGTCAATGTGCTCGGTTCAGCCAACAAGGCGTAATAGAGAATTTAGGGCATCTTTTAAAAGGCGGCGCGGATTTT
>FR901638.1:20620-21365 GCA_000438015.1 Coraliomargarita sp. CAG:312 | reverse complement strand
GGCGTTTCTTTTATCGGCAAGCGAAAATATATCAGACCACGGCGTTTAATGTAAAGTTAATGCAATGCTGGATTATCGCTTAAAAACGGGGCGCGGAAAATTAAAAGGTTTAAAATGCGCAACATTTATTGATGCCTTAGGATAATAAGGCAGATGCGCGGCGGGCGAATCTAAAAAAGTCCGAAAGTCTCCAAAAAAAAACGGGGCAGCTTTATTTGCCGCCCCGCAAAATTTTTTACAAAGCTCAATAGTTGTCGGGCAAGTGCCTGGACGCAATATCGGATAATATTAAAGATACGGCTTCGTCCACGCTCTTTACTCCCTCAAATTCCTTGCGAATTCTTGAACGCACGGATACTGCATTTTCAGCGGCTTCTTTTTTGCCTATGACAAACATATGCGGCACGCGCTCAGTTTCCGCCTTTCGAATTTTTGCTCCAAGCTTTTCTGCGCCTGCGTCCATCGAAACTCTTACGCCGGATTTTTTTAGTTTTGCGAAGACCCCGTCTGCAAACGGAATTACTTCGTCGTTTAGCGTGAGTATGCGAACTTGTTCAGGAGCAAGCCAAGTCGGGAAGTTGCCTCCGAAATGTTCGATGAGAACTCCCGTAAAACGTTCAAGGGAGCCGAACGGCGCGCGGTGGATCATGATAGGGCGGTGCGGCTTGTTGTCTGCGCCTATATAGCTTAAATCGAAGCGTTCTGGCAGATTGTAGTCTACCTGAACCGTTCCGAGCTGCCATTC
>FR901638.1:18131-20590 GCA_000438015.1 Coraliomargarita sp. CAG:312 | reverse complement strand
CTTCCGATTACATCCTTTACTACAAAGTCGATTTTCGGCCCGTAGAATGCAGCTTCTCCTATCTCCTCGCTGAATTCCACGCCTAGCGAGCGCGCGGCTTTGCGTATTGCGGCTTCGGATTTCTCCCAGTTTTCTTCTGAGCCAACGTATTTGTCGCTTGCGGGGTCGCGCAGGGAGATGCGCACGCGGTAGTCGCGCATTCCAATGGTTTCAAAAACCGATTTTACTAGATCCAAGCATCCTTGTATTTCGTCGTCTAGCTGTTCCGGAGTGCAGAAAATATGGGCGTCGTCCTGCGTGAAACCGCGGACTCTTGTCATGCCGTTTAGCTCTCCGCTTTGTTCCCAGCGGTACACGTTGCCAAATTCCGCCAAACGAACGGGAAGTTCGCGGTATGAATGGGGGTCGCTCTTATATATTTCCACATGGAACGGGCAGTTCATCGGTTTAAGAAGGAATCCCTCAACGTCTCCCGATTCCACTTTTTCCTCAAATTGGGCCACATTCAGATTTTCTTTTGCCATTTTGGCCATGTCTTCGCGCTCAACAATCGGCACGAATTGCGATTCCTTGTAATAAGGGAAGTGGCCGCTTGTGCGGAATAATCCCAATTTGCCGATATGCGGCGTGAAAACCTGCTGGTATCCTTGCGCTCGGAGAAGTTCAAGAATAAAATCCTGAAGGCTTTGGCGGACAATTGCGCCCTTGGGTTTCCAAAGGATAAGGCCTTGCCCGACACGGTCGACTATTGTAAAAAGTCCCATTTCCTTGCCGAGCTTGCGGTGATCCCTAAGCTTTGCCTCTTCCATTTGCTTCAGGTATTGTTCCAGTTCCTCTTTGGAGGCGAATGCTGTTCCATAAATGCGCTGAAGCTGCTGGTTCTTTTCGTCTCCCCTATGGTAGGCGCCGGCTATCGATAAGAGTTTAAATGCCTTTATGCGCTTTGTATAGTCAACGTGGGGACCGGCGCAAAGGTCGCAAAATTCTCCATTGCGGTACATAGTAATTTTTTCGCCTTCTGGAACATCGGCGAGTCTGCCGAGCTTGAATTTTGCCTGGCCGCTTTCCTCAATCATTTTTGCGGCGGTTTGGCGGTCGACTTCAATACGCTCGAAACGCTGGTTCTCGGCAATCACTTTCTTCATCTCGGCTTCTATGGCAGCCAAGTCCTCGGCGGTGAACTTATGGTCCAAGTCGAAGTCGTAATAAAAGCCCGTTTCGGTCGCTGGGCCGATGTCGAGCTTTGCGTTGGGGAACAATCTTAACACGGCAGTCGCCAAAACGTGAGACGCGCTGTGTCTTATTTTCAGTAGTTCTTCGTTCATATTATTTTCCTTTCGGACGCCCCCGCTAAACAAACAGCGGTTCTGCCCATAAATTGTTAAATAGTGTATTCGTATTTGATTTTGTAAAGTTTTTTCTGAATAGCCAGGTATTATCTAAGGAGTGCGCAGTTTAGTTCTTTTCGGATGAGCGCTTTAGGCAATCTTTTGATGCATTGCGGCCGTTTGAAGCGCATTCATTATTCGAATTTAGAATGTTTAGGAGGCAGATTTGAAGAATGCGTCGGTATATTTTCCCACCGAAGTCAGTAAGTTTTCTACGCATTTGGTATCATTTTACTGAGGGGGGATTTTCTTTCTCTCTGTGGGGGAGTGGGCTGTAGGCGGCGTTAAATAGCCGCCGATAAACCGCGTGCTCTTGGTATGCTTTGATTCTGACGCCGCAGAGTCTTTGACACCTTGTCGATTTTCGACGCGCAGGCCGCCCTCATAGACGAAAAATCCCTCAACCGGCTTAACCGCGAATTGAGGGACGCTCAAAAGTAAAAATCAAAGAATCTACTTTTTATACATCTTTATGACAGGTTCGAATCTTCCATAGCGGTCGCGCATAAAAGTACGCCCACCTGGAACGGTAGTATGCTTTATGAAACCATTTATCAAAAGAAGTATGAAACAGAATCCTACAAATATCCCGAGGGCAATTATAGAGGCGACAATAGTTCTGCTTATTTCAGAAGGAAGGATAAACAGAGAAACCCCTCCCGAAACTATAAGAATTCCGAGCAACAAATAAAATCTTATTTCTCTAATAGCCTTCATCTACACATTAGTATCGCACAAAAATTCATAAAATCAATAAAAATAGGACGAATATGGCAGACGAAAAATTTAATATAGAAGTCGCGGTAAATGCCCAACTTGAGTCTCTCAACAAAATTCAAGACGCCCTTGGCGAATTAAACAAGAAATTAGGCATTGTTTCGGATAGTACATCCAATTTAAATAATGTTTGTACTGGTGCCATGATGAATATTGGCGCGAAGATGTCCGACCTTGCACTAAAGTTTCCGAGTTTTGCGACCGCGGCAATACAAGCTTTCGGGCAACAAGAAGCGGCGGTACAAAAGCTGGCGGCGGCGATAAGGTCGCAAGGGGGGGGAACGTGTCAGAAGT
>FR901638.1:17875-18119 GCA_000438015.1 Coraliomargarita sp. CAG:312 | reverse complement strand
AGGGGGGGGGAACGTGTCAGAAGTTCTGCCGATAATGTCCTCGTTTGCCTCGGAAATGCAGCGCATAACAACCTACGGCGACGAACAGGTGCTTGCAATGCAGTCTATGGCGACGGCAATGGGAGTTTCGGCGGATCAAAAGAACCTGTGCATTCAAGGCGCCATCGGCTTGACTAATGTCTATGGCATAGGCCTTAACGAAGCCGTCCGGGCTGCGGCAAGCGCTTATCCACTATAAAAAAAA
>FR901638.1:12492-17794 GCA_000438015.1 Coraliomargarita sp. CAG:312 | reverse complement strand
CTCTACGTCTTTTGAATAATCGATATCCGGCCTGCCAAACCCGAATAGTTTCATAAATTCGCTTTTATATCCGGCGAAGTCGGTGAGTTCATTCAAATTTTGAGTGTTTACCTTGGGCCAAATTTCAAAGACTTCCTTTTGAACATCGTCGCGCAATTCCAAATTGTCTATGCGCACTCTTCCGGCGTCGTCGAAATCCAAAAAGTTGTCATTGTAAAGCTGTGTAGCGAATAGCCGCTGGATTTGCCTAATGCAGTCTTCGTGTATGCCTTTTTCTTTCATCACCTTGTAGAGGATTGAAACGTAAAGCGGAACCACGGGAATCGCACTGCTAGCCTGAGTCACCAAAGCTTTGTTTATCGAGACAAACGCCTTTCCTCTATGCAACTTAAGAATGGCGTCTATGCGCTCAGCGGCCTTTTCAAGGTCCTTTTTTGCCATGCCTATTGTGCCGCTGCGGTAAATGGGGTAGGTCAATTCAGGGCCTATATAGGAATACGCCAAGCTTGTGCAACCTTCCGCGAGAACTCCAGCTTCGTCCAAAGCCTTTATCCAAAGTTCCCAGTCGTCTCCGCCCATTACTTTTACTGTCTCGAATATTTCGCGTTCATTGGCAACCGGTACCGACACTTCTACAACTTCGCCTTTGTCGGTATCCAGACTTTTGTCCTTGCGTTCTTGCCCGACGGTCTTCAATACGCTTTTATAAACTTCGCCTGTCGCAGGGTCTGTCCTGCGGGGAGCCGCCAGAGAATAAACAACTAAATCGACTTTGCCCATAGGGCTTTTTTTGATGGCCTCAATCGCTTGTTTCTTTATTTCGCTGGAGAACGCGTCGCCGTTTATGTTGGCGGCGTAAAGGTTTGCAGCCTGGGCTTGTTTTGTAAATTCTGCCGTATTGTACCATCCGGCGCTTGCGGGGCGCCCTCGCGCGGTGTCCGCGGGTCGCTCAAAAAATACTCCTATTGTAGCCGCTCCGCATCCGAATGCCGAAACTATGCGGCTTGCCAATCCATATCCCGTGGAGGAGCCTATAACCAGAACGCTCTTGCACGAGTCTTTTATTGCACCCTTGCTCTTTACATATTCTATTTGTTCCCTGACATTTGCCGCGCAACCTTCGGGATGGGCGGTTATGCAAAGGAATCCTTTTACTTTGGGTTCTACTATCATAATTTGTCCTTTTTTATTAGACCGATTGTAGTTCGATAAAAATATTTTGCGGCATCTGCTGCGCCTATTAAAGCCAATTCCCTAAAATATGGTTCTGTAAATTAGTTTATTCTATTTTGCATATAGGTTATAAGCGCTTTGAAAAATTCGCAATTGTCGCTTAACTTTTGGCAGTCTGCTATTGCTTTGCCGGTAAGTTCGGCGGCAATTTCGCGCGACCTTTCAATGCCGTACAAAGATACATATGTCATTTTCTCGTTTTGGGCGTCAAGGCCAGTGGTTTTACCCATAGTGGCGTCGTCGCTTGTGACATCCAAGATGTCGTCTATTACTTGGAATGCCAGCCCTATATTTTTGCCGATCTCCCGAGCGACTTCCAGCTTTTGGACATCGTAGGAATCCGACAGCCTTATGCCCATCGTCACAGCAGCGGTTATAAGGGCTGCTGTTTTATTATGATGAATAAATTCAAGTTTGTCTGGCGTCATTTTCCCGTCGCGCTCGCCAAGGACATCCTCCACTTGCCCGCCTATCATTTTTTGGCTTCCGCCGGCTATGGAAAGGTCTAGAACAAGTCCAGCTGCTATGCGCGGCGTATCTTGGTAGTGCTTGGCAAGGAGCTCAAATGCATATGTCAGAAGGGCGTCTCCAGCCAATAGCGCCATAGTTTCGTCGAACTTCTTATGGCAGGTTGGCTTCCCGCGGCGAAGGTCTGAATTGTCCATGCAGGGCAGGTCGTCGTGTATAAGCGAGTATGTATGCAGGCATTCTATCGCAACGCAAGCCGGATATGGGTCTATTTGAGAAGGGAACATGTCGTGCGCTGCAAGAATCAGCATTGGCCTAAGGCGTTTCCCCCCGGCTTCCATGCTGTACCGCATGGCTTGATGGACTATTGACGGGCGGGTATCTTCAGGGGGAAGCAGGCGCCTAATGGCGTCTTCAACTTTTAGCCGTTTTTCTTCAAATTCCTTTTTAAATTCCTGTTGTGTCATGCGTGTTTGGCTCCTAACTGAGTTTTATTCCTAAACTTTTTGCATTGTCTGCTATGCGAGCGGCAATTTGGGCGGTTCCAAGTCCGTTTTGTTCGCGAAGGATTTTTACATTTGTGCCGTGCGGTATGAATTTGTCGGGCCAGCCTATTATCTGCAGAGCGCATTTTTTGTTGTTTGACGAAAGGGTTTCAGCTATAGCCGAACCGAATCCTCCGCTGGCCGCGTGGTCTTCTAAAGTCACAATCAACTTATTGGAATCTGCGTCTTTTAGAAGAAGTTCCGCATCTAGCGGCTTCACGAAACGCGCGTTCACAACGCCTACTTTTACGCCGCCGGACGCAAATATGTCCGCAACCTTTTTAGCCTCCGACACCATGTTCCCAAGCGCCCAAATGCATATGTTCCCGTCGGATTCCCTAAGCGTTTCAGCTTTGCCTATTGGTAGTTTTTGCGGATCTTCCTTTATTGGAACGCCCTCTCCTTTGCCCCTGGGATAGCGTATGAAACATGGGCGCTTAGATTCAACCGAAGTGTATAGCATATCAGCCAATTCGTCTTCGTTTGAAGGCTGCATTATAACGGCGTTCGGAAGCGGGCGAAGGAATGATATGTCGAAAAGCCCGTGGTGTGTAGCGCCGTCGTTGGGGCTCAGCCCGGCGCGGTCCAGGCAGAATGTGACCGGCAGGTTTTGCAGGCATACGTCATGCATTGCACAGTCGTAGGCGCGCTGCATGAAAGTGGAATAAATGGCGGCAACAGGCTTAAATCCTTTGCAAGCCATTCCGGCTGCGAAAACTGCGGCGTGTTCTTCAGCTATGCCGACATCGAAGAATTGTCCTGGAAGTTCGTTCTTTAAGAAGGAAAGCCCTGTGCCTGACGCCATTGCCGCCGTTATTCCAACGATTTTTGGGTCTTTTTTTGCATATCGCAACAGCGCTTTGCCCATTGCGTCTTGGTAGTTTGGAATCGATTTGTCGCCGTTTGCAGTCGATTCGCCTGTGACGACATTGTACGGAGTTGCTCCGTGGAATTTTTCAGGGTTGCGCACGGCAACTTCCAGGCCTTTTCCCTTTGTCGTCAAAACATGCAGAAGGATTGGGCGGGTGGATTTTTTGCAGAAATTGAGGTATTTTTCTAATTGGGCAATATCGTGTCCGTCTATCGGCCCTAGGTACATCAAACCGAAATACTCAAAGAGAGAGGACGGCAGGATAAATCCCTTTGCGTCGCTGGCTGCCTTGGCGGCAACCGATGCCACAGTTTCTCCGAGCGGAAGCTTTTTGAGAAACGCGTTCATGTCGGCGTATAATCTATTGTACGTAGGATTTGTAATTACGCTGTTTAAGTATTGGGAAATTGCGCCTACGTTCTTTGAAATAGACATCTTATTGTCGTTTAGAACGACAATCATTTTCTTTGTCGCATTTGCTATGTTGTTGAAGGCCTCAAACGTCACGCCGTTTGTGAGGGCTGCGTCTCCGACAACCGCTATGATATTTTCATCGGTTCCATTTTTATCGCGCGCGGCCGCCAGTCCCAAGGCCGCCGAAAGCGCCGTTCCGGCATGCCCCGCGCCGAAGGCGTCGTGCGGGCTTTCAAAGCGGTTGCAAAATCCGCTGATTCCTCCGGTTTGGCGGAGATTGCGGAATTTTTCGTTATTTCTGCCGGTAAGAAGCTTGTGGGTATAGCACTGGTGCGATACGTCAAAAAGTATCTGGTCTTTAGGCGTGTCAAAAACCCTGTGGAGAGCTATTGAAAGTTCTACAATGCCGAGATTCGGGCTGACATGGCCTCCTTTTTGAGATGTCACATCTATGATTTGTTGGCGAATTTCGTAAGCCAAATCGGGGAGTTGTTCAGGCTTTAACTTTTTTACGTCTTCGGGGGAATTTATAGAACTTAAAATAGACATTTTTTAAAATATTTTTGCGGCTGGCGCTATTCACTTTCAAGGGAAAAGTCTTCTTCTCCGTCAGGTTCGAGCTTTTTTATTTGCATTTCGGCGTCGTCGAGCTTTTTGCGGCATATTGCAAGGCATTCTTGGGCGCGCTTATAGCGTTCGACCAGATCTTCAAGAGGCGTTTGAGTATTCTCTAGCTCTTTAAGAATATCTTCGAGTTCTTTTAGAGTATCTTCAAAAGACTCTTTTGTCTGTTTCAACTTTGTACCCATTCTCTCAATAATTTACCCAAGCGGTTGCAATGACAAGTTTTTTTTTATGTTTTATATATGATTGTGTTGTGAAATTTTTTGCGCAAATTGCGTTTTTTTGGTGGAAAAACAGCGGCATATCAACTATCTATATTATGTATATGGCGGGAATCGACGAAAATATTGTCAGGGAATATTTTGAAATAAACGGCTTTTTGGTCAGGCAGTTTTATAAGTATCAAGTTCAATCGCGCAAGAAACGGGCGGACGAGGAAATTGACTTGGTTGTGTATAATCCAAATTGCTCGGATGCGGGGCAAAACGATATCGGCTTTGTGTTATCTGCTCAAGATATTTCAAAAATTCGCCAGGCTGTCGTTTCAGTAAAGGGATGGCATACGTCGACGTTTTCAGCCGCCATATTAAATTCTTCGGATGAAATTTTTAAGTTTTTGCAAAATAATGCGTTAAAGCGCGTGGAATCAATGTTTCAGCAAGGCGGCAAGGTTTTTAAGATATTGGCTATTCCGTCTTTGCCGAAAAACCGTTCGGAGCGCCAGAAAAGCGTAAATTTGCTCAAATCTAAAGGCGTTGACGGCATTCTTACATATCCGCATATGCTGCGCAATATTGCCGACAGCATTGAAGTGAACAATAATTATGTCAAAAGCGACCTGCTTCAAACCATACGCATACTTAAAAATTACAATATGCTGCGCCTCCCGCAAATGGAGCTTTTCGACCGTTGAACCTCCGGTGCCGAAGCTGGCTGAAACTCTTTGCGGGCGTCGGAAATCTTGCCAAGAGGATTGTTGGAAGATAGTCTGCTGTCGGGTCGGGGAATGGAAAGTTTTTTTATAGATACAACAACACATAACATAATATAATATGAAACAAAACAAGAGCACTTCAAAATTGTCCGCGGCTGTTTTTTCAGCTATTTCATTGCTGGCTTTCGGATGCGCCAGTTCGGATAAAGGCGT
>FR901638.1:12229-12430 GCA_000438015.1 Coraliomargarita sp. CAG:312 | reverse complement strand
ATCCCGCGCAAGTTTTGCTGGACAACAACGGCAGGCATGTAAACGCGCATGGCGCCGGGTTTTTGTATGATAACGGCAAATATTACATGTTCGGCGAACATAAAGTCGGCGGAACAGTTGGAAACAGGGCGCTTGTGGGAGTCCATTGCTATTCTTCAGAGGATTTGTACAACTGGAAAGATGAGGGCATAGCTCTTCCGA
>FR901638.1:0-12211 GCA_000438015.1 Coraliomargarita sp. CAG:312 | reverse complement strand
AGCTCTTCCGATGTCCGACGACCCCGATTCTGAAATAATTCGCGGTACAGTTTTGGAACGTCCAAAAGTAATATACAATCCCAAAACAAAAAAATATGTGATGTGGATGCATTTGGAATTTAGGAAGGGAAAATTTGCGAAATCGCCAAAGCTTGAACATATACTGTCCGAAAGTCCAGACTACAGAACCGCGCGAGTCGGGGTTGCAGTTGCCGACAAGGTTGCCGGGCCGTATAAATTTATACGTTCATTCCGGCCGCAGGCGGGAGTTTATCCGATTAACGACGCTGAGAAATTGAAGGCTTTTCGCAGGGAGCTCGATGCTAAAAACCCGAATTGGCGCGATTGCGACTTAAATAAAAACCGTCCGTCGGACGAGGCCGTTGCGCGCGGACAGTTTTTCCTGCGCGATTTTGAGGGAGGCCAGATGGCGCGCGACATGACTTTATTCGTTGATGACGACGGCAAGGCTTACTACGCATGCGCCAGCGAGGAAAACGCAACTCTTCAAATCCATGAGCTTTCCGACGATTTCCAAGGCTTTACCGGCAGATACGTACGCGTTTTGCGCGGAGACTACCACGAAGCTCCCGCATTCTTCAAAAAAGATGGCAAGTATTGGCTATTTACCTCCCATTGCACTGGTTGGGCGCCCAATCCCGGGAGAATATCGGTTTGCGACTCAATGCTGGGAGAATGGAAGGAAATCGGCAATCCCTGCCGTGGGGAAGGGCAGAAAAAGTCGCGCACCCGCCCTTATTCCGCCAAGCCCGACACAACTTTTCTGTCGCAGAGCACCGCAGTTATACCTGTGCAAGGCAAGAAAGACGCCTTTATTTATGTCGGAGACAGATGGATATCCGAGGACGCCATCGACGGCAGATACGTATTCCTGCCTGTTGAGTGGGAGAATGGGACTCCCGTCATAAGATGGTACGACAAATGGGATCTTTCCATTTTTGACAAAGACAAAAAATAAATCTCAAGCAGCGTAAAAATTCTCCGATTAACTTATAATAAAGACAAAATATTATGGAAAAAATAAAAATTGGAAAAAAAACCTACTTTCTCTTGGCTGTTCTTTCTGCTTTTCTTTTAGGCGCGCCGGCGTCGGGATTTGGCGAAACATCAAAAGCCAACGCAAACGATTCGTTGAAATCCGAAGCAAAGAAAATCGAGCTAAAGGCTGAGGAGGATTTTGACAAGGCTCTTGAGGCCGCCAAAAAGGAGGGTAAAATTCTCATGCTTGAGTTTACCGGGTCGGATTGGTGCCCGCCATGCAAAATGCTGCATAAATTTGTGCTGAATACTGAGGAGTTCACCAAATATGCGCAGGACAAGCTTAAGGTGGTTGTCGCCGACTTCACGCGCTTAGGAGAGCCGAAAAACAAGGCCCATGCGAAAAAATACAGAGAACTTGCCGAAAAATACAATTTGCGCGGCTTCCCGACTATAATATTTATAGATCCAAAGAGCGGCGAAAATGAAATGATGGTTGGCTTGGAGGTTCGCACTCCCGCGGAGTTAAAAGAAAAAGCTGAGAGCTTTAAAGAGAGAATGAGATACTAGCCCGTAAGAGTATCAGACAAGTAAACCGAAGGAAATTCGCCCGCAAATTAAGCGGGCGTTTTTTTATGCATATGCGTGGTCGATGCTGCCAGGCATAATATAAAAATAGCTCAACGCCGCATTAGCCTAAAAAATGCTTTTCATTTTACGGGCTTGCGGATTTTTGGTTCTCATCCCAATGAAATGCCGTCGCCGCAAATCCGCGCCTAAAAATTTATTTTGCGCCGTAATTTTTCCTGAATTGGCATGCGGGATTTCTTTTATGGACACAGAAAATACGGGTGCAAACAGTTTAATTTTGCGGATGCGCCGCATATTGATAGTTGGGCAATAGAATTTTTACGGAGAAGCCGCTTTGGCGGAAAGCTTTTTTATGGGGAGAAAAGCCTTTCCCTCAAAAAAGGTCGATTGGAGGCTGGTGTTTCGGGCGTTTTTTATTCCGCTATAAAATCATAGAGATAAAGTCGGCATTATTTTTTGACTGCTTCATTCTATTGATAAGAGTTTCCGCTGCGTCTTCCGGCTTTGCGTTTGCCATTGCCCGGCGCAAAAAAGACGCCGCTTCGAGCTCGTCGTCTGAAAGCAGCAGCTCTTCGCGCCTAGTTCCTGATGCGGATATGTTTATGGCGGGCCATATTCTAAGTTCCGCAATCTTGCGGTCGAGAACCATTTCCATATTTCCGGTTCCTTTAAATTCCTGAAATAGTAAATCGTCCATCCTGGACCCAGTTTCTATTAGAGCGGAGGCGATTATTGTCAGGCTCCCTGCTTCCTCCGTGTTGCGCGCTGCTGAAAATATCTGCCGCGGGCGTTCCAAGGCGCGTATATCCAAGCCGCCGCTCATGGTTCTGCCGCTGTTTGCTTTTGCGGCGTTGTGCGCGCGAGAGAGGCGCGTAAGGGAATCCATTAAAAGGACGACATCTTTGCCGCTTTCAACAAGATGTTTTGCGCGCTCTATTGCCAAATCCGCTATGCGTATGTGCGTCTCTATGTTTTCGTCATTGGAGGACGCGTATATTTCGGCTTCAGGAAGGTCCATTCTAAAGTCGGTGACTTCCTCAGGGCGCTCGTCTACAAGCAAAATCATAAGATGGCATTCCGGATGGTTTTGTATTATTCCGTAGGCGATGTCCTTAAGCAGGGTTGTTTTCCCTGTCCGTGGGGGGGCTACGATTAGCCCGCGCGTTCCTTTCCCTATTGGACAGAAAATATCTACAACGCGGTTAGTTAGGCGTTCGTCTTTTGTTTCGAGTCTCAGTTTTTCTTTCGGGGCTATTGTGGTAAGTTGTTGGAAAGATGGTACGCGTTTGCGTTCGGAGCAGGGAACCGAGTCTATTGTTTCAATAAAACGCACTTTCGGATTTGGATGGCCTGCCGCCTGGTGCGCTTTGGCAACGATAAACTGTCCTTTCTTTACATTAAACCGCTGCACCAAATCCTTGGGAACATAGGGGTCGGTTGGGCGCGTTTTGCCTCCGCGCTTCGGATCTAAAAGTACGCCGTTGTTGTTTGTAGTCGGGGCGAATATTCCCGATACAGTTATGATTTCCAAATTCTCCATAAGCGGTAAATTTATATTAAAATGATATTTCTTGGCACACAAAGCGGATATTGCGTTTTCGTTGCGGAAACGTAAATCAGCATAAGACGGAAATGTTTTAAATATTGCGTCTAATCCGCCGCGCCCCATTAAAATAACCTAAGACTTGGCGCGGTACGCCGCGATTTATTTAACAGAGGCAATTAAACCCGTTTTTAATTTTTTAACAAGCTTTTTTTCTCCGTTTTGGCGCGGCGGGCATATGGCGTGTTTTTTTATATGTGCGGTTGTTATTGTATTGTAAAAAATTCTTGGCATGAGAATGGCTCGGAAGTTTTCATTTCTTCTGATTTATAATATGCCCCGTTTGAGTGCAGCAAATTTGAGAACCTGTTGTCTTTTAAATAAGCAGGCAAAATCTCGTTTATTACACGGGATTTTAAGTCTTGGTCTTCGATTGGGAATATGCATTCTATCCTCTTAAACATGTTTCGCGTCATAATATCTCCGCTGCCTGCAAAAACTTCCGGGTTGCCTGCATTCTCAAAGTAGTAAATCCGGCTGTGCTCAAGGTACACTCCCACGATGCTTCTTACTGTTATGTTGTCGCTCAAACCCTTTACTTCCGGCACTAGCCCGCATATTCCGCGAACAATCAAGTCTATTTTTACTCCGGCTTGGGACGCCTCGTAGAGAGCGTCGATTGACGCCTGTTCTATTACGGAATTTACCTTAATTATTATGCGGGCGGGTTTGCCGCTTTTTGCGTGCGCGATTTCCCGCTTCACCATATCTATAAATTTGCTGTGAAAACAGAAGGGGGCTACCCAAAGTTTTTTGAATTCCGGATTTTTTACTTTTCCCGTCAATGTGTTGAACAGGTTTGCAACTTCTTCGGTTATGTCTTCGCGCGCGGTGAAAAAAGACAGGTCGGTATAAATTTTTGCTGTCTTTGAATTGTAGTTTCCCGTTCCCAAATGCACATAGCGCTTCAGCATTCCGCCGGATTCCCTCCTTACTATGAGGCATGTTTTGCAGTGGGTTTTAAATCCGACTATACCGTAGACGACATGCACTCCGCGCTCTTCGAGCTCGCGCGCCCACTGTATGTTGTTTTCCTCGTCGAAGCGCGCTTTCAGCTCAATTAAAACTGTCACTTGCTTGCCGTTTGTTGCGGCTTCTTTTAACGCGCGGACAATGGGGGATCCTTGGCTAGTGCGGTATAGCGTAAGTTTTATGGCCAATACGCTTGGATCTTTTGCCGCTTTTGAAATGAATTCCTCCACGGGCGCAAAACTTTCGTAGGGATGGTGCAGCAGCCTGTCTTTTTGCTTTATCACTTCAAAATAGTCGTCGCAATTTCTAAATTCCGGCGGCAGATAGGGGCGCATTGGCGGAAACTTCAAGTCGGGGCGCTCAATCATGTCGTACGCCACGGATAATCTTGCAAGGTTCAGCGGGCTGGCTGGAATTTTGTATATAAAATTTTCGTCCAAATCGATTGCTTCAACCAGGGTTTTAAGAGCGGATTCGGAAACGCAGTCCTCTATTTCAAGGCGCACTGCAGCTCCTTTGCGGCGGTTGTGCAGCTCGTTTTCTATCGTTTGCAGAAGATTTTCAGTCTCTTCCTCGTCGAAGTATAAATCGGAGTTTCGCGTTATTCTAAATATTGCCGAGTTGCGGACCTTATAGCCCGGAAACAGTTCTTCGGCGTAAAATTTTATGGTGTCGCTGAGGTATACAAAAGTTTGGGTTTCGTGGCTTGGGTTGTCTATTTTTATTATGCGCGAAAGTATTGGAGGCACAGGAATTATTGCGATATCGCTCGGGGCGCGCTTTATTTCTGGATTGGCTATGGATAGCAATACATACAATCCCTTGTTTCTCAAATGGGGGAATGGATGCGCTGGGTCCACCGCAAGTGGGGTTAGGGCAGGATACACGTTGTCTTCAAAATATTTTTTCAGCCATTCTTTTTCCGAGGGCGTGCATTGCTTGGGAGTTTTAAATATAATCTTTTCGGCGCGCAGCCTGGGAATAAGTTCGTCTGTCCATATGCGGTATTCGTCTTTTGTAAGAGCCGCCGTTATGGAGCTAATCTGCCGCAGCTGCTCGCGCGGGCCGAGCCCGTCAAAACCAACTTCCAGGACGCCGGATTCCAGCTGCTGTTCCAGCCCTGCCACCCTTATTTCAAAAAATTCGTCGAGATTGTTGCTTACTATTGAAAGGAATCTAACCCTTTCCAAGAGCGGAAAGGATTCTTCGAGGCAGAGATTTAGAACTCTTCTGTTGAAGGCAAGCCAGCTTAGTTCGCGGTTAAAGTATTTTTTTTCAACTTCTTTTTTGTGCGCCATAATTTATTTTTTGTTTCTCTATGCGCTAATATCGCATTATAATTTTTTCATTAAATATCGGCTTAAAAAAAAATAAACATAAAAATTTTAAATTTGGTTCCCCGAAAAAATTTGGTTCCCCGAAAAAAACGCAAAGGCGCATCAAGGGGGTGTCTCCCCCCAAGATGCGCCTTCCGGAAAAGCTTTTATCATTTGTTGAGAGCTTGGTCGAAATCGGCGATAATATCGTCGATGTTCTCTAGTCCCGTGCTTACTCTAATTAGTTCGGGCAAAATTCCCGTGGCTTTTTGTTCGTCGTCAGAGAGTTGCCTATGTGTTGTGCTTCCGGGATGCAGAACTCCTGTTCTGGTGTCTGCAACATGTATCACCATTGCTGCAAGCTCAAGGGAATTCATAAATTTTTCGGCGGCCGCCCTTCCGCCTTTGGGGCCGAATGTCATGACTCCGCTGCAGCCTTTGAGATATTTCTTGGCGAGTTCGTAATCCGGCGAGCTTTTCAATCCCGGATAGTTTACCCACTCTACTTTGGGATGCGACTCCAGAAATTCCGCTAATTTTTGCGCATTTTGGCTATGGCGCTCCATGCGCAGGGGCAGAGTTTCCAGGTTCATGTTTGTAAGCCATGCGTTCATTGGAGCCATCATCATTCCGAAGTCTCTCATAACGTGGGTGCGGGCTTTTGCCAGGAACGCCATTTTCCCGAATGTTTTTGTGTAGACTAGGCCGTGATAGCTTTCGTCGGGCTGGTTAAAACCGGGGAATTTATCGGAAGCCGCAAAGTCAAAGTCTCCCTTGTCAACTACAATTCCCCCGAGTGCGCACGCATGTCCGTCTGCGTATTTTGACGTGCTGTGCATTACTATGTTTGCGCCGAAATCGAACGGCCTGCAAAGATAAGGAGTGGGGAAGGTGTTGTCCACCGCGAAGGGTATTTCGGCGCGGCGTGCGACGCGCGCGAACTTTTCAAAATCCAAAACCCTTACACTTGGATTTGACAGTGATTCCGCGAAAATGAGTTTCGTATTCGGGCGCACAGCCGCGAAGATTTCGTCTTCCGGAGCGTCTTGGTTTACGAAGGTCGTTTCGATGCCGAGCTTTTTGAAACTATGCGCCAGAAGGTTGCTAGTTCCTCCGTAAATTGTTCCGGCACTTACGATATGGTCTCCAGCCGAGCAAAGGTTTTCTACTAGCAGCGAAGTTGCAGCCTGTCCGCTTGAAGTCGCTATTGCACCTATTCCGCCTTCGAGGGCTGCGAACTTGTTTTCAAGCGCCTCTACTGTAGGATTGCTTAGGCGCGTGTAGAAATGGCCGGCGACTTTCAAGTCGAATAAATCCGCCAATTGCTGCGCGCTGTTGTATTTGAAAGTGGTGCTTTGTACTATCGGCGGAACGCGGGGGTCGCCGTTTTGAGGGTTGTAGCCGGCCTGTACGGCTAGGGTTTCGATTTTATAATTCTTTTGCATGGTTAGGGTGTTTATGGATTTATTAAGGATAGGCTTTTTTTAATTCGTCAATCAAATCGGAGAAGTCTTTGGGCGGAGGGGCTTCAGCGCTTACAATCTTTCCGCTTTTAATCGGATGGGGGAATTCCAGCTTGTAGGCGTGCAACATAACGCGTTGGGGCGGGGCGATGAGTTTGAGTTTGTTCTTCTGAAACGAGTATGTGTAGTCTCCCAGGATGGGGAATCCGAAGTCGGACATATGGACGCGTATTTGATGTGTCCTGCCCGTGTAAATTTTGCACGATACAAGCGCGGCGGCGTTGCCGAATTTCTCCTCCACAAACCAGTCAGTTCTTGCGTCTCTGCCGTTTGAATCGTCTGTCACGCACATTTTTGTCCTAAAAGAAGGATGCCTGCCTATTGGTTTGCGTATGGAGCCGCTTCTTATCGTCGGGACTCCGCATATTATTGCTCGGTATATCTTATTGATGCGCCTTTCGGAAAAAAGTTCCACCAAACGATAGTAAGCGGCGTCATTTTTTGCCATAACCATTGCTCCGGACGTTTCCTTGTCCAGCCTATGAACTATTCCGGGGCGCATAGAACCTCCCGCCGTGCTTAGTTTTCCGTTTGTGTGGTGAAGCATTGCATGCACTAGGGTGTCTTCACCTGTTCCGCTTCCCGGATGGACGGTCATTCCTGCCGGCTTGTTTACCACTGCGATATCGCCGTCCTCATACAGGATTTCTACTGGTATATCGGCGGGTTTTACTTCCGATGCCAGCGGTTCGGGAAGCTCTATTTCCATCGAATCTCCGGGGCGGATTTCGCGTTTTTTCAAGATTGGTTCTCCCGCAATTTTTACAAGCCCGGCGCGGAAACTTTCCTCCAGGCGCGAGCGGGAGACCTCGTTTGACAAGAACGCGGCAGCCGCTTTATCAGCGCGCATGTTGGGAGCGCCTTCGGGATGGGTGTAAACGCGGATTTCGCCCATTGTCTAGCCCTTCAAATATTCCGGGTTTAGTTTCTCTATTTCTCCGCCTACGAACAGTCCGTCTTTGCGTATCAGCTTTCCGTCGAAAAGAATTTCTCCGCCGCCGTATTCCGGAGTTTGTATGCACACCATATCCCAGTGGATTCGGGACTTGTTCCCATTGTCGGCTTCCGAATATGCCTGGCCTGGAGTGAAATGGAATGAACCGGCGATTTTCTCGTCGAAGAGTATGTCGCGCATGGGCTTGTTAACGTAAGGGTTGAATCCCATGGCAAACTCGCCTATGTAAGACGCTCCTTCGTCGGAGGATAAAATTTGGCGGAGCTGCTTTTCGTTTGACGGGGAGTCTGCCCGCACGATTTTTCCGTCTTTAAATTCAAGCGTTATTCTGTCGAAAGAAACTCCGTTATAGATTGTCGGAGCGTTGTAGGTCACTATTCCGTTTACGCTGTCGCGCAGCGGCGCTGTAAAAATTTCTCCGTCCGGTATGTTGTACTGCCCGCCGCAAGGGATTGCCTTCATAGATTTTATTCTAAAGTGCAAGTCGGTTCCGTCTCCGCGTATGTTCACTTTGTCTGTCTTTTCCATCAATTCCTTCATTGCGGCCATTCCGGGCTGCATGCGGGAATAATCCATTGTACATACGTCAAAATAGAAGTCTTCGAAAGCTTCGGTACTCATCTGCGCCAGTTGAGCCATAGAAGGGGTCGGCCAGCGGAGCACGACCCATTTTGTCTTGTTTACGCGCCAATCCACGGCGTCTTTCATCGCCTTCGAAATCTCCGCCATGCGCGAGTGCTCTACGTCTGAGTTTTCAAATATGTTTGCAGAGCCCCTTACGGCGATATATGCGTCCATTTTCTTTATTTTATAGAGGGCGCATTCCGCTTCTGTTTCGAGCCTGCGCCCGGCAGAGGATTTTGCGAGGGCGCGCGCTATGCGGGCGTTGCCGATTTCCACATGCGGGAACGCTCCGCGCTCGGAAACTTCCCTTATGAGCGCTTCCGCCATTTCAACTGGAGTATCCCATAGAGCCAGAAGAACATTTTCTCCCGCGGATATTTTTGTCGAATGTCCGCACAGGGTTTTTGCGAGCTTTTCAAATTGAGGATTAATCATATGATTTTCCTTTCATCTAAATTGTTTTCTAAAGTTTTTTTAAGTATATTATCGGCGGATTTTCGGCGGGCATAGAGGCGTCGAATATTTTTTTGTCGAGATCGGCGCGCATTTTTGCTGCGTCGAAGCGCAGTTTGTCTTTATCGCGCGTGGATTCTTGGCGGACGCTTGCCTCAAGCATAATCCAAAGCCCGTCTATCTTTCTTACTGAGCCTAGCGCCATAGTTTTTGAGAGTTTTCCGTTTTCGTCGAAAAATTCCATTTGCGCTGGCGAGTTGAATTCGCGGGTAAGAGCCAGGCGGACTTTGGATATTCCGTCGACTCTTTCGCCTTTTGGCGGGGTAAGAATGAAAAAGTGCACTGCTTGCCCTATCCTTCCGGGGCCTTCATATTGCGCATTCCAGAATTTATAGGGCATCATTATTTCTATGGGAGAGTATATCAATCCGCCGCAAATTGGTTTTGCCCAATCTTTTTTTTCAATTTCCACGAATTTTCCGCTTTCGGCTTTCCAAACTTTTGAATCGCTTGGAGACGACATCATAATGAAGTCGTGAGCGGGGGAATTGTTTTCGGGATTTGAAATGCGAATCCTCGTAAAAACTTTATCCCCCGATCTTGAGCCGTAGATTGTTCCATTGTAAACTGTTTCTTTCGCTTTCCTCGGCATGTGGGTCAGCTTGAAAGTCATGCAGTAGTCGGCTGCGATTTTGGATGAGGCGAATTCTTCCCAGCACTCTTTGGCTGCATCGGGCGATAGCCGCGCTACTCTGTCGTGCCTGCGTTCTACCTGCGCATATGTTTCGCAAACAAAAATGAGCGCCAAAAACGCGGCGCCCATTAAAATGTTAAAAAACTTTGACATTTAAATTTTATTTTTGAGCCGCGGGTTTATTGGCATTCTCCGGCATAGCCGATTTTGCTGTTTGGCCGGCTTGCGCCTGTTTTTCTTCAGCTGCGGGTTTTGCGGCTTGGGCGTTTTTTTCGGAGGCTCCAGCCTTAGTATCCGCCGCTGCAGGATTCGACTTAGTAGCGGCATCCTGTTTGCTTGCTGATGCGGGCTCGGCTGATTTTTTACCGTCGGGAATTGCCGATGTAATTGAAAGATTTTGCGGAGCGGTTGCGTCGGGCGCTTTTGCGGAATAAATGTATCCGAAATACAATCCTGCGGAAATTACAAAGAATAATACCGTCAGTTTAACAGTAGCTTTTGTTAGGACGTTTCCGGCTTCGCCCCCGAAAATTCCCTCTGCGGCGCCCCCGCCGAGAGCCGCGCCCATTCCTGAATTTGCGTTGGGGCGCTGCATCAAAATCACCAGAATCAGAAGCAGGCAAACTATGACTAAAACCAATGTAAATAGGCCTATAAGTATGGAACTCATTTTTATATTTTCCTAAAATTCTTATTATTTAAAAACCCCACTATGACTAAAAAATCGCCTTTTTCAACCATAAATTTAATTAAATGCTATTTATCATGGCCGATTCGGCGCATCAATACGAATTCGGTTCAAATCCTATTTTCTTTAGGCAAGCCGAAAAACTTTTGGGCAGAGGCGCGAAAATTTCCGTTTCCCCGATTTCTGGGATTCCGGCATCGTTTCCGTTAAAGCGGATTTTTGCCAAATGTATTGAAATGTGTTTGTAAAGCGGGCGTTCTCTTTCTTCGCCTTTGGGCAGCCTGTATCCTTCTTTTAACTTTGAGAGGTAAACCGGAGGCGTTTTTGAATAGATATTTTCTCCGACTACCCTAAGGCCGGCTTCCGCCGCATGGACTCGTATTTGATGGGGGCGGGCGATATTGGCTTTTGCCCTCCAGATTTGATAGTCTCCGGCGGATTTTAACATTTCAAAGCGCGTCCTGGATTTTTTCCCAAACCGGTGTGACACAATCCAAACGGGGCGGTCTTCATGCATCAGCAGAGGAAGTTCAACCGTAATTTCTCCGCTCAAATTGCGTGCGGTCCGGCATAATATAAGGTATTCAAATTCAAATTTCTCAGACCACATCGCGTTTCTGAAATTGTCCGCGCTCTTTTTGTCCGCAGCCATTAAAGCGGCGCCTGACAACTCCATATCTAGCTGGTTTATCGCATAGGGAGATTCTATTCCGAGTCGTTCAAATTCCTTTTTCCCCTTTTGCTCGCGCATTGCCAGCATTATGGACTTGCATTTCGGAGACCCCAGATAGGAATCCATCAGGATTTCAGCTGGTTTGTTTATTGCCGCAAAAATCCCCTTTCTTGCCGACAAGACATCAAATCTTATTGGGGCGTCAGTTAGAATTCCCTCCGGGAATCCAATTTTTTCAGGCAGGGGTTCATTTAGCCCGCCTGCGTTGGAGGCCGATTGTTCTTTTATGTTTTGCAAGGTGCAGCGCCTTTTTTTATTTTTCGTCCGGGAATTTAAGCGATAGGACTTCTTCAGTTTGAGATTTGCGAAAATCCGCCAGCTTTTCTGCGAGAGCCTGGTCTGAAAGAGACAGTATTTGAACCGCCGCTATCGCAGCATTTACAGCGCCAGCCTTGCCTATTGCAAGAGTCATAACCGGTATTCCGCGCGGCATTTGCACGGTCGAAAGCAGGGAATCCATTCCGTCTGTCGCCCATCCTACCATTGGAACTCCCAATACAGGCAGTTGGGTGTGCGCGGCTATCACTCCGGCCAGATGTGCAGCGCCTCCAGCTGCTGCAATCATTACTTTTATGCCCCTGGATTGGGCTGTTGAGGATATTTGGCAGGCTTTCTCTGGCGTCCTATGGGCGGATGCTACGTTGCGCTCGTAGGGAACTCCGAATTTCTCCAAGGTTGAGGCGCAATTTTTCATAACGTCCCAGTCGCTCATGCTTCCGATTACAATGCTTACAAGAGGTTTTGAACTTTCCATATTTATTTTATTTTACATCGGATATAAATATTAGAGCGGGTTTTCTGCAACCATTTTATTTTTTTTCAAAAATATACTTGCAAGGCGCAAAATAAAATGCATAGTGGGCAACTCAAATTTATTACTAACTAGGGCCGGTAGCTCAGGGGTTAGAGCAGGCGACTCATAATCGCTTGGTCGGGGGTTCAATCCCCTCCCGGCCCACAATTTAAATGCGGACTTCGTTTTTTCGAATGTCCGTTTTTTTATGCAGTATTTAAATTTTATATTTCCATAAAACAGGGTCAACACCAAAGAGAGTGGATT
>FR901637.1:48491-52531 GCA_000438015.1 Coraliomargarita sp. CAG:312 | reverse complement strand
GTGGTGGCAACGCGCCCAACAAACAAAAGATGTTTTTCAGATTTGTTTGGAAAAAGCTTTTCGTAAATATCTACCGTAAAAAGCGACGCGCTTGAATTGAATAAAGATGCCAAAGAGCTCATAAGCGCCGCAAGCAAGCACGCCACAATAAGCCCTCTTACCCCCGCGGGCAGAAGCGACTTAACAAGCATTGGGAAAACCATATCCCCGTTTATTGAACCGTCCGGAAGCAGCGCCAATGGGAATCTGTCTGGAAATTTTTTAAAAAGCGCCCATCCGATTATTCCAGGTATTAGAAATATGAAAATAGGAGTCAATTTCAACAGCCCCCCAAAAAGAGCTCCCTTGCGGGCCACCTCGAGATTTTCAGCCGACAAAGTTCTCTGTACTATGTATTGATCCGTACACCAATACCAAATTCCCACAATCGGAGAGGCTATCAGAACCGCCGCCCACGGCAGATCCGGATCTGAAAGAGGCCTCCAGAGAGCGAAAGCTTCTGCGTTAGACGACGCCAAATCCACAAGATTTCCCCAGCCTGAGAAAATCCCGCCGTTCTCCCCGCCAAGAGCATCCAAACCAGCGTAAGTTATTATTCCGGAGCCCAAAATCAACAATACCGCCTGAGGCGCGGAGGTATATAGAATTGCCCGCATTCCGCCAAATACCGTATAAATGCCGGTTATTATGACAGTCCCGAACGCTCCCACCCAAAACGCATTGTCAGGCGAGCCGAAGACATCCGGAAGAAGAGCCTGAAATACAATTGCCCCGGCGTAAACCGTAACGCTTACCTTTGTAAAAACGTACGCCACCAGCGACACAACAGACAAAAGCCAGCGTGTCCTAGCTCCGAAACGCTTTTCTAGAAACTCCGGAATGGTATAAATTCCGGCTTTATAATAAAAGGGGACGAACACGTATGCTAGCAGGATTAAAATCCACGCGTGCATTTCCCAATGGGCCATCGCCATTCCCTTTGACACTCCGGACCCCGCGAGCCCAACTATATGTTCAGAACCTATGTTTGCTGTAAAAATTGAGGCGCCAATAGCAAACCACCCCGCGTTGCGGCCAGCCAAGAAGTAGTCGCCAGTGGTTCTTTGATTCCTGCCGGCCCACCATGCGATTCCTACAATAAGCACAAAATAGCATGCTATTACAATCCAATCCAAGAATTCCATAAGCAAGAACGCGTTTCGATGTTAAACCGGACGCCGGCAGCAAGGCCGGCCCGTTAAGTTAAAATAAAGAGCTGAATCAACCGCCTATATCCGCCAGTTCGTACCCAAGATACTTGCCAAAAGCCTCTCTTAGAGCCGATTCATAACGGCCTTTTGCAAGGCTCACATGGTGGCGGAAACCGTTTGCGCCGATTGCCTGAAGCTTCTTTTGCAAATTGCCAATTTTAGCAACTCCCGCACATCCGAAATATTCCCTGGGAATTTCATCGTCTGTAATTTCACCTTCTCCCAAATATGCAAATATTTTTCCATTCTCCGTCTTGGCGCTTGCAAACGTCATTGGGAAAGAGGCTATTCTGCCCTGGTTAGGGCCCCATCCGCACCCGCACCCCAAAGATTTCGCAAACATGTAATGTTCCACGAGTTCCCCTTTAGATTTCATCAAAGACGACGGAACCGGGCNNNATCAAAGACGACGGAACCGGGCCGCAGTGGAATAGTATGCACTTGTCGGGATCGCCGCCGTAATTGTTGTTCCAATCCAGGCATGTTGCCGCTCCGCCGGAAGCCGCTGCGAGAGCCGCCATCATTATTCCGTTGCCAACGTCCAATTCGCAGGCGGCAGGAATTCCCCTGCTGTTCAGGTCGGAAAGAAGTATGCACGGAGCTATTTTAAAGACTTTTTCAAGCTCCATCCAGCAGCGGATGGAAATGGCGTCCAATTTCAGCTCGTCGACAACTTCATCCAATACTACCGAAAGTTTCGCCAGGTTTTCAAGCGACGAAACCGGAGCCTTGGAACAGTCCGCATACTCCGCCAAGTGCGCGAGCTTATCCTTGACAATCTGAGAAGCCGCGTCCAAAGAATCCATTCTGTGGGCTATTTCAAGCAAATCCATTGTTTCGGTTGTGATACCGTATTTTTGCAGGGCCAGCTCGTCGAATCTCACGGTTTTAAAAGCCGATGTCCTTGCTCCTATCGCGCCCATTGTAAGGCGCTTCATGCGTTTAACAACCCTGCAAACCGCTGCAAATTCGTTTAAATTTTCGGCAAATTCCGCGCTTGACGGATGCACCACATGGGGAACTAAATTTGTGAACTTTAACCCGTACTGGTAAAACACGTCCATGACGGAAAATTTTCCGCAGAATGCGTCGCGGCGTCGGGCATTGTCCATTTTATCCAGTTCGTCGGGATACGCCTGCACGAGAATCGGCACCCCGCAATCGCGCAAAGCAGTGACCGCGCCGGTTTCGTCTCCGAAATTAGGAAGACAGACTATTACTCCGTCGAACCTACCCTTGTTTTCCTCCAAAAATTTGGCGTATATTTCGCCTTCTGCCGCGCTTTCGACAGCCCCATAGCGGGTTGCTGACGCGTCCAAAACTATGTGCCCGTAGCCGTTTTTTTCAAGAGCCGCCGCCATTTCCTCGCGGGCGCCGGCAATTAGGCTTTCTGGAAAGAATCCCCTATTGCCAAAAAATAATGCGAATGTCTGCCTACCCATTGCTGTCTCCCTTTCGTTTTTATTATTTGCGCTTTGAAATTTCCAAAAGTTTTGCGCGCAGCTGTTTTGAGATTCCGGCGCGCGCGTATTTTGCTATGTCTTTCTTAAAAGGAAGCGCGGTGCGCCCTCCCAATTTTGTTATTACTAGGCTCGCCAGCCACGCTCCGCACTCCATTCGCAGCGGCAAATCCCAGCCCTCTATCAAGCCTATGCCATATCCTGCGTGGAAAGCGTCGCCGCATCCGGTCGAATCCACGCTTGCGCTTTCCGGGACTATCCCCTGGCGGTATATTCCGCCTTGAACCAGCGCCCAACTTCCGCGTTTGCCGTCGGTGGCGACAAGCTGTCCGTCTGTATATTTCGCCAGAGCCTTCAATGCGCTTTCCGCGTCTTTTTTCCCGCTAAGCCTGCAGGCGCACTCCAATGGCAACACAATATCGGTGGCCATCCCTATGAGCTTTAAAGTCCTTTTTTTGTCGCCGTACTCGAAATCCACAAGGCTTCGGCACCCGCATTTCGCGGCTGCGGCGAGGGCGGCTTCGGTTGCGTCAAAGTCGTAGCTGTCGGCCATTAAAAGTTTTGAGTTGCGTATGGCTTCTACGGGAATGTCTTTTTTTCGCAGAAAGCCGTAGTCTTTCATGCCTATGTAAACAGTGCGGCCAGATGTCTTTTTATCTATCGACACAATCGCTATTGCGGGCTTGCTTTTTGAGTCCGTTATTACGAGGTCGTCGGATATATTGTTGCTTCTTAATTCTGAGCGGGCAATGGAGCTTAAGGCGCTGTTGTCCATTCTGGCAGCAAACGCCGCCTTGTAGCCCATGCGCGCGATTGCCGAAACTGCCGATCCTATCGGCGCGCCTCCCTGCATCGCAAAGTCTTCGACAAACTGTTTCCCGTCAGCGACAACATTTTCTGGGCTTATAAAAAGCAGGTCTATTATGTTCAATCCTACTCCGACAACATCGTATTTCTTCATAAAAAACACCTTTCCAGCAAGTTTTTAAGCCCTGCCCTCTGAGCCGAACATTTTTATATAAGCCGCAGCTTTTTCGCGCATTGCCTCCACAGGCTTTACGGAATTTATCACAGGCCACGTTCCCATGTTTGTCATGGCAGCGTAGTTCTCTTTCATCTTTAAGTTATACGCAGTGACCAAATCTGTATATACGTTTATTTTGGATATTCCGGCGGCTATTGCCGCCTTTAATTCGGACTCGGGAGTTCCGGACCCTCCGTGCAAAACCAAAGCGGCTTTCGAGGCGGCGTTTATCTGCGACAGCCTGTCTATGTCAAGCTTTGGCGCGCTTATGTATGTCCCATGGGCAGTTCCGATTGCCACTGCAAG
>FR901637.1:44312-48456 GCA_000438015.1 Coraliomargarita sp. CAG:312 | reverse complement strand
CCCCCGTTTCTGCAACAAACCTCTCCACGTCCGACACCTTGGTTAAGGTGTCTCTCACATCGCTTATCTTTTCCGGGTTCATAGCGGACTCTCCTGTTCCGGGAATGGCGTCCGGCACGTGCCCCAGCTCGGCTTCAACGCAAACCCCGAATTTCTTTGCGTACTCCACAACCTCCCTTGTTTTGGCAATGTTTTCCTCGATGGAAGCCGATGATTTGTCTATCATAACGCTGTTAAAGCCATGTTCGATACAGCGCCTGCACTCCTCAAAAGTAGCCGAATGATCCAAGTGCACAGCTACGGGAACCTTGACCCTGCCAGCCGCGATTTTCATCATTGCAGCTATGTATTCTATTCCGTCGCCCTTAATGTCGGGAGAAATTGCAGCCAGCATAACCGGACTTTTTAAGTCGTCAGCGGTTTCGGCGAGATAGCGGACCATTTCGTAATTGCTGACGTCGAACATGGGAACTGCGTATTTGTTCCTGCGGGCGTCGGCGAGGATTTCTTGAGCTCTAACAAGTGCCATAGTTATTAGTTGTTTTGATAAATTTTACGCGCGGGCAGACACCACAAACGCTTTAAAGCGGAAATATTGTTAACATTAACATACAAAAATTTCAAATGATTTTTTTCGCTAGCCATATGACTATGCAGTAATATCCAAGCGGGACTTCCTCTTTGGGCATGGCGCATAAAAATGCCGGTCCCAGCCGGCAAAAAGGGAATGCGGATAAAACGCGCGCATAGAATTTATTGTACGCCGTAGCAAGAATGCGGAGCTTCCAAGCAAACAATTATTGCCAACATCCCAAAAGCGCAGCAGCAAAGGGAATCCGCCCAATTCCGCAAAATATAAGCATCCGATTACCTCTTTGACTGCAAAGACATTATGTACTCAACAACCTTTCCCATTTCAGGCCTAATAGCCATAACGCGCCTATTCCACGCCAAAACTATTTTCTGGTCGAGCGTCTTTAAAAACGGGGCTAAAAATCCCGCCACATTTTCAGACATATCCGACTCTGCCGCTTTGGGAAGAATCCCTACATAGTCCCCTGATTCTATTAATTTAAGGGCGAACTGGAAAGTGTGAACTTTCAAAACTATATTCGGGGTTATGGAAAACGCTTCAAATTGGCTTTTCAGAAGCTTTGAGAAGTCATACTCGTCGATCAGCGAAACAGCCGGAAATGTTTCAAGAATGAATTTGGCTTCTTCGCCGCGTTTGCACGAGATTTTTCCAATATTCTTTTTATGGATATATACCGAGTACGACAATCCTCCCATTTCTTTAAAAGATATTATGTCCGAAGCCACCGCATCTTTTGTTATGACAGCCATATCAAGCTGCATATTTAATAATTTAGAATATGAATACACATTGCGCAAACGCTCGAAAGAAAATGTCCATTTAATATTTTTTGAAGCGGCGCGGCTTATTAAGGGACCCACCACCCACTCCAAAACCGAATCCATTCCGCCTATCGAAAAAGCGTAGCGAGTCCGCGAACATTCGTTTTTCAAATCGCTTAACCCAGAAAAACTGTGCGATATTATGTTGGCGAGTTTTTTACCGGCGGGCGTTATGCGGAGAAATTTTCCACGCCTGTCTGCAAGAGCGGTTCCAAAAAATTCTTCCAGCTCTTTTATTTGCCTAGAATACTGGCTCTGCCTTACACAGTCTCCGCCGGCGGCTCCAACGATGCTTCCGGCTTGCGCCACCTCCAAAAATGTTTTTAAGCGCTCCAAAGAGACTCCGCGCTTTGAAAACAGATTATCGTACATACAGCCCACTTTAATAAATATTACTATAAAATCAAGTATATACGATATTTTTGTTGTTTTAATTAATTTGACAACAAGCCTGCCCGCATTAAATTCTATCATGTAAATTACCTCGTATCTATAAATTATACCATTCTCCTTTCCTATGAAACCCACAATTATACCAACTTTGATTGCCGCTGCATTCCTTGCCGTTTCAACCCATGCAGAAACATCTTATTGGACTGGAGAAGGCGAACCGTCCGGAAGAGGTTCAACGAAAAATTGGCAGCTGCCCGAAAATTACTCAACAGGCAGCGTGCCAAACGAATATACAGACTTAATTATGAATGCCGCAAGCCTTACGGGCGAAAATACAGAAGGAGTGTTTATAAGCACTGGAGCTGCGGCAGTCGTGAAATCTCTGACAATAGAACCAGACTCAAGAGCCCATTACTTCAGAATGTACCCAGGTTCCACCTTTACTGCTGAAACGCTAAATGTTTTCAGAAAGGGTACTTTTAGGTTTGCCGGCGATTATTACGGCACAGATCTGCCAACTCTCAATTTTGGAACTGTAAATGTGGGTTTGGATAATACCTCCGACCAGTCCATACTCTATCTGGGACAAACTCGCTCTGAATACAACACGGGATGGTGCCCAGTCAATGCGAACATATCGGGCGACTTAAACGTCTATGTATTATCCCAAGTAAAATTTAACACCGGCTTGACCAAGAGTGTTGTCGATACGCAGAACCCCGGGACATATATTGGAGGAGTAATAAATTTAGTCGGCGGCACAGGGGAATTTGTAAGTAAAAACCCCAACATATATCTATCCGCGAGAGAATCATCCAGCACATCGGTCGTCGACGGAACAATTTCGGTTGTAAGCTGCAACGGAATAAAAGGCAACGGAATCGTATACGGAAGCGTGGTGACATCCCAACCGGCAACGAATCCTGTTGGAGTGCTGCACCTTCGCAACTCGGAAGACCAAACCTTTGCGGGTTGGCTCAGGGACGGGACTGAAGGAAAATTGATGATTATAATGGAAGGCAGGGCAACCCAAAAATTCAGCAACTCTTACAGCACTTTGAATTTCTCGGGCGGAGTCGAAGTGCGAAGCGGAACTCTGGTTTTTGACGGCAGAGATACATATGCAGCCCAAAGCCACGGCAAGCTCACAATGCTTGGAGGAGAATTGAGCATTTACTCCTCGGCAACAAATCCCGGCGGAATGGGATTTTCATCAATGGACTACGCTGGCGGCACGATTTCTCTGGTTATTGGCAACGATTCTGCCGGAAAAATAATTTTAACCGACGGAACCATTAACGCGCTAGATACAATGGAGGGATATGTTGAATTTAATCTCACCGGAAATTTGGCGCTTCTTGAGGAAGGATACCAAAAAATTGTAGATTGGACTGAAAAGACATCTCTCACAAACAGCGACTTCAGGGCAAATTCCTACAATTCAAAGGAAGCTGTTTTCGACGTGCGCGACGACGGGCTGTACGTTTCATACGCGGCGGTTCCCGAACCAGCCGCAATGGCAGCAGTGTTAGGCGCAATGGCTTTGGCGTTTGCCGCGCTAAAAAGGAGAAATTAGCCCCCGTTTCCAGGCAATATAAGGCATATTAAACCAGGCTTTCTCCATAAAAACTCTCTGCCAAACACTGCCGGAGAGCTTTTTTTTAACGCCAATTGCCTAGGGCATAAAATAAATCAGACTGCTTTAGGCAAATATCGCATTCCTGGCTCAAACGCGAATTTTTTGGGAACAACAGCAAAAGAAATCCCGCTAAAATCAGGAATACTATAAGACAAGATTTCCGAAAAAAAAATCCCTTGCCAATATAGAAATTAGCAAGGGAATAAAAAATCGAAAAACGCGCGCTATAGAAATCTTTTCCCAGTTATTTCATAAGCTTGGATAGAGCCTCGCTGTAGCAGGCTATGGTGTTGGCAACCACTTCCGGAGGCAGAACCGGCCCAGGCGCCTGTTTATTCCAATCCAAAGTTTCCAACCAGTCACGCACATACTGTTTGTCGTACGAAGGCTGCGACTTCCCTACCTCGTACTTGTCGGCCGGCCAATATCTGGACGAATCAGGAGTAAGCACTTCGTCAATGAGATACACTTTGCCTTCAGCGTCGGTTCCGAATTCAAATTTAGTGTCGGCCAAAATTATTCCGCATTCCGCCGCTTTCTTGGCTCCCATTTCATAGAGTTTTAAGCTTGCGGATTTTATCTGGCTAAACAATTCCTCTCCTAGAATTTTAGCGCACTCAGAGTTTGTAATCGGCATATCGTGCCCCTCCGCCGCTTTTGTCGTAGGGGTAAAAAGAGGCTCGGGAAGTTTCTGGC
>FR901637.1:41809-44271 GCA_000438015.1 Coraliomargarita sp. CAG:312 | reverse complement strand
CGGGAAGCTCAAACTCGAACAGTTTTCCGGTTGACTTGTATTCCTTCCATCCGCTTCCAGCCAAATACCCGCGCGCAATAGCTTCTATCGGCATTGGCTTTAGCTTTTTTACAATCATGGAGCGCTCTATCAAATGAGGATAGTCTTTTAAGAGTTCGCGCACCCTGTTGTTGTGGTCTGGAACCAAGTGTGTAGGCATAATTTTAGCTGCCTGTTCAAACCACCATAGGCTGATTTGAGTTAAGAGTATTCCCTTCCCGGGAACGCCATTCGGCATAATCACGTCGAACGCCGAAATCCTATCGGTGGCGACAATTAGCAATTCGTCGCCCAAATCGAAATTTTCGCGCACCTTCCCCTTTGAAACTTTTTTAAAGGGAAGATTGTCGACAGTCATTAACGCTTCTTTTGGAAGATTGAATTTCATAGTGTATTTTTTTTTGAATAAGTTGGAGAATGAATTTTTTTAACGCTCAAGCTTGCATTGCCCGATTAAGCAAAGAAGGACGCGCACCTTATTTTTTTTCTTTATTCTTATCGGAAATATTTTTTTCTACCGACAAATCCAGCCTGAGTTCGTCCGCCATTTTTTGCGCCTCTTTATCCCCGCTTGCGGCAGCGGCCTCGAAACACTGCAAAGCCCGGTTTCTGTCGCGGGTTATGCCCTTGCCAGTAAGATACGCGACGCCCAAATATCTGCGGGATTCCATATTTCCATGCTCGGCGGCGTTTGTCCAAATTGCCACAGCTTTCATGGGATCCGGCTGGACACCGTCACCGGTAAAGTAGCATAAGCCCAAATACGTTTGAGCAACCAGATTGCCTTGCTCCGCAGACTTTTTCCAAAGTTCAAAAGCCTTATTCAAGTCCCTATCCACGCCCTCTCCGCGCGCATATGCAAAAGCCAAGTTGTTTTGCGCCCTGGCATGGCCTTGCTTGGCGGCCTTGTCCCACCAAAAAGCAGCCGTGGGATAGTCCCTTAAGACGCCCAAACCGTTGCAATATGCCACACCCAGGAAATACTGCGCGTTCGGCTCGCCGCGCTTGGNGTTCGGCTCGCCGCGCTTGGCTGCTTCGGACCACAAAGCGGACGCGCCCGGAACGTCGCGGACGGTTCCGGTTCCGGAGAACATGCATATGGCTATTTGCGTCATTGCTTTTGCGCTTCCGCGCTTGGCCGCCTCCCCCCACCATTTTAGGGCAAGTTCCATATTGGGGGGGAATTTTTTTCCGTCGCCAGTGGCGTAATAATCGGCCAGCTCGTTCTGCGCGTCGACGTCTCCTTTCATAGCCTTTTCGCCGACTTGCTGGAGATCTATTCCCGCAAGCGCCGAAAACGCCGAAAGAGCAAATACCGCAAATGCAAATATTTTCTTCATAAGACAATGTATTATTCCGCAAATCCAAGCCATTGCAAGCCATTTATAGCATCGCAATATTCTTCGGCAAAAGGCTCTTATTTTCTCAGAAGTTTTATTTGGTCGCGCAGCAGCGCCGCGCGTTCGAAGTCCAATCTGTCGGCAGCCTCCAGCATTTGCTTCTGGAGATTGTCTATAATTTCCTTCAGTTGGGTTTTGCTCTTGCCTTTTATTGACGGAATTTTGTCGTTACGCCTTACCAGCGGCTCTTGAATAGGACGTGAGACGCTTTTGGGAGTTATGCCGTGGGCTGCGTTAAAATCCATTTGCTTTGAGCGCCGCAATCCGCATGTCTCTATCGCCGTTTTAAGCGATCCGGTAATATTGTCTGCATACAAAATAACTCTGCCCCTTTCGTGGCGCGCGGCGCGGCCGGCGGTCTGTATTAGGCTTGTTGCGCTGCGCAAAAATCCCTCTTTATCGGCATCCAAAATACAAACTAGCGAAACTTCCGGAACATCCAAGCCTTCGCGCAAAAGGTTTACGCCAACTAAAGCGTCGGCCTCTCCAAGCCGCAATCGGCGCAGGATGTCAACGCGCTCGATTGCGTCTATATCGGAATGCAGATATTCAACGCGCACCCCGTTTTCCCTAAGATAATCGGTTATTTCCTCGCTCATTCGCTTGGTGAGAGTCGTGACAAAAACCCGTTCCCCGCGCGCTGCGGCAGCTTTTATCTCGGCGGCGCAATCCTCCACCTGCCCCTTTATGGGTCTCAAAACCATTTCCGGGTCCAAAAGCCCCGTCGGGCGGATTATCTGCTCCGCGACGGTGTCGCTTACAGACAACTCAAACGGCGCGGGAGTTGCCGAAACAAATATGGTCTGCCCCGTCAGGGAGTCGAACTCCTCCGGCATGAGCGGACGGTTGTCAAGCGCGCTAGGCAGGCGGAACCCGTATTCTATAAGGCGTTCCTTGCGCGAACGATCCCCGTGGTACATGCCGCGAATTTGCGGATATGTCACATGGCTTTCATCCAAAAACAGGATGGTGTCCGGGGCAAAGAAATCCAAAAGGCACCACGGCCTGGAACCGGCGGGCCCT
>FR901637.1:40803-41794 GCA_000438015.1 Coraliomargarita sp. CAG:312 | reverse complement strand
CTTCCAGCCAAATGGCGGGAGTAATTTTCTATGCCCGTGCAAAATCCGGTTTCAGCGAGCATATCCAAATCCTGCTCGGTGCGCATACGTATGCGCTGCGCCTCTACAAGCTTGTTTTGGGATTCGAGTTCGGCAACGCGGTCTTCAAGCTCCTTGCGGATATCGGGGATCGCGCGCTCTATGCTTTCCCGGGGCGTTATGAACCCGCTGGCTGGATACAGGTCGAACCTATCAAGGCTGCCTAGTTTTTCGCCAGTAAGCGGGTCTATTTTTTTCAAAGAATCTATTTCGTCGCCAAAAAATTCTACGCGCAAAGCGGTATCCAAATAGGCGGGATAAATATCCACAACATCCCCGCGCACACGGAAAATCCCGCGTTCGAACGCCGTATCGTTGCGGGAATAATGTATGTCAACCATGCGCTCCACAAGAGTGTCGCGCTTCATTTGAAGCCCGGTGCGCAACGGCACCATCATCTTGCGGAAATCCTCCGGAGACCCCAATCCGTATATGCAGGAAACAGTTGCGACAACAATTACGTCGCGGCGGGATACGAGAGAGCTTGCCGCAGAAATTCTCAAGCGCTCGATGTCGTCGTTTATTGAGGAGTCTTTTTCTATGTAAACATCGGTTTGCGGTATATAGGCCTCAGGTTGGTAATAATCGTAATAGCTTACAAAATATTCGACGGCGTTTTCGGGGAAAAACTCTTTGAATTCAGCGTAAAGCTGCGCAGCCAAAGTTTTATTGTGCGATATTATGAGAGCCGGACGGTTCATACGCGCTATGACATTCGCCATAGTAAACGTTTTGCCAGAACCTGTGACCCCGACGAGAGTCGAATACTTTGAACCGCCCCCAAGAGCCGAACAAAGGGCATCGACCGCCTGCGGCTGGTCTCCGGAAAGCGGGTATTTTGAATGCAGCTTAAAAATTGAATCCATTCTGAAAAAAATATTTAATAGCCTTTCGGCTTTTTAAAGCTTTTTTT
>FR901637.1:34475-40708 GCA_000438015.1 Coraliomargarita sp. CAG:312 | reverse complement strand
GAGAATAAAAAAGTTGTGCTAACATGCGCGCAACCGACGGGAAAATTGCACCTTGGCAACTATCTTGGCGCGGTGAAAAACTGGGTGGAAATGGTGGAAAAATACGAATGCTATTTCGGCGTAGTCGATATGCACGCAATTACCATACCCTACATTCCGGCAGACTTGAAGAAAAATGTTTACGACTGCGCGGCCCAATATATGGCATGCGGATTGGATCCACAAAAATGCAACCTGTTTTTGCAAAGCTCGATAGTAGGGCATGCCGAGCTTTCATGGATTCTCGGCTGCATTTGCCCGATAGGGGCCCTTGAGCGCATGACCCAATACAAGGACAAGGCGCGCAAGCACAAAAACGCACTGAACAGCGGCCTGCTATACTATCCGGTATTGATGGCTGCAGACATTTTAATCTACAACGCGGATCTAGTTCCCGTGGGAGAGGACCAAAAGCAACATATAGAATTAACCCGCGATCTCGCGCAAAAATTCAACTCCACCTACTCCGAAACATTTAAAATGCCAGAGCCGTATATACCGGCGTCCGGCGCAAGAATAATGTCCTTGCAGAATCCGGAATCAAAGATGTCAAAGTCCGATCCGAACCAAAACGGAACGCTTTATATAACCGACAAGCCCGAAATTTTGCGCAAAAAAATAATGTCGGCAGTGACGGACTCCGACGGAGAAATAAAATATGATCCCGACGCAAAGCCGGGCATTTCAAACCTCATAAATATAGCATCCGCGCTTTCCGGAAAAACTAGGGACGAGATAGTCGGCGAATTCTCAGGCAAAGGCTATGGAGATTTCAAAAAGGCAGTGGCTGAAATCGTAGTAGAAAAACTTTCTCCGGTGCGCGAACGATACGAGTCGATAATTTCCGACAAGCATCTTATAGAAGCCGCCCTAAAACGCGGAAATGAAAATGCCCAACGGCGCGTAAATAGAATAATGTCGAAAGTCTACCGGAAAGTAGGCTTTATGAAATTCGAATAGACCAAATTAAATTTCCAGAGGGTGCTAAATATGAAAATCTCCAAAATTCCCATGTGGCCGCTTTACGTTGCGGACGCGCTAATGTTCATAACGGTGTTTGCAATAGCCCTTCCAAGCATAAGATATGCGGAAGAGATGGGATTGGGGGTGGCGTTCTTCTGCTGTCTGATGGTCTTGGGCGCAATGGCAATGCTGCTCATCCCATACTGGCTTGAATACAAAAAGGATTTGGCTTCAAAAGCCGAACACACGGAGGAAGCCGCAGAAAATTTCAAGATAATATTCGACCAACTCTCTGAACTGCAGCTGATGATTGCCGATGTCGAAGAAAAACGCGAAAAAAACGAGTTTTCACTGGAGGAGCTAAAGGGCGGTTCCGACGCATCTTCAATAATAAAAGCAGTTTCAGAATTTAAGGACGCCGTAAAAACCAAGTTTAAGGAAAGCTCGGCCGCAAACGCCGAAAATGCCGAAAGGATAGCCGCTCTAAAAGACGAAATCGACGCCAAGATGTCGGAAATAGGGAATATTTTAAACGAATTGTCCCGAGCCTCCAAAGAAGCATCAATCCAGGCGGAAGAAAACGACAAAACGCTTGCTGCCGCCGTTTCAGACATGGAAGTGGTAAAAGATATGCTGTCTGCCGTAAATGAATCTTTGGGAGACGAAATATCGCAGCTGCGCGCGCAAATGCTTCAATTTTGCAATCCGGGAGACAACCAACCCGAATCGGCAACAGATTCAGCCGATAAATCCGCGCCTCCAAAGCTAGGGAACCTTCTCCAAAAGGCTCTTGGTCAAGCCGAAGACACTAAAATGTCTGTAAGCAAACTCGTTTCTATAGGAACCGAAAAGCCTAATTTTTCAAATGAAGACAACCTAAATAGCCTTCAAGAGCCGGAAGAAAGTAAAAACTTGTCCGATATACCCGGCGACGAAGGCAATACCCAACCTGCAAGAGACTTAGAAGGCGCAAAATCAAACGGCGGCGCGGAGGAAACAAGCTTAGACGAAGGAGAATCGACCCAAGCCTTTCAAAATAGCCAAGCTCCGGAACAAGCAGGCGAATCCAGCCTGAGCCGCGGCGACAATTCCGCGGTGCCAGACAGTTCCGCGCCGTCTGCCGGCGAAGGCGAAACAGACGCCCATATTGGCGAAGACGACTTTAGCTTCGACGACTCCCCTGGAGAAAATACAAAATCCAGCCAAAAACAAAAAAACGGCGGATTCGACGACGACATAGATTTTTTTGAGCCTGCGGATTCGGCCGCAACAAAGTCCGAATCCGCAAATATGCAACAGCATACAGAGAAATCCGCGCCTGCGGAAAAAGAGATATCCGAAATGCTATTCGACTCTCTGCCTGAATCTCCGTCAAAGCCCCAAAAGCCAGCCAAAGAGGACTCCGTAGTGGTTGTAAACTCCCTAATAGGCATAGGCAATAAACCTTATATTCGCGGAAATGCCGCGGGCCTTTCGCCCGAAAAGGGAGTGGCAATGGAATACCTCGAAATAGGAAAATGGCGCTATGTAGCCAAAGGCCTATCCGAACCTCTTAAGTTTTCCGTCTTTAAAAACGATTCCCAGCCTCCGCTTGGAGAAAACAGCTTCACCCTGGAAGCCGGACAAAAGCTGGAAATAGACCTGTCTTTCCCACAAGAGCAATAAACAATATGTTAAGCGTAAGAATAATTCCGTGCCTGGATGTGCACGCAGGACGCGTAGTAAAAGGCGTAAATTTTGTGAATCTCATCGACGCCGGAGACCCCGTCGAACAAGCGAAAGCGTATGAAAAACAGGGCGCCGACGAGCTCGTATTTCTGGATATAACAGCCTCCAGCGACAAGCGCGACATCATGCTTGAAGTTGTAGAGCGGACAGCTTCGGAGTGCTTTATGCCTCTTACCGTCGGCGGAGGGCTGCGCAGCGTGGAAGACATAAGAAAGATGCTCAACGCCGGAGCCGATAAGGTTTCCCTAAACACAGCGGCAATCGTAAACCCGGATTTGGTTTCGCAAGCCTCCGCAAAATTCGGGAACCAATGCATAGTGGTTGCAATCGACGCCAAGCGCGACGGCCAAAACAAATGGCGCGTCTACACCCACGGGGGCAGAAACGCAACCGAATTAGACGCGGTTGAATGGGCAAAGGAAGTTGCGCGGCGCGGCGCGGGAGAAATTTTGCTCACATCAATGGACTGCGACGGAACTAAAAACGGATACGACATTTCTCTGACAAAAGCCGTTAGCGATGCCGTCCCGATTCCCGTTATAGCATCCGGAGGCGCGGGAAACCTAAAACATCTGGTCGATGTTGTAAAATACGGCGGCGCCAACGCCGTGCTTGCGGCCTCCATTTTCCACTTCGGAACATATACGATAGAACAGGCAAAAGACGCCTTGATAGCGGAAGGAATACCAGCAAGAAAACTTGGAGGCAGCTAGAAATGGGAAATTGGGACATATCTGAATCCGCCAAGCTATACGGCATCAATGATTGGGGAATGGGCCATTTCTCAATATCAAAAAGCGGAAATCTCTTGGTTCATCCCCTTGCGGACTCGCGTTCAATAGACATAGTCGACATTGTAAAAGAAGCCCGATCAATGGGGCTTACAACCCCGCTTACAATACGCGTCCAAGACCTCTTGAGAAACCGCGTGGAACGCCTGAACAAAGCTTTCGCGAAATCGATAAAAGACGAAAACTACGACGGATGCTATCGCGGAGTTTTTCCAATAAAGACCAACCAGCTTAGAGAAGTCGTAGAGGAGATTTTAGACGCGGGAGAAGACTACCAATACGGCATAGAAGCCGGAAGCAAAGGAGAGCTGATGCTTGCAATGGCGCTCCACAACAGCGAAAAATCCCTGCTCATATGCAACGGATACAAAGACGACGAATATATAAGGCTGGCTCTGAATGGAATTAAAATAGGCAAGCCGATATTTATAGTTGTAGAACAGCCTTCCGAGATAGACTCGATAATACGGATTTCAAAGAAAGAAAATGTCGTCCCGAACATAGGTTTGCGCGTAAAGCTCAATATAGCCGGAGAAGGCAAATGGGCGGCGTCCGTAGGAGAAAACGCAAAATTCGGGCTTTTCCCCACGGAAATAATGAACGCAGCCGCAAAGCTAAAGCGCGCCGGGCTTAAAAGCGCCCTAAAGCTGGTCCATTTCCATGTAGGTTCGCAAGTCCCGAACATCGCCACAATCAAGACCGCCGTCCATGAAGGTGCAAGATACTACTGCGAACTCCGCAGGATGGGATTTGGCGTTGAATATCTCGACTGCGGCGGCGGACTTGGAATAGACTACGACGGCTCCAGAGCCAATTACGAAAGTTCTACAAACTATTCTTTGGAAGAATACGCGGCGACAGTCGTATACGCAATAAAGACTGTATGCGACCAAGCCCAAGTTCCCCACCCGACAATTGTGACCGAAAGCGGCCGGGCAATAGTAGCCCCGCACTCCATACTGGTTTTGGAAGTCCGCGACAGCATAGAGAAAAACGCCGACGACAAAATCGTAAAAGTAAAAAGAAATTCGCCCCAGGTTTTAAAGGATCTCCTGCATATATTGGAAATGAAGAGCTCTTACAAGAGCCATCTTGAGAGATTTCTCGACGCCGAACAGCTAAAGAATGAAGCGCACACACTTTTTTCGCACGGCTATATGAAGCTTGAGGAATGGGCACAGGCTGAAAATATATTTTGGCTGATATGCGCCGACATCTCAAAAATCCTGCGCGGGCAAAACCAAATTCCCGAAGATTTGGCAAAAATCGACGAAATTTTGTCGGCCCAATACGTCTGCAATTTCTCGGTATTCCAATCTTTGTTGGACCACTGGGCCCTAAAGCAACTATTTCCTGTAGTCCCGCTTCAAAGGCTGGACGAAGAACCCAATGTGCAAACGACGATAGTAGATATAACCTGCGACTCTGACGGAAAGATAAACAAATTCATAGATTTGGAAGACGAGCGCGACACCTTGCCGCTCCACAAATTGCGCAAAAACGAGCCATATTACATCGGTGTGTTTCTAGTCGGCGCCTACCAAGACATAATGGGAGACCAGCATAATCTATTCGGGCGCGTCAACGAGGTCCACGTATTTCTGGAGGACGACGAGGAAGACGGCTTTTACATAGAAGAGGCAATTGAAGGTTCGCAGATAGACGAGATACTGCCTCAAATACAATACAAGAGCGAATACATCTCCCGCCTAATGAAAAAGCAAGTCGACGCCGCAGTCAAAGCCGACAAAATAAAACCCCGCGAAGGCGTTAAAATATTAAACCTATATAACGGCATGCTAAAAAGCAAAACCTATTTGGATTAGCAATTTTACCAATGCCACGGTTTTTCCAAGCGCTTAGCCTCTAAATTCACGCGCGGAGAAAATCTTGCGCATAAGAAAATCATCAAAGGCTAAAAGGAGCCTTTGCCCGCTGGAACGCGCAACAAAATGCCATCCGGGATTTATAGGGCGTCCTTAGGATGCTCCGCCCGCGCCCGACAGGATGTTGCCAATTCCACATGCGGGTCCTACAGAGCCGCGCGGATAATCATCCCGCAAATTAACGCCCCTAAAAAATAAATCTACATGCAGCATGCAAATCCAAGAGCCGCAATGCAAACATGCACGGCACGCCTGCTCCACCACACCCCGTCCGACTAGGCTGGACCGGCATCCTCAACCGTAAATCTGCGGATGCCTTACGCCAAGACGCCCCAAATGCAGCCTCCAAATATATGGATTCCGACAAAACGAATGATAATTCCCGGAATAGATAGCCGCCAAACGTACAGAAATCAGGCGCCTCAGAATTGCGGCAAAACAAGGAAGCCAATCCGAGCCCAATTCCACTGTCCGCAAATTAATACCTCTCCCCCCAAGACGCCCGCGCTCTGCGAGGGATTTTCCGCAAAGAAATACGCTCTAGTCCAGCAGACAAAAAGCAACAAAAGAAACGCTCCGCCTTCATCCAGCATTCTATGAAATTAAAAAAGAATCTCCCCAAAAGGGTAAATACGCGCTGAAAAACTATGCAATACAACTGCCCGGCGCGCATGCAATACGACGCTTTTTCCCCGCCTCCGGGCGCTAAGGCATCATTAATGCAGCCTCCGTTGCCGCGCGCCGAGCTCTAAAAACCCTTTGAATTAAAAGCCATTCGTGCCAAAACCGCAAAATCCCCGCGCGCCGGCAGCCGGATGGCGAACTC
>FR901637.1:32645-34462 GCA_000438015.1 Coraliomargarita sp. CAG:312 | reverse complement strand
GATGGCGAACTCCCGACATTCCCGGTTTTGCCATGCGCAAACTTCCCGCAAATAAAACACTTTGCGCAATTGCGGCGCAGCGGTCTAGAAAAGCTCAGTTTGAACGGGAAGTTCAGGCGGAGGCAAGAAACGCTCCCGCCAGTCGTCGATTTTCTTAAGGTAGTAGGATGGGTCGTACGGCGCCGACAAACTGTCGTACAACTCTACGGGCCTAGCCTTTTTCCAGTCGGGGAGCTTTTTTGAATCCTGCACGGAGCATATGTAATATGACACTTTTTCTCCTGCCTCCGGGCGCGGAGACATCATTAATGCAGCCTCCATTGCCGCGCGCCTGCCCTTGCCGGAAGATGCTATCTCAGACTCGTACTGCGACGGAGATTTGCTTATGTACTCGCTCTTTGCCAGCTCCCGCACATCCATTTTTCCCGACGAAATCTCGGCACGCAAATCATCTATCTGGTCGTATATGCGCCTGTCCTCCCCGCGGAGTTTGTCTTCCACAAACATCCGCGTGAGCGAGCGCAGGAAAGGTTCCGCCGCGCGGTTGCGGAAGGATGATCCCCGCAAAACAACCTCTCCGTCGCTCTGAAGCAGCGCATAGTTTTTCGCCTTATAACAAAACATTGCCGGATACTTGCCGTCGTAGTCTAAATCAACTCCGTCAGGCAAAACATGCATTACTTTTTCAAGGAGAGCTTCCGGTTTGTCATAATAATCGGGGGAAGTGAGATATATTCCATCGGTATCCGCTTCAAGAATGGAACACCCCTCCGAAACGAAAGCATCCATAAGCTTTACAAGCAAATCCCTGCCGCGGGCAGTAATCTCATCGGCTAGAGAAGTGTCTCCGAACACTGCCGTAGCCAGTCCTAGATAACCGTAAAACGAGTTTATAAGTATCTTAAAACTTTTCTGCCGAGCGTCATATTCTCGGCGCTCTGTTTCGTCGACGGCTATCTTGGCGAGATTCTTATAGTGCAGCCTGTATTCGCGCAGCTGGCGAAGCTCGCGCAGGAAAACTTGCAGGTAATCGTTGCGCGGGCATTTCCCTATGACAAGCATGAGGCTTGGATATAGGGAGGCTACGTCGTAATGGAGAACGTTTTTAAAAACGCCCTCTTCGTAGCTTGCCGAAAGCGCGCCCTCAAAGAATTCAGTTTCCTGCGGCAGAGGCAATGCCGCCCGCGCGCCAAAATACTTTTCCAGAAAAAGGCTTTCGACCTTCATTCCAGAACCTCGCAATATGCACTCCTGCAAAGTCAGCGGAAAGTTTTGGACTTGCGCCACGTACGTAGGCAAAAGGTTGTCGGCAAGTGCGGCAGTCTCCCTAAGGTCGTCAGACAAATAAGCCCTAAATCGCTTTCTGTCTGAATTGAAAACATCCTTTATCTCGCCTCCGGCAATATATGTGCGGTTTTCGCGCGAACTTATCCCAAAATGTACAGCAGACTCCTTTAATGAGTAGGACGCCATCTCTCGCGCGCTTATATCGTAAAGCTGGACAAGTATTAGGGTGTCCACAACCGTCCTGCCTGGGATGTCGCAACGCGTGTATGCAAATGTGCGCTCTGCTATTTTTAACCTGCTTTTCCGAAATTGAACGGCGGCTCCAAAACGGCCCCACTGCATGGGGGCTCCAAGCCTTTTTGAACGCTCGGATATATATGGGAGATCGAATTTGAAAATATTGTGGCCTTCTATCAAGTCGGGATCGCGGGTTAAAATTTCCCGTTGCAAGTCGGTAAGAAGCTTTTTTTCGGCAGCGTCCGACATCTCCGAAATCTCCAGGATTTTTTTGCCTCCCCTCCCCGACAACC
>FR901637.1:24639-32588 GCA_000438015.1 Coraliomargarita sp. CAG:312 | reverse complement strand
GGCCGGCTTGCGGAAATCCCTCGTCGGAATGGACCTCTATGTCCAGCTGCAATCTGCCTATGTCTTCAAATTTCATCCCCGAAAACATCCTAAGTGAATTAGCCAGCAAATACTGGTTTTCGACACTGGAAATACGCTCGACAGGCAGGCGTTTGTCGCGGTTTTTAAAATATTTCTCCATATCCGCCGAAGAAGAAAAACGCATAACCGCGTCAAGGGGAGTCTTTGGCTCGCCGCCTGCAGGCGGATTCTGCCCGAACACGCGCGCAAACGAGCATTCTGCCGCGCGGCTCGTCCAAAGGAATGGATGGAATTCCGCCGAAGAGCAGCGGCGCCCTCCGCCGCTTTCGGCATGGCATACGTGAACCAAACCGCCAGAGTCCGCCCATATGCCGCATATGCAATCTTTAAAATCGTTGTCGCCCATAAGAATATGCTTGCCCATTTTTTGCATGTTTTCAAACTTAATCGGATTATTTAGAAAAATGAAAAAGTCTAACCTCATTATGTTGGGAGCCCCCGGAAGCGGAAAAGGCACGCGCGCAGTGGCTCTTTGCGAAGTCTTGGGAATAGTGCAGGTCGCCACAGGCGACCTCTTCAGAAACAACCTGAAAGGCGGCACGGAACTCGGCAAACTTGCAAAATCGTACATGGATAAAGGAGAGCTTGTCCCGGACGACGTCACCGCGGCTATGGTTAAAGACAGGCTTTTGCAGCCGGACGTAAAAAAAGGATTCGTGCTCGACGGATTCCCACGCACTGTGAAACAAGCCGATATGCTCGAAGAAATACTCTCCCAAATAGGCGAGAAAATCTCCGCTGTAATTTATCTGGATGTTCCCGACGAAGAAATCATAAAAAGAATATCCGGCAGGATGGTATGCGAAAAATGCCAAACGCCATACCATAAAACTTTCACCCCGCCAAAAACCGAAGGTGTTTGCGACAAATGCGGAGGCAAGCTTTATACGCGCGACGACGACAAGCCAGAAACTGTAAAAAAACGCCTCGACGTATTCCGCTCAACAACTTTCCCGCTTGTTGAATACTATCGGAACAAAGGCCTGCTGGTCACTATTCCGCCGGAACTTTCAGCCAACGGCGCGGTATCCGACATGCGAGAATTGGCACAAAAGCTGGAATTGCTCTAATGCGAATCTTTTTTATAGGAGACATTGTCGGCAAGCCAGGGCGCAGGCTTCTTGCCGATAATCTGCAAAATATAAGGAGCCAACTAAGCGTCGATTTTGTCGTTGCAAACGCCGAAAATTCCGCGGGAGGAAACGGCGTCACTAAGAATATGGTCGAGGAGCTTATGCGGTATGGTGTCGACGCCATAACCCTTGGAGACCACATCTGGGACCAGAGATGCTTTGAGTCCGAGATTGACTCGTTGGAGAGGGTATGCAGACCCGCCAATGTCCCCCACGGCAATCCCGGGCGCGAATATGTAATTCTAGAAAAAGACGGCGTGCGCCTGGGTATTTTCAGCCTGCTAGGGCAAACCCTAATGAAAATAAAGGCGGATTGCCCGTTTTTAAACGCAACCAGAATGGCCGGAATTCTGGCGCCGCTATGCGACATTGCCCTCCTGGATTTCCATGCGGAAACGACTTCCGAAAAAGTCTCAATGGCGTGGCATCTAGACGGCAAAATACAGGCGTTAATCGGAACCCACACGCACATCCCCACAAATGACGCCAGAATTTTCCCGCAGGGGCTTGCATTTTTAAGCGACGCAGGAATGACAGGCCCTTGGAATTCGTGCCTAGGAAGAAAATGGCAGCCGATTCTCAAAAAATTCATCGAGGGACGGCCGCAGTCTTTCCTTATGGCTGAAGGCGACGAACGAATTTGCGGCTGTATTATAGATATAGACCCCGCATCAAAGCGCGCAGTTTATATTGAGCCCAAAATAGAGCCTCCTTTCTTCAACGGAGCAAGCTTAAAGTAGTTATCCGAAAAGATATAGAATAAAATAGCCTCCGTAAGATTTCTTGCGCGCATATGCGAATACCTCCCGGCATTTATAGCCCAAGGCGTCCACATGTACGCGCCTACTAAAACTATTTGCGCTTGCCGCTGCTTCCCTTAAACTTATGGTTTGGATTTTTAACCGACAGAATCGCTTGCGGCAAAATTAAAGGAATTTTCCCAAGCAATATGCGTTTATCGACAAAATTCCGGCCCATAAACGATAAAACTTTAATATCCCCCGCCGCGCAAAAAATGTTTTTTTGCGCGGCAAAAGACAAAAGTTGGCAGTTGCAGCTTGCAACGGAAATACCGCAACAACCCGCGCGCGATTGCCAAAGCCGCCAGCGCGATTGCCGGAGATAAAATGGAGCCTGTCAATGCGGCCTTGGAAGGCTCTTGCCTTGAACAGGCATGTTCGAGGCATTGTCCGAATCATTCTCGGAATTGTTTAAAGCGCACCTCTGGCATCTTATATAATGCAATATGCTGTGCGCTATAAACGCGCTGGCGTTTCCGCCAAATTCGCTGCGGGAAAGAACTTATATCGTTTCGTCTATGTACGGCGATATTGATATCGTGCGTCGAACGTATGTCTTATCGTTTTCCATTCTCCAAATATCGCATAATCTCGTAAATCTTTTAATAAAAAATAATATTTATTTTTTATATTTTTTATTATGAATTATTATAAACATGCTGCATACTTTTTAATAAATAAAAGGTTATGGGATTTCCCGCAGACTGAAATGCTAAAACAAACTGGGTAAAAATTGAGGAACCCGCCTTGTGGGCTGGCGGTGAAAAACAAAAATTGAAAAAAAACTTGTTAAATCAGCCGTTATGTTAAAAATCGGAAACAACAATGAAAACCTTATTCGTATGCTCTGAGAAAGACGCGAGGGAAACGCGCGTTTCAATAACACCGGCTGACGCCAAAAAACTTGCGGATATGGGCTGGTCGGTAAATGTGGAGTCGGGGGCCGGCGCTAAGGCGGGTTTTACCGACGCCAACTACGAGGCATCCGGCGCAAAAATCGTCGGAGCCGACTTCGCAAAGGACGCGGATTTTGTAGTAGCCGTCCGCAAACCCGAGATTGGCGAAATATCAGAATTGAAAAGAGGCTCCTTCCATATAAGCCTCTTGGACCCTTTCAATGAGAAGGCTCTAATCAAAGCCTTTGCCGATGCGGGAGTCGCGGCGGCAAGCTTTGAAATGATTCCCCGCTCGACAATAGCCCAAAAAATGGACGTCCTGAGTTCTCAATCAAATCTCGCCGGCTACTGCAGCGTCATAACTGCAGCGTCCAGAATAAACAAAATTCTGCCAATGATGATGACCCCGGCTGGGACAATATCGCCTTTAAAATTCTTCATAGTCGGAGTAGGAGTCGCCGGGCTTCAGGCAATAGCAACGGCAAAAAGACTTGGAGCCAGAGTGGAGGCTTTTGACACCAGACCGGTGGTCGAGGAGCAAGTGAAAAGCCTTGGCGCCAAATTTATAAAAATAGATCTAGGAGAAACCGGCCAAACAGCCCAAGGCTATGCGAAGGAATTGACTCCAGAACAGATTGAACTGCAACGCAAGGGAATGGCAAAAGTCTGCGCACAAGCCGACGTTATAATAACGACGGCAAAATTGTTCGGCAGAAAGGCTCCACGCATAATAACCGCGGAGATGGTCGCCGGAATGAAACCCGGAAGCGTAATAATAGATATGGCCGTGGAAAGCGGCGGAAATGTCGAAGGCTCTAAACCCGACGAAACCGTCATAACCCCAAATGGCGTCACAATCATAGGCGATACGTGCCTTGAAGCCCACGTCCCCGCAACAGCAAGCCAAATGTACAGCTCAAACGTCTTTAATTTTATATCCCATTTTACAAAAGACGGAGAGTTTGTCTTGGATATGGAAGACCCAATATTAAAATCGTGCATAGTCGCAAAAGACGGAAAAATTACAGACGAACGATTCATATAACCTTTAACGTAATAAAACTGAAATGGAAATCATACTGCTCCTGTTCATATTCACGCTCGCAGCGTTTTTGGGATTTGAACTAATTTCAAAAGTGCCAAGCCAACTCCATACGCCGCTAATGAGCGGCTCAAACGCCATCAGCGGAATTACCATCGTGGGCGCCCTGCTCTCCACAGCCGGAACAGAGGGGAGCGCGTTCGCAACTGTCCTAGGCGCGGCCGCCCTGGTTCTTGCGACAATAAACGTTGTCGGCGGATATATGGTGACCGACAGAATGCTGGCGATGTTTAAAAAGAAGGGAGACAAATAATATGAGTCAATCCCTCATCAATTTTATTTATATTATTTCGTCTGTGATGTTCATAATGGGCATCAAGATGCTAGGAAAGGCCGAAACTGCCAGAAAAGGCAACTTTGTTTCTGCGGCAGGCATGCTGGTTGCCGTTCTTGTAACCCTGTTTGACAGAAAGATTCTGGATGCGGGAGACCCTGTAAGCTGGGCGATTTTAGCGGGAAGCCTCGCCGTTGGAATTATAATCGGAGTTGTCGTGGCAAAAAGGGTAAAAATGACCTCAATGCCGGAAATGGTCGCTCTCCTAAACGGATTCGGAGGATTGGCGAGCCTGCTTGTCGCATGGGCAGAATTCCACTTTGCGGATGTTAAGGATTCCATGCCCTCTGACTTCTCAAAATTTGCGATTATCGCCGCCATTCTCATAGGCGGAATAACCTTCACGGGAAGCATGTACGCGTGGGGAAAGCTATCGGGGAAAATATCGGGAAAGCCAAAAGTTTACAGCGGACAAAAAGCTGTTAACGCACTTCTGGCCGCAGCCCTATTGGCGGTTTCCGCAATCTTCGTATTTATAGGAAACTTCGAAGCGGCAATGGCTCTAATGATAGCCTCTATAGTTCTTTCGCTTCTATTGGGATTCGCGGCTGTTATGCCGATAGGAGGCGGAGATATGCCGGTGGTAATATCTCTTTTGAACTCCCTTTCCGGATTGGCCGCAAGCGCAGCAGGATTTGTCATCCAAAACAATGTTCTGATTGTGGCGGGATGCTTGGTCGGAGCAAGCGGAGTCATCCTAACTATAATAATGTGCAAATCCATGAATAGGACGCTTGCAAATGTACTGTTCTCGGGATTTGGATCAGCCGGGCATAAATCGGACAAGGCGGTGGAAGGCGAAATGAAACCAATGAGCGTGGACGACGCTTACTACGTATTGGAAGCCGCCCAAAATGTCGTATTTATACCGGGATACGGAATGGCTGTAGCGCAAGCGCAACATACCGTTAAAGAGCTAGCCGAAATTCTTGAGAATAATGGAGCGGAAGTTTGTTTCGCAATACATCCGGTCGCTGGAAGAATGCCGGGGCATATGAATGTTCTCCTTGCCGAAGCGGACGTGCCTTACGAACAGCTTAAAGAAATGGAAGAAGCTAACAGAATCCTGGAATCTGCGGATGTAGCAATAGTAATAGGAGCAAACGATGTGGTCAACCCCGCAGCTGCAGAAGACAAGGGAAGCCCGATTTACGGAATGCCAATAATAGAGGCCTATAAAGCCAAAACAGTGCTCGCCCTAAAACGCGGCAAGGGAGCCGGATTCTCAGGATTGGAAAATGGACTATTCTTCCGGCCGAACACCCGCATGATTTACGGGGACGCAAAAGCCACAATCAACGAACTCGTCGCAAAATTCAAAGAGAAGTAATCCATAGGCGCGCGCATTCCGCATGCGCAGCGCATATGGGCCCTGCGAAAACACACTCCCCAAAAAAGAGAAAAATATATCGAAAAATTAAAATGGGCCAATGGCGGCCCGCAACATTTGCGCGAACGCAAAATATGCGTCCGCGCTTTTTTATTCAGCCCGTTCTTAACAAAACCGGACCGACAACAGTCCGGCACAATCCAGGGACTAAGAATCCATTGCTGCCCCCCTCAAAATAAAAACTACTTGCCCAACGGAATATTCCTAGTTTGGCTTTTAGGCAAAACATTTGCCGAAATAAACGCCGAAACCGCGCCAAAATTTTCAAAAGGCGCAGGCGTTTGCACACAAAAAACTTGAGTTTTGCCCCCTGGATAAAATATTATATTTAAATAAAAATTTGAACTATGCTAACCCATACTGTCATATTTAGAACACGCAGAGCCGATAAAGTTGCGCTAATACGCGAAGGCCTGGAAACATTAAGAAATATCGAAGGAGTCGCCTTTTTCCATTGCGGAGAGCCAGCCCCAAGCCCGAGGCCCGTAGTCGACGATTTTTTCGACTGCGCATTGGTTGTAGCGTTTGAGGACGATGAAGCCGGACTAAAAAGGTATTCAGAACACCCGATACACGTAAAATTTGTCGAGGACTACTTAAAGCCCGCCGAAGGCAAGCTGCTAGTTTACGACATAAAGAATTTCCAAAAATGACAAATCTAGACCCCCGCCACCAAAAGGCCTGCGACTACATATGCAAAGCCGCCAAAGACGCCGGCGGGAGAGCGCTTTTAGTGGGAGGATGCGTAAGGGACTGGCTCTTGGGGCTGAGTCCTAAAGATTTGGATGTTGAAATATACGGGCTGTCCCCAAAAAAAATAGAGGAAATTCTGCGGAAGAAATTCCATGTGGAAATGGTCGGCAAGAGCTTTGGCGTTTGGATTTTAAAAGGCTACCACATAGACGTAAGCATCCCGCGCCGCGAGAGAAAAACGGGAGAAGGCCATAAGGCCTTCGACGTTGAATGCGATCCCATGATGTCCACAAAGGAGGCATGCTCCCGCCGAGACTTTACCATAAACGCAATTTTATGCGATTGGCTAACCGGCGAGATTATCGACCCATTTGACGGCCGCAAGGATATGCGTTTAAAAATACTGCGCCACACATCGGATCGGTTTCGCGAAGACCCTCTTAGGGTATTAAGGGCAATGCAGTTTGCGGCGCGATTTGAAATGTCGGTAGCCTCCGAAACAGTCGAACTATGCAAAACTATAGAGCCGGAAAATCTCGCTCCGGAGAGAATATATGAGGAGTGGAAAAAACTCCTGCTTAGGGGAATAAAAATATCGGCTGGATTGAACTTTCTACGCGATTGCGGCTGGATAAAATATTTTCCCGAGCTGGCCGCCACAATCGGATGCAAACAGGACCCAGAATGGCATCCGGAAGGTGACGTATTTGCCCATACGGGTTTTTGTATGGACTCGTTTGCAAAAGACCGCATAGGAGATGAATGGGAAGATTTGGTCGTGGGTTTTGCCGTACTATGCCATGATTTCGGCAAGCCGCGCTGCACAAAGCTGTGCGAAGACGGGAAAATCCGCTCGCATGGGCACGATATATTGGGGGTGGCTCCAACGCGCTCGTTCCTGCAAAGGTTGACAAGAGAAAAAGCCCTCGTGGAGCAAGTTCTTCCCCTTGTGGAACGCCACATGGCAATTTTAGACTTGTGGAGAAGCAACGCAGGAGACTCCGCAATACGCAGATTGGCAAGAAAAGTAGGCCGCATAGACAGACTTGTAAGAATCGATAAAGCCGACAGAAACGGAAGGCCGCCGGAAGATCCCGGAGACTCCCCGCAAGGAGAATGGATTATGGCGCGCGCCGAAGCGCTGAAGGTGAAAGATTCAGCTCCCAAACCCATTATTATGGGCAGACACCTAATAGATCTCGGGCTTAAGCCGTCCCCCGATTTCGGCAAAATAACCGAAGCCGCATACGAAGCCCAACTTGACGGAAAATTCGACGATTTAAAAGGTGGCTTGGCTTTCGTCAATAAGATGCTTGAAATCCGTCCATAATTGTGAAAGTCTTTAATTTTCAACCTATAAAATATAAAATTTCTTCCGATAGGAAAATTTTAAATAAAATTGAACCGACATGAAGAAAACCCATAAAGAAACTTCGAACACTGCACAACAAGACAATTTAAAAGCACAGGAAAAAGCTCCGGTTGAAATAGTCGAAGACGAATGCCCGCCTACCGCCGAA
>FR901637.1:20650-24619 GCA_000438015.1 Coraliomargarita sp. CAG:312 | reverse complement strand
CGCCTACCGCCGAAAGCGCGGCGGACAATCTGACAACAGAAGAACAAGCCATGAATATGACGGACCTTTTAAACAGGCTCGACGAAGCGACTCTGCAAGCCGAAAAGAACAAGGACTTGTATTTGAGAACCGTAGCAGACCTAGATACCTACCGGCGGAAAGTCCAACGAGAAAAACAAGAACTGGCAAAATTCGCCCTGCAACCGCTTGTAGAAGAGCTTTTGCCATCCGTTGACCACCTGGAAATGGCGATCGAAGCCTCAAAGGGAGCAGATGAATGCAAGAGCTTAATCGTCGGCGTGGAAATGGTGTGTTCGCAAATAAAGAAGACTCTAGCCAGCTTCGGAGTAGAGGAAATATCCGCTGCGGGCAAGGAATTCGACCCCAATCTGGAAGACTGCGTCTCCCATGAACCAAACGAATCTGTCGCCGAAAACAAAGTGGTTAAAGTCACGCGGGCGGGATACACATACAACGGCAGGCTCCTGAGGCCGGCTAGCGTTATCGTTTCAAGCGGCAAAGCCAAGGCTTAACTATGGACGAAGATTTTTACAAAGTTCTTGGCGTCGAAAAAAACGCCACTGCACAGGAAATAAAGAAAGCCTACCGCAAACTGGCTCTAAAATACCATCCCGACAGAAACCCCGGAGACAAGACAGCAGAGGAAAAATTTAGAAAAGTATCCGAAGCCTACGAAGTTCTGTCAAACGAGGAAAAACGCGCAAAATACGACCAGTTCGGACACGCAGCCTTTACGCAGGGAGGAATGGGCGGAGCAGCCTACGGCGCTCAGGGAGGAGGATTCCAAGATCCTTTCGACATCTTCCGCGAAGTATTTGGAGGAGGCGGCGGAGGCGGCGGCGCATTCTATGACTTTTTCGGAGGAGGAGCCCAGCAAGATTACAATGAGCCCGAACGCGGTTCGGATATACGCGCTGAGATTGAAATCACTCTGGAAGAAGCTGCCAAAGGCGCCACTAGAACTATCCGATACAACCGCATAGTCGAATGCCCGGATTGCAAGGGGACAGGCTCGAAAGACGGCGCGGGCGGCAAAAAGACATGCCCGAAATGCCATGGTTCCGGACAAGTCAGAATGTCGCAAGGCCCTATACGCTTCACTCAGCCATGCCCCGAATGCGGCGGCACGGGAAGCGTTGTAGAAAATCCATGCCCGAAATGCGGAGGTTCCGGAAGAATTAAGGCTAGGAATGAAGTTAAAATCGACATTCCCGCTGGAGTTTATACAGGATCTCGGCTGCGCAAGACCGGAGCCGGAAACGCCGGATACAACGGAGGCGGATACGGAGACTTATATGTGGTAATTTTTGTTTCCCCGCATCCAAAGTTTGAGAGGGACGGCAACAACCTATTCTGCGACACTACCATAAAATTTACTCTTGCAGCCTTGGGAGGACAAATTGAAGTTGAAACCCTCACGGGCAAGGCTCTGCTGAAAATTCCCGCTGGAACCCAGCCTGGAACCGCGCTGCGCATGAAAGGATTGGGTATGCCGAATTTGCGTGGAGGAGAAAAAGGAGATTTGCTCGTCAGAATACATGTGGAAGTTCCGCGCAAACTCACCGACGACCAGCGTAAGAAACTGGAGGAATTTGCGGTGGCATGCGGCGACAATACGGATAAAGGGTCTTCCGAACCGTTCTACAAAAAATTCTTTTAAACGCATCGCAAAGGAAACTAGATTCCAATAACGCACCAAAATTGCATAAAAAGAAGGCGTGAAAAGTACGCCTTCTTTTTTTGTCTGGAAAGAGAAAGTTTTTTCCGCGCTCCCTTGACTATGCTTCCTTTTAGATTATTCTCCGCAAGCATTTTCGCTCTTATTGCGGCGTTTCGGCTTCACAACAACTTTTACGGAAGACGGTCGGCTTCCAGGCAATCCGGACTGTTCAGAACTTGAAACAACGGATTTTTTAGCATGGCGGCATGCCGGTTGGAGAATGGAAGAACAGGCTCTGCCGGAACGCGCGCTCTGCTTCTTTGTCCGGCGCTTTAAGTCTGAAGGCTCGCTGCCGCCCGTTTTACCTCCAAGGGCGTCGAATATCTTTTTTATGGTAAGCTTTACAAATGCGCGCAAATTAAACCTTTTAGACTCGGGCTCAGGCTCGGGTTCGGGCTCTATTACCACGCGGTTTTCCTCTATTACCTTTTTTATTTCTAGGAATAGCCGGCGGCTTATCCACGCGTCGGTTGCAGCGTATTGAATCTGCTTGGGAGTCAGAGCATCGCTCGCCCAATTCGTAAGTTGCGCCGATTTTGAAATTTTCTCCCCGAATATTAGTGCCGTCAAATTGCGCATACCCGTATTTATAACGCCCAAATTCGATGTATAATCGCTTACATCTACAAATCCCGCAGGATTAAAATGGCAACGCGCGCGCAGAGATTTTATGTCTCCTTGAACGGCTATTCCGGCCTTCTTTATGGAAGGATTTTCCAATATCTTATAAATATCGGCAAGCCTTTCTTTCAAAGGCTCCAAACGAATAATCCAAACCTTTTTCTCTCCTCCGAATTGCAAAATGGAAACGGGATAATTTTTGCCTTTTGTAAAATTCGGGCGGGTTTCTGTATCAAATCCCAAAATTTTCTCCTTTGAAATCTCTACCAACGCCGCGTCTAAAACTTCATCGGTTTCAACCAATACGATTTCTCCGGCGTAGCATACCTGCGGCAAATACTGGATTAGGTCGGTATTCACCCTGCGAGGATACATGCATTTTATTTCAAATTCCATCGGAGAATTTTAGTTTTAAGTTTTCATACGTACTCTTTATATTGTAAAAAATCCATCTTTTTTTATTTCCAATATCCAAAAGTCGGCAACCTATGGGCATTTAGATTTATAAATTGCCGCGGCAAATGCGCATCGGCATTTTTAGGATTAAACAATAATATTGGGAAATTTAAAAAATACCGCCCGAAAGAGAAAATGATTGCTAAAAATCAAAAATATGGCAACATATACTTTTAAAATTCACGATAAATTGGATGCTTATATGGAAAATCAACTAACTGGAAATGTTTTAGTGGCGCAATCGGGCGGTCCTACTTCCGTAATCAACGCGAGCCTTGCAGGCGTTATAACGGAATCTCTCAACCACGATTGTATCGAGGAAATTTACGGGGGCCTAAACGGCATAGAGGGAATTTTAAAAGAACAACTTATAGACCTGGCTGAAGAATCACAGCAAACTGTGCGCGGTTTGCGCTACACTCCGAGCTCAGCGCTTGGTACTTGCCGCTACAAGTTAAAGAGCGAGCAGGACTTCGCCCGTTTTATAGATGTTTGCAAAGCTCATAATATACGCTTTTTCTTTTATATAGGAGGCAACGATTCCCAGGATACAGCCAATAAAATAGCCCAGCATGCAGCATCTCAAAACTACGAAATGCGCGTCATAGGAATTCCCAAAACTATTGACAATGACCTCACTATGACAGACCACTGCCCCGGATATGGAAGCGTAGTAAAATATCTCTGCACCACAATCCGCGAATTGGCCCTAGACCACGAAGCCATGGGCAACCACGACCTTGTCTCAATTGTGGAGGTTATGGGTAGGGACGCCGGCTGGATAGCGGCAGGAACAAGCATAGCAAAGCGCCGCAACCAGGTGGACGATCCGCCGCACATTATACTTCTCCCTGAAGTCGCGTTCAACCCCGAATATTTCCTGGCTCAAGTGCAGGAATGCCTAAAGAAAAATAAATACTGCCTGGTGGTTGTGAGCGAGGGAATTTGCGACGCCAACGGCAATTTGGTCGCTGCCGGAGAAGCACAGGATTCATTTGGGCACTCACAGCTTGGAGGCGTTGGCGAATACTTGCAGCGTCTCGTTCAAAAAAGCTTGCCCGGAATAAAGGCGCGTTCATGCAAACTCGGCCATGCAGAAAGGGCGGCAGCGCACTGTTCGTCATTGGCAGACTCCAATGAAGCGTTTATGG
>FR901637.1:20285-20631 GCA_000438015.1 Coraliomargarita sp. CAG:312 | reverse complement strand
AAGCGTTTATGGCGGGGCAAGCCGCGGTAAAAGCAGCAGTCGAAGGCAATAGCGGAGTAATGGTTGCCCTCGTCCGCGGAGATACTGAAAAATATTCATGCGAAACAACCTTAGTCGATTTGGCAAGCGTCGCAAACGGCGTAAAGCACTTCCCTGAAAATTGGATAGGCGAAGACAAAATCTCGATAAACTACCAGTTTAACAAATATATTCTGCCTTTATTGCAAGGCGAAGTCGCCGTCCCATATGAAAACGGAATGCCAGCATATGTAAGGCTGGAAAAGAACGAAGTTCCCAAAAAACTCTCTTAATTCTTAATAAAAGAAGCCGCCGGAACTATATCCGG
>FR901637.1:19370-20268 GCA_000438015.1 Coraliomargarita sp. CAG:312 | reverse complement strand
CCGGAACTATATCCGGCGGTTTTTTTATTTTGGGAGCAATAATCTGACAAATTCTCCCCGAAAAATAAAGCAATAAAATAAACCGGAGATATGTAGTAAGCAAAGCCGTGTTTCGATAAAACCACTGGAAAATGCGAAAAATTCCTCATTGCGCGCCATCATCCAGTCTTAAAAGGCCAAAGAGAAGTCAAACAATGCAATTCTAAATTCTCCATCTTTTGTCGTCACGCCCGGAAGAAACCCACAATGCGCTACTCGTAAATGCAAGGCCTTTATATTCTGGCGCTAAGTTTCCCCCGCGGTTAATTTCCCCAAAAAACTTTGAATAAGCCAACTTCATCCGCAAAATTCTTTTGTGCTTTCCCTGTGCCTTTATGGCTATAGAACACCGAAAAAGCTTGATTATAACGCAAAAAAATGGACGCTATACAAATACGATTTTTTTAAAATGAAAAGAACCAATACTTGCAATGAATTGACGGCGAAGGATGCCGGCAAAGAAGTAACGCTAATCGGATGGGTAAAATCGGTACGCGACCACGGCGGAATACTGTTTGTAGATTTGCGCGACCGCGACGGAATAACGCAAATAGTTTTTCACCCGGAAAACTCAACCGTTTACGAAAAAGCCCAAAAGCTAAAAGATGAAAGCGTAATTCAAGTTTTCGGCAAAGTCAGCCTGCGCGACGAAGACACAAAAAATAAGAATCTAAAAACGGGAGACATTGAAGTAGAATGTTCGGATATGATAATCCACAACATTTGCGATGTTCTGCCCTTCCCATTGGATGACGAGCGCGCCGACAAGGTAAATGAAGACCTGCGCCTGCAATACCGCTATTTAGACTTGAGGCGGCCGCGCAACCTCAACCTTCTGCGCACGCGCCATAAGGCAGCC
>FR901637.1:14906-19363 GCA_000438015.1 Coraliomargarita sp. CAG:312 | reverse complement strand
GCCATAAGGCAGCCACTTCAATACGCGACTATCTTAATTCGAACGGATTTATAGAGGTTGAAACTCCCATACTCTTTAAAAGCACACCTGAAGGAGCGCGGGAATTTCTAGTACCCAGCCGTCTGAACGCCGGAACCTTTTACGCGCTCACCCAATCCCCGCAACAATACAAGCAAATGTTGATGGTTTCCGGAATAGAACGCTACTACCAGATGGCGAAATGCTTCCGCGACGAAGATCTCCGTGCAGACCGCCAGCCTGAGTTTACGCAAGTCGATATAGAGCTAAGTTTCGTGGAGCGCGAAGATATGTACGCCCTAATCGAGAACATGCTGAAGAAAATCTGGAAGGATGTTTTAAATATAGATATTCCGACTCCTTTTAAGAGGATGCATTACGAAGAAGCGATGAACCGCTACGGCGTCGATAAGCCAGACACCAGATTCGGAATTGAACTTTGCGACCTTACAGACGTATTTAAAGCCAGCGCATTCAAGGTATTTTCGGGAGTCGCAGCAAATGGCGGCGTAATAAAGGCAATAAACGCAAAAGGGCTTTCAGATATAACCCAAGGCGAATTGAAAGGGCTTGAGGATGTCGCAAGAACTTTAGGCGCAAAGGGACTGGCTTTCATAAAAGCCGAGAACGGCGCATGGAAGAGCCCCATATTAAAATTCCTATCGGAGGATGAGCAAAAAGCCTTAAGGGAACGCCTAAATATAGAGGACGGCGACATCGTGTTCTTTGCCGCAACTGACTGGGAGCACGCATGCGCAATTCTTGGCAGAGTGCGCTTGGAATGCTGCAAACTTTTGCAAAGCCGCGGAAAAATAAATATTCCTGCCGACCAATTCAATTTCCTGTGGGTTATAGAATTCCCGCTAATGATATTCGACGAAGAACAAGGCAGATATGTTTCCGCGCACCATCCTTTCACCGCGCCTGTTGAAGAAGACATACAATATCTTGATTCAGACCCCAAAAGAGTGCGCGGGCAGCACTATGACATAGTTTTGAACGGAACCGAACTTGGCGGAGGCTCAATAAGAATACACCAGCCTGAGGTTCAGGAAAAGGTTTTCCGCGATGTTCTTAAAATTCCGGAAGACGTAATTGAATCGCGTTTCGGGTACATGTTAAAAGCGTTTAAATACGGAGCTCCTCCGCATGGAGGAATCGCGCTGGGATTCGACCGTTTAGTTACAATTCTAACGAACCGTCCAAGTATACGCGATATTATCGCTTTCCCCAAAACGCAGAAGGGACAAGATTTGATGGCACAATCTCCGTCGCCCGTGACAGAAAAGCAATTAAAAGATTTGCATATAAAGCTGGACGACGACGAAGCTCTCAAATAATGAGTTTTCCAGCCTGCAATAATAGAGAAACGCCGCGCGGCTTTATAGCAGCGGCGTTTTTGTTTTTCATCTTAGAAAATCGGCGGCAACAAACTATCAACAATATGAGCTCATCGTGCTATAATCCGAACTTTCTCCGCTGAATGCCGAATAATTCTCAACCCGAACTGTTTTTCATCCTACAAAATAATCCGCCGATTGCATTTGATTTTTTCTGCAACATTCATAATCCGCCTGTGGCATAAATATAGCTAATTAGGGGGGAGGTAAATTGATTTGCCGGATTTGCCAAGCGCAACGAAAATCGGCATCAAGCGCAAAAGATGCGTTTTGCAATGCAAATGGCGCCCGCGCCCGAATGGGCGGATTTTTTGCAATATTGCGGACGCGCTTTGCGTGCGCGCAGCCTGCGATTTTTAGTTCCGCAGATAGAAGCCCTCAAAGCGCGCAGGCATTTGGCTAAAACATCAATTAGCTTCGCTGGCACAGGCGCGAAAACTTGCGGATTAAATGCATTGGCGCACAACCTTTATATTGCGCGCATTGCGCAAGGACAAAACCAAGTTCTCGGCGTAATTCCCAATTCACATTGCCTTTGCGCGCGGCGCGGGGAAAGTAGAGGCTAATATCAAAAGTAAAATAACGCGAGGTTTTGCACTAGGCACTTAGCTAAAAGACGTTCCGTCTTCCACACATGAACATCCATATTGGATATATGGGCAAATTAGGAATTGAACCAATATCTCCACGCAAAAAAGCTTTATATCCCCTGCCCAAATTCAATGTCTTTGCGCAGAACTAGAGTCTTTTTATGAAGAAAGTTTTTTAGGACAAACCCTAATTTTTGCGCAACTTCCACCCGTAGAATATTAAATTTGCATCTAGATGTAAAATAGAAACCGCAATCCGACAACAACTACTACGCCACTTAGCACCAGCGCTTTCGGCATTGCCAATAAAGTGGCAACCAGCCTCTTTGCCCTAGGTAAAATCAGGCTATATAATTAATTATTTTTTAAAGCTTCAACCGACGGCAATTGGGGAAATTTTGCGTGCGGTTCAGTTTGATACCAATAAGCGACAGTTGCTATATCCGAAGTCTGTTTTGCATACTTTCCATCCTTGCCCCATCCCAAATCTTGAACAGTCACCTTAAGCTTTGATTCAAACCTAATTGGATCGGCAATATGCCACCGATACATCCCAAACTTTGTGTTTTCGGCATAGGCTTTTCCGTTTGCATGCGGGGGCAGAATGAGTTCGTGAAGACCGCTATAGGGCGTCGTAAACACTGTGTATTTTCCTCCTTTGTCAAAATTGTAAGAGCCGCAAATGTAATCCTCCAAACCGGTACCGCAAATTGTGGGATATTCAGAGTCGGAATCCATATAGAATTTAACTTCTCCCTCGCCCCACCATCCACGGCAAGTTGTAAGCCACGCAAAATATGTTCCAACATACTGTCCCTTCCCCACAACCCCGTCAAGAATTGTATGCAGGCCTCCGGATGTCGGATTTGAACGCCTGAACTGGGCGTGGAAATAAGCTTCGTTTTCATCTACATGCCCCAATGCATAATTTATTTGATAGTATAGGCGGAAATCTTTGCCGGAAAGATTTTGAATTGTTATTTTTGCGCTTTTGCGAAACGGCATTTTCCAATAGCAGTTAAACGCGCTGCCAGGATTTAAACATACCGCCAGGGAAGAAAGTTGGGAACACTGCCCGAAACCGCTACAGAAAAAGTCCCCTATGGGACATTCCACAGAAGGATTCTCCTCTCCATCCCAATAGATTCGCAATATTACCGGACGCCAATCACCCGCCGGAGTCATCCACATTTGCTGGATTGCCCCGCATCCCTTTATGTCGGCTATTGTAAAGGTTTCGTTGGGAAGTACCACAATGAAAGGATTTACCTTCCAACCTTTTCCGTAATTGGACGCCTTATCTGCAGCGTTTGAAACGTTTCTTATTTTTTCAGAAGGATCGGCTTTTGCTCCCCCTCCGACTTCCCCGGTAAAATTTTCAGGAGAAATAGAGCGGGATTTTGCGTTGGAGAGCTTGGAAATTGAGTCCATCCCAGCATAAATCTCATTTGAGCCCCAAAGATTCGTCAAAGCGGCCACAGACATAAAACACGCTAAAAGCCACAAGAATTTTTTCATATTTCCTCCATTTGTTTTATTAAAAGACAATCCGAACCGCATGCCTAAAACCGCTTTCGGGAATGGACGAATCGAATAATATTTAAGCCTAAACTGTCAATAAACACCGCCTGCCCAGCGCTAAAAAAATCCTCCGCCATAAGCGCGGATGCGCGATAAAATCCCTTTCGCGCATAAGAATTACCCTCAATTATTTTTCGCGCGACCTGCATGAATAGAGGGCAAGCGGAAATAAAGCGTTTCCGCAATTCTGGTATTATATTGCGGATGGCGCGCTTAACATCCGATGAAACGCAGATTCTCCGGATATTCTATGAGAGAATCAAGCATACGCCCTAATTTCGAATATGGAAGCCATATCGGAACCGCATGTTGCCAGGCAATCCACTCTCAAAGCTTTTAATTCCACAGGCTCAAATTTGTGCGAAACGAGCTTAAGATGGTTTCGGCGCATTTCAACGAGAGTTTTCTCAGAGCCGTCCGGAAGAATCCCGACAATATTATAGTCGCAGAGAGTTTCTGGTTGAGGGGCTCTCAGAATCGTTTGGGCGAATTTTGTTTCCAAGGAAATTGTAAGAAACCTGCTGCCAGTATCTAAATTTAAAATAACATTTGAGATTTTCCTAGCGTCTTTCCATTCGATTTTTATCCACGGCTTATCGGCAATAGGCGCCTGCCATTTATTTTCGTTGGAACCGGGTTTATCTATAAAAACTCCGCTTAAAACATTTTTAGCGGATGTTGAATTTGAACATACGCTTGCGGAAGCAGTTGCCGAGCGCGCAAGATCGGCGGAATCAGAATTTGACAAATTCAGAATCGGCTGGGCGTCGCGCAAAAGCGTTTGTTGAAGCAGCGAAATCATGCCTGGGCTCTTCAATATATCCGGCGGCTGAATGTTTTTGTCCGCGGCGATAGCCGCAGCCGGGCC
>FR901637.1:13767-14892 GCA_000438015.1 Coraliomargarita sp. CAG:312 | reverse complement strand
AGCCGTGCCTGCAGCCTGCCCTGCAACCGCGCAGCTTTTCATTACGCGCAGGCACGAAAATGCCAAATGCGATGCGCTTATATTGCGCCCCGCCATCATCAAGTTTGAGAAGTCTTTTGAAATTAAAATGGAAAGAGGAATATTAAACGGAGGAGTCTCCCTGTGCGGCATTGCAGGCGGAGTTTTAGTGTCGTAAAATCCTCCGGAGGGCTGGTCTTCAAGTTTCCATCCAACAGCTCCCACAGAATCTGGCTGATTTTTCCATTCTCCGCGGATATCGAACTGCTTGAAAACCTTTATTCCCTTTATTCGATAGCTGTCGCGTTTTCCCGGAATCATCCCTATGGTATCTATCGCCCTATTGTCGGCTTCAGGATATTTGCCGCTATTTTTTATATAATCCCAAACGCCCAATACTGTGGACAAAAGCTCAAAACGTATAACCTCGTTGTCTCTTACGGTATCGGAAAGCCCACCGTGGGATATAAACCAGTATCCGTAATCAAATCCGCAGCTGCGTGGATCGCGAAATTTCAAGTCTCGAGCGGTTATTTTCTTAGCCCAACTCGGAGCTTTGAAAGGCATTGGCTTGCCGAAATCGCGGGTTGTAAACATTATGGACGAGCATAAATGCCCGCCTAGCGGATATGTTGGGACAACTTCGTCCTCGCCGTATTTGGAGACGCCCTCGCGGCCGCTCATAAGTTCCGCCCCCGCTTCCATGGCCATTCGGCAGTCTCCGGTGCAGTCTATGTAAACATTGGCGGTTATCTTATATATATTGAGAGTTTTATCCGACCGCGCGTAAACGCACTTTATCTTTTCGGCTTCCGTCTCCGCGCGATAAACAAATGTGTCTAGAATAAGGGCAATATTGGGTTCTGAAATGCATTTATCGTACAGAAGCAAGTCCCAAATTTCCCACGAATTCTGGGGATTGCGGACTGCATTTTCCAGAAGAATCTCCTCTAGAATCCCTCCTTCCCTAAAGCCGTATTTTTGCGAGTCCACTCCGAGCGGATGCATTTTTATTTCACTGCTTGCATTTCCACCCAACCTGGACCTGTCTTGGACCAGCACGACTTTTGCGCCGTTTCTAGCGGCAGCTATCGCCGCGCATATCCC
>FR901637.1:11303-13752 GCA_000438015.1 Coraliomargarita sp. CAG:312 | reverse complement strand
TATCCCCGCCATTCCACCTCCGGCAACGAGAACATCGCAATTTAATATATTGCCTGCCATGTAGTTTTCAGAATCCGCCGAAAACTGTGGCGAGCTTAAAGCTTCGTCTATTCGCCTTCCCACATCGCTTATAGCCGCTGTCCCGCCCTTTGCATCCGGCGATGCGGGAACGCTTACCATCAATGAATACCCGAAAAGCGACATCGCGCTTTTGCTCAAAAATTTTCTGCGGTTTATACTCGTGCGGTTCATAAAAGTTAAGTTATCTATCGCTTTCAAAACACTCAACAAAATTCTAAATAAAATTCTGCCGAAATTAGCATTTTCCATTGCTTTAATCTCCGCAAGCGCTCAGCCCCAAATAAGCCGTAAACTTGAGAATTAAATCTTCCATGCATCCAGCATTAAAATGCACGCTAAATACATAATCCGGCGCGCCCGAAAATTTAATAAAAAAAGCCCTCTTTTTATCGAGGGCTTTCGGGAGTGAAATTCGCTTATTAACGCGTTATTTGCCTTTAGGCTCGTAGGGTATTCCCTGCTGCTCGCAAAGAGCGGCGCGGCGGGAAAGCTTCACGCGCCCCTTGTCGTCAATGCCTATGCACTTTACTATTATCTCGTCGCCAAGCTTGCATACATCTTCCGTTTTGTTTACGCGGAAGTCGGCAAGTTCGGAAATGTGCACCAACCCCTCCTTGCCCGGCAGACACTCCACGAACGCTCCAAATTCCTTTATTGAGCGCACTATTCCGCGGTATGTCTTGCCAACCTCTATCTCGCCGGTGACCATTTCGACTTCGGAAACGGCACGGTTCATGCTTTCGGCGCTTGTCGCGTATATGAGAACTCTGCCCGGATTGTCGTCGTCAACATCGACCTGCGCGCCTGAAACTTCGACTATGCGGCGGATGTTCTTGCCTCCAGGGCCGATGAGCATTCCGATTTTTTCTGGATCGATTTGCATAACTTTTATGCGCGGAGCACAAGGTTTCAAATCCTTGTTTGGTTCAGCGATAGCCGCATGCATTATATCGAGAATTTTCATCCTAGTCTGGCGGTTGCGCTCAATCGCCTCTTTTACTATGTCAAACGGGAGGCCTTGGATTTTCAAGTCGAGCTGGAATCCGGTTATTCCATTTTTAGTTCCGCAAATTTTGAAATCCATATCGCCAAAATGGTCTTCTGCGCCTATGATATCGGTCAAGACCACGTGCTTTAAAAGCTTGCCGTTCTCGTCGAACCGTGTCACCAATCCGCAGCTGATTCCGGCAACCGGAGTTTGGATAGGAACGCCGGCATCCATAAGGCTCAAGCACCCTCCGCAAACCGACGCCATTGATGTAGAACCGTTAGACTCCATTATTTCGGAAACCAGGCGTATGGCGTAGGGGAACTCGTCCTCCGACGGAAGAACCGGCAACAGCGAACGCTCGGCAAGAGCGCCGTGGCCGATTTCGCGGCGTCCGGGAGTTCCGAATCTGCCGGTCTCTCCTACCGAATACGGCGGGAAATTATAGTGCAAAATAAACGACTTTTGTTTTGTTCCACCCGTCAAGCCGTCCAATTCTTGGAAGTCGCGGCTCGTTCCCAAAGTTGTCATTACAAACGCTTGCGTTTCACCGCGCGTAAAGAGCGCAGAACCGTGGACGCGCGGAAGAAGATTCGTCGAACAGGAAATCGGGCGGAGCTCGTCGTAGGCTCTGCCGTCGCAGCGCTTTCCGGCGTCGAGAATATTGTTGCGGTAAACCTCTTCTTGGAGGACTTCAAAGGCCATCTTTATCTGCGCCGGATCAAAGTTTTCCTCGCCGACCTTTGTCTTTACGGCTTCGGCTGTTTCGTTCATGAGAGCGTCAACGTCGGCCTGGCGCTTCAGCTTATTGTCTTGGAATACAGCTTCAAGGAGCCTTCCGCCGACATATTCTTTGCACATTTCCAATATTTCTGGCTTGCAAACAATAAGCGGAAATTCCTTCTTGGGTTTGCCGCAAATTTTTGCTAGTTCCTTTTGGGCTGCTATTATTTTTTGAACTTGCCCGTGGGCATACTGCAAAGCCTCAAAGAACCTATCCTCTGGGCACTGTTCGGCAGCTCCCTCTATCATCATCATCTCGCGCTCGTTGCCCACATATATCAGATCCAAAGTGGAATCCAGCATTTGTTCATGGGTTGGATTGACGACAAATTCTCCGTCTATTTCCCCCAAACGCACGCATCCCACAGGACCATTCCACGGAATGTCGGAAATCAACATCGCGGCACTGGCGCCGTTTACCATAAGAATGTCTGGGTCGTTTACCATATCCGCCGAAAGCAGGAGGCCGATAACCTGGACTTCATTCATGAAACCTTTCGGGAACAGCGGGCGCAACGGCCTATCGCAAAGGCGCGAGGTCAAAATTTCCTTTTCGCTCGGACGGCCTTCGCGTTTAAAATAACCGCCGGGGAAGCG
>FR901637.1:4692-11281 GCA_000438015.1 Coraliomargarita sp. CAG:312 | reverse complement strand
CGGCCGGCCGCTGAGAATGTCTCGCGGTAGTCTACCGTAAGCGGGAAAAAATCTTGCCCGTCGCGCAATGCGCCGGCAGCGGTCGCGTTGACCAACAAATTTGTTTCTCCCAAACTTATAACAACCGAACCGTTTGCCTGCTTGGCTATTGTGCCGGTTGAAAACTTTATACCGAGGTCTTCGACCTCTACCATATATTTTTGATCCATTATTCTTTCTTTCCTTATTTTCCGCCGAACGGATCGGACGTTCCCTGCGGTTTATTGCAAATCGGGATTTTTCCCGAAATTTTTACTAACAATATTTATATAAAAACAAAAGGGACAATAGATGTCGAGCATCTTATCGTCCCTTTTATAAAATTTTCCAAAAAAATTATTTCCGTTATTTGCGGAGCTTCAAACGAGAAATTATTGAATTGTACCTTTCAAGAGAATTTTTCTTGAGGTAGTCCAACAACTTTCTGCGGCGGCTTGTCATGGCGATCAGCCCGCGGCGGGAATGGAAGTCCTTCTTATTGGACGCCAAGTGCGCGGTCAAGTGGGCTATGCGCGCGCTCAATATTGCAATTTGGACTTCGCAAGAACCGGTGTCCTTGTCGTCCAAGCGGTATTCGTTGATTATTGCTTGTTTGTCTATTGATTTATGTTCCGACATTTTTTTATTCCTTTTTACGCGAATTTTTGGAGCCTTAAACCCAAGGCCCGCGAGCCCAGCGCGTCGCCGGATTCGCCGTCTTAACTTACCCTTGTAAAAGGTTAAGTTTCGCGGAAATAAAAGCGATTGCCCCAGCAGAGAAACTTTGTTCCGAACCAAAGCAACGCGGTTATTTCTAACGCAATATTTTGGGCAGGATGCCTTTTTGCGCGCCTCTTGCAAGCTTTTTTTATGCGCGACGCCTAATTTTTAGAATCTTCCAAGAATTTTTTTACGCAATCAATAAAAGTGTTGTCGCTAAAACTGTTTTTTGTCAAGTGCGCATTGGCGCCAACTTCCATGCTGCGCTGGCTGTCTTCGCGCCTGTCTTTGTACGACACCATTATTATAGGGACCAGCTTGTCCCGGGAGCGGACTTTTTTTACCAACTCAAAACCATTCATGCGCGGCATATCTATATCGCTTACGATTAGATCGTACTTGTTCAGGCGCACGCAATTCCATCCCTCGACTCCGTCTGAGGCCAATTCAACCGCAAAACCCGCCTGCCGGAGGATTTTTCGCTGCGTTTCGCGCACAGTTGCAGAATCGTCCACAACCAAGATTCTTTTTGAGGCAGATTTGCCAGCAGTTGCATCGGCGGCTTCAATATCGCCGGAAGATTTTAAGACTTTTTTTGCAGACAGTATCAAATCGTCAATATCCAGAATCAGTATAGGCGTTCCGTCGTCTGCAATTGAAGTAGAAGAAACGCATTGTACACGCCCGAGCAACGGATGAAGCGGACGGACAACCAAATCCACTTCAAACGGCATATTGTCGACTTTAAATCCGAAATACTCCTGCGCTTGGCATACTATAACCACGTACGAGAAATCAGGCTCGCTCCGGGAATCTTGGAATCCCAGGGCTCTGGCGGCGTCGACAAGGGCGACCCGCCTGTTTGAATACATAAAGAACCTCCCGCCGTCGTCCCGCAATATTTCCTCGCGGCGCACAAGAGCCGTTCCCGAAACTTTGCTCAGCAAAAACGCGTAAAGCTGACCGTCTATAGACGCTCCAAGAGATTTCATCACCGACCTTGTTATGGGAAGCCTTAGAGTAAACGACGCGCCTTTCCCCGCTTTAGATTCCACTTCTATCGTACCGCCTACCTCTTGAAGCATCGAGTGCACTATGTCCAGCCCCACGCCCCTGCCGCTCAATTTGCTAACATTTTCCTTAGTGGTAAAACCCGGCAGGAAAAGGAAGGCCATTATTTCCTGTTCGCTCATATCCGCAAGCATTGTTGGAGTCGCCAGATTTTTCTGCAGAATTTTCTCGCGGATTTTTTCTATATCCATACCCGCGCCGTCGTCGGAAACTTTCAGCATTAAAAAGCCGGCAGCATGCCAGGCTTTTATGGATATCCTGCCTGTTGGATATTTTCCAAGGGCGGCTCTTTCCGACGGAAGCTCTATTCCATGGTCGCATGCGTTGCGCAGTATTTGCGTGAGAGGCGACTCAAGCTTGTCGAGAACGTCCCTGTCAACCGGAACATCGCTTCCGTCTATTTCCAAAATAACCTTTTTCCCGGCGGATTTTGCCAAATCCCGAACCATCCTTGGAAACATTTGAACACCTTCGGCCAATGGGCGCATTTTGCTGGCAAGAACCTCGGAGTAAAGGCGCGAAGAAAGCTGGGCGCTGCGGCGTGAATATTCTCCTATCTCAGATATCTGAAGGCGCAAATCCGCAAGGTTCGACTCGATGCCCCTCCTCACGGACTCTATTCTTTCGACGGAAGACTCGGCGCCTTTTACTCCTTCGAGCGAACACAAAACCTGTTCCAAAATGCTTGCGGTTTTTTGCTGCGAAGTTTTCAAGTCGGCAAGATTGTCGCGGAAATTTTCTATTTTCCTGTTTTCCACTAGAGATTCCGCCGCAAGTTCCATCAAAGCGCGAAGATTTTTTGCAGACACTTTAACAGCAAGGTCTTTTGCCGCAGCGTTTTTCTTTCCGGGCGCAGATGGAGACGACATCTGCTCCAACACAGGCTGCAAAGGCTGCACCAAAAGCCCTGGCGCGGCCTCGGGAGATGTTTTTTCCGGAATCGCGGCTCCTTTGCCGATTGCGTCCAGCGCGGCCATGCACTCTCCAAGCTTTAATTTGTCTATTTTCGAGAATCTTATCTCGGCTAGAGAATAAATGAAGTCAACGCAATCCAATACGGCGTCAAGAGAATCGCTGTCCAGTTCGATTTTGGAATTCTGGGCAGCCACAAAGCAATCCTCCATTTTGTGGGTCAAGTCCACTATATCGGACAAGCCAACCACCCGCGCGGCGCCCTTGATGCTATGGCAAGCGCGCATGAGGCGTTCCAGCTTTTGCGGATTTTTAAAGTCGTCTTCAATTTCTATTAAAAGCTGCCCAATTGAAGCAAGCTGTGCGCGGGTTTCATCAAGAAACATCGACGCCATTGATTCGTCAACAGCCAATGATGATTCCGGCCTTTCCGCATTCTGGGGACTCCCATTCAGTCCGGAATCGGGCAGAACTAGCCTTTCGCGCAGCAATTCTGAAATTTCCACCGAGGCCCCCGATACTTTAGACTCGACTTCAGACGGGGATGATTCCGCGCATTCTGAAAGAATTTTAACCAGCTTTCCTATTGGGGAATCAGCCGACGGTTTTCCTCCGCCTTTTGCAAAAACGCTTTCCAGAGCGGCGCAAGCCGAGGAAAAGACGTCGAATCCAAGCATTTTAGCCGAAGATTTTAGCGACGCCGCCGCATTTTTACAGGCATCGGCAGAAAAAGAGCTACCGGAAAATATGTTGGACGAAAGCACCGCGCATTGCGCGCGCGCATCTTTTATAAAAAGTTCCAACATGAACATATCCGCACTCATAAGTATTTCCTAGTAAGGGCGTGAAAAAACAGTTCGCAATCTATTAAGAGATATTTTTGCCCGCCGTGCGAGAACTCTCCCGAGATAAATACCGCATACGGCTTCTCAGCTTCAAAAGGCGATATTTTGCTTTCCCCCACACGGGCTACTCCCCACACAAAGTCCGCGTTAAATGCGAACTCATTGTCGCCGTAATAGCAGACGACCATCTTGCAATCTTCTTTTTTGGACTCTCCCAAATCCATTAGCTTAAGGATATCCACAACTATTACTAGCTCTCCGTTTATATTTGACAGCCCTGCCAATACTCCGTCAGAACGATGTGGAATGCGGTGGATGGAGCGGGAATTAGCAATTTCCCTCACGACTTCCATCGGAAGCGCAAAATTAAATCCCGAACACTTGAAAAGGAGGAAAGAAGATTCTTTCTCGACCACCGCATCCGCGGACGGAATGAAAGAAGCCTCCGGCGCGCCTGCATCGGAAGCGAGAACCCCGCCCTCTTTGTCGCGCCTAGCGCGGTCTAGAAAATCCCTTCCGGCGCGGACGTAAACTTCGCAATTATGGCAGTGGCCGACGCGCGAAAGCTCCGGGCAATCGGCGTTGCCCCAGATTCCGTCGGCAGCCCAGCAGCGGGCGGAGATTTTCTTTTCGATATCCATTATCCGTTGTCGGATGAAATTGGTTTTATATCCTTAATATCGTCCCGCATTTTGGCAACAGCCGCCCTCAAGCGTTCGCGGCTTTCCACAGCCCGGCGGATTAGCTCGGACGTATGCTCCAGACCGGCGTCGAGATTGGCGAGATTTGCGGTTATATCCGCGACGGATTCCCTCTGCCCGCCTATGGCTCCGGAAAGAGACTCTACTTGAGGCGCGACAGACTGGATTTTTGTTATGGCAGAATCCATAGCCGACGACACGGCTGCCATTTGGGCGACAGCCCCGTCAACTTCCGCCGCAAAGTTTCTAACTTCCATCGCGCCCGCTTCAACTGCCGACTTCATCTCCTTTACAATCGCGTCTATATCGGAGGTCGCGACCGCAGTCTGATCCGCAAGCCTGCCTATTTCGCGCGCAACTACAGCAAATCCAACCCCGTAAGATCCCGCTTTTTCCGCCTCAATAGAGGCATTTAAGGAAAGCAAATTAGTTTCATCCGCAACTTTAGATACGGCTGTGACAACGCTGTTTATGGTATTTGCGCGTTCGCTTATAATGGAAAATCTTCGGGCTATGGCGGATGTATTCGACGACAGCCCCGACACGATATCGTTCATTATGGAAACATTCCGGCGGCCATTTTCGGCAATGTCTGAGGCATCGTTGGCGGAGGCGCATACGGCGTCGGCATTCTTGGAAAGCTCGGCCGCGTTGTCTCCGATGTTTCTGACTGCATGCGATATTGAGGAGGCGGAACTGCCGAAATCAGATATTGCGCTCTCGCAGTTTGCCGAAACGCGTTCCATAGCCGAAGAAGCCGACTCCAGCTGGGTTTGGGAGTCCTCTATCTGGCGCGCCGCCATTCTAAGCTTCCGCGCCATATTTGAAATTGACGAAAGCAACCCGGAGGTTTCGTCATTGGATTTCACGGAGGTTATCTCGACGTCAAAATTGCCTTGCGCTATTTCATCGGCGGCGGAAGTCGCACGCGATATCCTCCGCAAGATAGAATTTGCAAAGACGATAGAAGCTATCAATATCAGTATTAATACGCCTGCGCCCAACGCCTCGGTTTTCATATACGCAAACACCGGAGCCAAAACCTCCGATTGAGGCATAATTTGAACCACAACCCAATTGCCTGGGCGAACCAGCGCCTGTGAAACGCAATACGTCTGCTTGGTTTTAGGGTCTTTAAAATAGGACACTTTGCGTATGTTTTCAGACAGCGTGCCGGAATTTTTGGCAGTTTCAAAAGCCGCGCTTAAAATATCCCTATACGCCGAGCCAAATTTGGAAACGTCGGTGGAGACGGAATCGTCCCTCACAAGCCTCCCGTTTTCGTCCCGCAAAAAAGACATTACAAAAGCGCCGCTATCGTCGGTATAAAGATCGTATATTGAGAGAGTGCGGAGGTTTTGATTTTTTGTGCAGGCGATTATCCTTGCCTGAGAGCTTAAAAGAAATATATCAGCCTGGCTGCTGGACTTGAGATTAGAGACGAAATTTGAAAAATTAGTCAGGTCTCTGTCGAAAGCAACCTGCCCGACAAAACGGCTGTCCTGCATTATCGGCGCAGAATACTCAACCATCAAAACTTTGTTGTTGTACAAATAAGGCTCCGTCACGATGAACTGTTCGGAACTGCCGGAGTCCAATTTCTTTTTTAGCCCAGCAGAGTACATCGACGAACTCATATCAACTAGCGGCTCCAAAGCCAAATCCCCCTTGGCTCTATTCCAATACGCGGCAAATCTCCCGCCCTCGGATTTTGCCAACCATTCGTCGTAGCTTGCAGAAGTGGGATTAGCCCTAAAATTGTAGGAATCCACTGCGTCGTCGAAAGTCGCCTCCCTTCCGTTGCGCAAATTTTTTATGCCGCGCTCCGAGCGGAAGTCGTTAAGGTCGGCATTAACCTCGTAGCCTATGCTGGCTCCTACAAACGACGGAAAAATCTGCAACAGCTCCCTTATATATGTCGTGCTGTTGGAACGGTCGGCAAACCAGACTTTTGCGGCGGTTGCAGCAGTTCGGGAAATCGACACGCCGCCTTCATTTTCGCGCGATATCCTTAAGGCAATATTCTCCGTCTGCGATAGAAATTTCTCCTCCGCCAAATTTTTCAGCGTCCTGAAATTTCCTATGCCGTTCACAAATGATACTGCCAAGTCTGTTATGAAAATTGGCGCTATTATGAACAGGGCGATTTTTGTCTTTATCCTCATAATAATAAAAGGCGAAACTAAATGCTGCGCTTTTAAGATCGTAAATTGCGCGCTTTCTTGCAAGTTTTTTTATGTCCGCAAAAAATCTTTTGGCCCAGCAATAGAACCCACCAGTTTTCGCGGAGCATGCTTACAAACCTAACGACAAAAAAAACCC
>FR901637.1:0-4679 GCA_000438015.1 Coraliomargarita sp. CAG:312 | reverse complement strand
AAAAAACCCCGCTCGCGAAAAGCGGCGGGTTTAATATGGGTTTTAAATTTCCTTTTCCGCGGCCGGCGTCGAGGAAATTAAGACAATTTGTAAACGCCTGGAAGCGGGACGCCCTCAAGCTCGTGCTGGCCAAGCTTCCATTCCTTCGGCGCGAAAGATTGCTGCGAGCGCAGCTTTATCCAGTCGTACTTGAAGTTGAGCCCGGAGTAGCAGCTTTCGCGGCCGGCAATTGCCATCAGAGTCGAATTTACCATCTCGCGCAGCATATTCAACGGCTTGTTATTCTGGACAGAATCCAGCAATACGCGGTGTTCCTCAACGAGCGCCTGAGGCATCTTCTTGGGGTCGATTTCCACCGGCTTTGAACCGATAATCCGCTGTATTCCGCCGTCTAGGTGTGTTTCCATTATGCCCTTTGTGCCCACGACGCGCTCCAAGACATAATCCTTTGACTTTGGCTCGCGGCGACTGTAGCTGGCGCAATGGACTCCGTCTCCAAAGTCGAAATCCACCGCAAAATGGCTGAAACGGTCGCCCAAATCTGGATATTGCAGATCGAAACGCCTGCCGCCGACTCCGTTGACTTCCTTGGGATCCTTGCCCATTACCCAACTTATGACGTCAAGATTGTGGACATGCTGCTCTACATAGCAGTCACCCGAAGCCCATCTAAATATAAACCAGTTGCGAATCTGGTATTCCATGGACATCGGGTCTTTGTTTTGCAAATAGAGATTGCCGCCGTTCTGTATCCAGAAACGCGAATTGAGCCAGTAGGCCTGCGCGCTTACAATCTCGCCAATCTGCCCGTCTTGGACGCGCTTTACAATTTCTTGGTACCCGGGATGGAAACGGCGCTGTACGCCGGGAATTATGCTGAGGCCCTTTTTGTCGGCCAAGTCGGCAATTTCCATAAGTTCGCGCGCCTGGACCGGATCAACGCATGCAGGCTTCTCTACAAACATATGTTTTCCAGCCTCGACAATTGCGCGCAAATGCAGCGGGCGGAACACGGGGGGAGTAGCGTGTATTACAACATCGACATTCTCCGCCAAAAGCTGTTTGTATGCATCCCATCCTGAAAAGCGGCGCGAAGTCGGTACGTCAAAGCATTCTTTGCCGAATTTCTTTTCGTGCCTTTCAAAAGCTTTCATTGCCACATCAAGCCTGTCCGGGAAAAGGTCTGCTATCGCCACAATCTGCACCGACCCCTTCGCGGCGGCAAGCATATCTCCAACCGCCGAAAGGCCTCTGCCGCTGCAACCTATGAGGCCTACCCTTGTTTTGCTGTTGTTGCCCACAGCTCCCGAAAATCTGGGAAGAGCGGCGGCGGCTCCTGCCAACGCCATTGTCTTAATTGCGTTTCTTCTATCCATTGTATGTTTTGTGTTCTAATTGTTTATAGTGTAAATTGACATATTGCCCTAAACTTGCGCGTCAAAGGCGCGGTATGTCGCCAAAATCTTCTCGTCCACAGCCGCCGACTGGACCGACTGGCCGTGCTCTAACCCCAAGATTCCACGGAATCCCTTATCCCAAATCTTCTTGAATATTTTCATATAGTCCATGTTGCCGCTTCCGGGTTCTTTGCGCCCAGGAGCGTCGGCTATATGAAAAGACTCTATGTTTTTCCACACTATGGGATTGTCCAAGGAATCCAAGTTTCCGACTTGCATTTGTTCGTGGAACAAATCGTAGAGAATTTTGCAATTGGGGCTTTTTACATCCTCGCAAATCCGCGCGCCAAGCTCGGCTCGGTCGCAGAACATGTTCGGATGGCTCGTTGTGTTGAGCGGCTCTATCTCCATAACAAAACCGTTCTTTTTGCAATAATCGGCGCAAAACGCCATGTTTTCGACCACGTTGTCGTACTGCTTGTTCCAAGAAAGCTCTTTATCCACCGTGCCAGGCCCAATTATAAATGTTTTGGAACCGACCCTTTTTAGAATGTCGAAAGTGTTGTCCATCTGCCAGACGAGAAAATCGCGTATTGCCGACTTGTCGCGTATGACTTTCTCCTTGGACGGAACTTGATTGGCTGACATCGTCGGAAAGTCCTTTTCGTTCATGGAACTCATGCATCCGACTTCAAGCCCCAACTTCTTCGCTAGGTCTCCAATGTCCTGCTGCATCTGTTTTTCTTTATCGCTCAAAGGCTTGTGGGATATCCAAACTATTCCTTCCACCGCAATAAAGCCTTGGTCTTTAAAAAACTGCAGCCGTTTCAGAGGGTCCTTGCCGGCTATGGTTCTGAAAACTTCGTTCCCGCGCCCGGGCGCAAACTTCATCTTGAACGTCCGTGCGCCTCCCGGCGCAGTTTGAGGCTCAGCAAACACCAATCCGCGGGACGCAAGCGCCAGAGAACCCATTGCACCCAATCTGATAAAATCGCGTCTGTTAAATTTTTCCATTTCCTTTCCCTCTCATAAAAATAAACGTATAAATCAAAACCTCAAACGTTTGATTAAAGTTAAGTATCCATATTTTCTAAAGTATTGTCAAGATATATTAAGCGGCAAAATCAGCTAAAAGCTTTGTTTATTGCAAATACGCTTGCATAATTCCGACTTGCGGCTTTAATAAATCGAAAAAAACGCGGGCCTATGAAGAACATGCTAAAAATATTTTTTTCAGCCTTTGCGCTCTTATTGCTTCCCGGATGCGAGTCTATGGGCTTTAATCCCAGAGGAGTCGACGAAGCGCTAACACCGGGAGTAAGCGCAAACACGACAGTGCGAACTTGGAAGAAAAGCAAAGATGGAACACCGATTCCCGTAGAAAGGGAAGTTGAGAATCCACAGGCCTTTGAATGAGGAACTTTGACCTTGCCCATCCACGCATATAGACGCATTTGCATTTAATATAACAAAATAAAATAGGAGAAATAAAATGAAAGAAACAGTACTGCTGCTCTGCGCTTTGGCATTTGCCGCAGGTTGCGCAAAACAGGACGCCGGCGATACCCAGGCGAATGGCGAAAACGGATATGCCGTGCTCACGCTTGAACAAGCTAAAAAACTTTATCCCTCAACTATAAACGCAAGAGATTTCGGCGCCATACCAAACGACGGGAAAGACGACGCCAAAGCCCTGCGCGACGCACTTGAGGCCGCAAAAAAGCAAGGCGGCGGAGTGCGCATAGCCCTCGAAAAGGGAAATTACGACCTTATGACATTCGACCGCGGGGCCGCAATACCTGTAATAGGCGCAAAGGCAGTAATGTTCGACGGCAACGGAGCAACCCTTGTCCACCACAAGATGTATACTAATTTCCAAGTCAGCGACAGCAGCGACATCACTGTCGCAAATATAACCTTTGACGCAAACGAAGTTCCCTTTGCCGGAGCCGTGGTCACAGCAGTCGGCGACGGATATTTCGACTGCAAAGTAATTCCGCCGCACAAAGTCAAAGACGGAGCCCATCCCAAAGGAATAATATCATTTGACCAAAAGAACGACTCCATGGGCGGAGACAGCAAGTATAGAATAGACAACTACCAGCTGGCAACAAAACTCAAGATAAAGAAGCTCTCCGAAGACACAATGCGCGTGCCGCTCGAAAAGTACGCGAGAATGCCGAAAGTCGGCGATGTCGTGCTGGTTCGCTATGAAGTTTACGGCCCCGGCGTCATAAACTCGCACGCGGCAAAAAATCTGCGCGTATACAACGTGACAATAAACTCACACCCCGGAATGGGGATACATGGCTCAGATACGGAAAATATTCTCATAGACAACTTAAAAGTGCAGTCCAAAACCAAAGATCTGTTTATGTCAGCAACCGCCGACGCCACTCATTTCAACTATTGCCGCGGACGCATAGACATTTTAAATTCGACTTTCGAAAAAATGGGTGACGACGCCACAAACGTGCACCAGATGTACTGGATGCTTTCCGAAAAACTGGATCCCCAGACAATAAAGGTAAAATGGGGCAAGGAGCGGCAAGGCGGATTCCCAGCCGAATACCTGCCAAAAGTCGGAGACACAATTTCTTTCGGGACAAAAGACAATTGGCTGAGGATGGAAACTTTCTCAAAAGTTTCAAAAGTGGACGTCAACGCAAAGGATAAGTTCGCCGTCATATCGCTCGAGACTCCCCTGCCGGACTTTGTTGCAAATGGAATGCCGATGGGGAACTACTCGTCCAACCCCGTTCTCAACATAAAAAACTGCAAGGTCAGAGGCAACCGCGCCCGAGGTTTCTTGATAAAAGTCGCAGAAGCAAACGTAGAAAACTGCTCTTTTGAGCGCACCACGCTTCCCGCCATCTTAATGGAGAATGACGCCAACTACTGGTATGAAGGCTGCCGCACCGAAAATGTCACCATAAAAAATTGCTCATTTAAAGACTGCAATTTCTGGGGTGCAGGAGGCAAAGAGGGAATAGCCATATTAGACGCAGCGGCTTTCACAAAAGGAATGCCAAACCAAGGCGCCGTAAATGTTTCCACAACGATAGAAAACTGCACATTCTCAGGATGCGGCCAAGACCCCATCTCCATAAAACAGACGCAAAAGCCTGTTTTAAAAAACAATACGATCAAATAATAATTCTGGCCCGACTCTAGACAGAACCGCGCTTTGGATGTGAAAAACCTTCCCGGCGCGGTTTTTTATTGCTCAAAATCGAAAAATTTCCTAAGAATATCTCGCGAATTAAATACTCCAGTGCATAA
>FR901636.1:65322-82517 GCA_000438015.1 Coraliomargarita sp. CAG:312 | reverse complement strand
TTTCAAGCGGCCTAAAACCCTCTGGCGTCCCCACGGGGATTCGAACCCCGGTTCTTGGAATGAAAATCCAATGTCCTGACCGGGCTAGACGATAGGGACATACTCCAAAGAATTTATGGGTGATGTACATTACGGATTCACATATCCCACGCAAGCTTTTTTTTTGCGTTTTTGTTTTTTTTTAATTATTGTTTTTTCGGATAACCTAATTTTACGATGATTATGCTTTATACTCCAGATATTTCTTGCGGATCCTAGCAATAAAATCCATAAATTGTAAAACATATGGATGACAATTCTATTAAATCTAAAATTGATTCCCTCCGCGCCGAGATTGCGCGCCATGAAAAATTGTATCGCATCCATAACGCTCCGGTTATTTCCGATGATGATTTCGATTCTTTAATGCGCGAACTAAGAGAGCTTGAGGCTCTTTATCCGCAATATTACGATCCAAATTCTCCGTCTCTTACCGTAGGCAATGATTTGTCCGGCGATTTCAAATCGGTCAGGCATTTGTCTCCGATGTTAAGCCTAGACAATGTTTTTAATTCAGCGGAACTTGAGGAATTTGATGCGCGGCTGAAAAAGGCATTGGCTGTTGAGGCGCGCTTGAGGTATTGTGTTGAGCCAAAAATCGACGGTTGCGGAATTTCGGCGGTTTATGAAAACGGAAAACTTATCCGCCTGCTCACGCGCGGAGACGGGGAAAAGGGCGATGACATTACGCGCAATGCCTTTCTAATAAAAAATATTCCAATGGTTCTGTCCGGAGAGGAATCCGGCATTCCAACTCTCCTTGAAGTCCGCGGAGAGGCGTACATGGAAAACTCCGAATTTCAGCGCATATACAAACTCCAGAGAGAAGCCTTAATAGAAAAAGCTTTGGAGAAAAAAGCGAAAGAATCTTCAAAGGACTTGCTCCGCAGTGGCGGATTGTCCTGCGGTAAATCTATTTCGCTTTCCGAAGGCGAGCTTGCTGAAATAGAAAAAAAACTCCCTGCAAACCCGCGCAATTTAACGGCCGGCACGATGAAACTTTTGCCTAAGTCTTTTGATAAAAATCCAATTTTGAAGTCGCGCTCTTTGAAGGCGGTTTTTTATTCGATAGGCACAATGGAGGGGATTGTTTTGCAAAGGCAATCGGATTTGCCTAAACTCTTAAAATCTTGGGGATTGCCTGCTGTGGACTGGTTTGCCGTTGCGGACGGCGCGGACGGCGCGTTTGAAAAAATATGCGATCTGGAGGAAATCAGATCTGATTTCCCATACAATACAGACGGCGCTGTTGTTAAACTTGATGATTGTTCTTTGCATGCAGCCGCAGGAATGACGGCGCACGCTCCCCGATGGGCGGTCGCATGGAAATATAGGGCCCAGAGGGCGCAGACGCGCCTAAACTCCATAACATTGCAAGTTGGCAGAACCGGTGTTATAACGCCTGTTGCCGAGCTTGAAAGCATTAAGAACCTGTCCGGAACGACGGTTTCCCGCGCGACTTTGCACAATGCCGGATATATTTCCCAAAAAGACATTCGCGTAGGGGATACTGTTATTGTGGAGAAGGCAGGCGAAATTATTCCGGCAGTTTTAGGCGTTGTTTTGGAAAAGCGCCCGGCGGGTTCGAAGCCCTATATTTTCCCGGAAATTTGCCCGGAATGCGGTTCGCCTTTAAGAAGGTTCGGGGAGAAAATGCTGCATAGGTGCCCAAATTTATCTTGTCCGCCGCAGGTTGTTGGGAGGATTGCGCATTTTGCATCGCGCGGGTGCATGGATATACGCGGTTTGGGCGATAAAGTAGCGCAGTCTCTTGTGGACGAGCTTGGAATAAAAACCCCTGCGGACATTTACGATCTCACAAAGGAACGCTTGTTGTCGCTTCCTAAATTTAAGGATAAAAGCGCGGAGAATTTAATCGCTTCGATAAGAGCCTCAAAAGAGCGCGATTTGTGGCGGTTGATTTTCGGACTTGGAATATTGGAAATAGGCGAGCGGTTCGCCAAGGAGCTAGCTCGGAAGTTCGGAAATTTGGACGCCTTGATGGACGCGGGGATAGACGATATAAAATCTCTCGACGATTTCGGTTCGAAGAGCGTGCGCAAAAAAGACGGCGAAATAGAAGAACCCGTGCGGGCGCTTTCTATAAAGGTGTTTTTTGAAGATCCGCACAACCGCGAACTCATCGAGCGCCTGCGCGCCCAGGGCGTAAATTTCAAGATGCTTTCGCCTTCTTTAAATGTTTCAGGGACTCCGTTTAGCGGAAAGACATTTGCGATTACCGGTACGTTAAAGTCAATGGGAAGAGACGCTGCCAAGCTTGCCATAGAGGGGTTTGGCGGAAAGGTGGTTTCTTCTGTCTCAAACTCTACAGATTATTTGATTTCCGACGGCAAAGAGCGCGGCGCAAAAGCAAAGAAGGCCGAAGAATTGGGAACTCCGATATTGGACGAAGACGCGTTTCTTAAAATGTTGGAGTCGGCTAAAGCGTCCGGCGGCGCGGATTTGCGCGCGCCAGATGCGGTCAAAGCCGCAATGCCTGACGCTCCTTTTGCGGCGCTTGGAGAAGCGGATTCATCAAAGCAGGCGCATCCGGGAAGCGGAATGCCGAAACCTGAAGAGCGGAATCAAAAAAAATATGATTTAGGCGGCGGAAATCCGCAAATGGAATTGCCGCTATAATTTTTCCGGCGCCGAAAAAATTCTCTGAAAACTGACTTGCCACCGAAATGAAAAGATGCGTCTGGCAAAGCTTGTCCGCGCGCCAGGCTTCGGAAAAAAAGTATTTGCCGTTTCTTCGGTTAATTTGGCAGTACGGATTTACCGCCCGCGCCTGCGCGTTTTTTTAGCGCAATATCAGCTGCGGGAAAATCGAATCCCTAATAAGGTTATTATGTCGGCGGAAGTCCTCAAATGGAATTGCCGCTACAATGCCTGTTCCAGAGGAATTTTTTAGGCGGTATTTCCGCCGCATATTTAAAATGCGCCTGGCAAAACTCGTTTGCGCGCGTCGGGGTTAAAGAAAATGTCGGTGGCCGCCATTGCGGTTGGGGATTCTTTGAGAATCGGATTTGCCCTGCCTGTTGGGGCGGAAGCTTGTTTAATTTGGCGTTGTCGGATGCTTGTAAATTTTAGTTTACGCAGAAATTTATAATTTGGCATGCGGTTCCGCGGCTTTCGGGATTTTTTTCTGCCGACATCCTCAAGCATATTTTATGTTTGCCTTCGCGCAATTCGTCGGAAAACATAAAGACCCACGGCAAGTACAATTGACTGCTCCATTTTGTGTAGGTGTCCAATTTCTTAAACGGAGAACCGTCGATTGAATATTCCAAAATGCCGGCTTCGTCTCCGGCAAGGCAATAGATTCCAATGGCGGAACCTTCAAAATCAAATTCGAGTTCCGCGCCCGCGGAGCGCGTTTCTAGAACGGCTATATTTTTAAAACGTCCGCGCACGGAGCATTTTGTCTTTGCCTTCCAGGGATTTTCAAGGCTCCAGCCCCGCTTTATTTTCGCGCTTTGCGGCGGTGCAAAATGCGCGCGCGAATAGTTGAATTTATCGAGCGGGGCGGGCAGATTTTTTTTGCGCGCTTCTCCGCAATCAAATGCTGCGTCGAAAAGATTGGCGATTGCGGAGGCGTAGAATCTATGTCCAAAAGGGGCAGGGTGCGTGCCGCCAAATTTTTTCCAGTCGAATTGCCCGGCGTTCATTCTGGCGCCGATTTCGGACACGAAATCTATTGAATTTAGATTGTAATGCGCGGCGACTTTCTCATGGTTGGATACTGTTTGTGGCGTGGTTGATTTCCTTGCGTCGTCTAGGAATCCGTCCCAGATGAAATGCAGCATAATTATGTCCATCTTGGGATTTTCCGCAAGCGCGCGGCGTACTATCCCTTCTGCTGCGCGGATTTGAGCGGTGCCGGAAAATCCGTTTGTATGGTCGTTTACGGCGCCTTCCAAAAAGAGCAAGTCCACGTCTTTGAGTTCCGGAATGTCTTGAGACATTCTGAATGCGTGCGGCGTAGTTCCCAGCGATGATATTCCAGCGTCGACAAACTCAAATTTTGTGTCGGGGAAGCGTCTTTTTAGGTCGTCCTGAACCATGTTGCGCCATCCGTTCATTTCGGTTATCGAGCCGCCCAAGAATGCGACTTTGCCGCTCTTTCGAGCGCGGAATTTTTCGGCGCATTCTAGGCGCGCGCGCTTATGGATGGAGTTGAATCTCTTATAGTCCTTAGACTTTCTGTCGCCCAGTGCCTTGAAATCTTCCGAGCAGCTGCCTTCTATAAATTCCACTATTTCTGAAGGATTTTTCAACCCATGCGGATGGTGGTCGCAACCTCTCTTGATAATTGTGCGAATATTGCCGCCGGAGTCGAAGAATCTTTTGGCGTAGATGGCTCCGTTATCTTTGTATGGAACGGTTTTATCCGAGTCTCCGGCAACCAACAGGACCGGAACTCCGCTTTTTGCGAGATTTTCGAAATTGTCTATTGGATTGCCTTTGAATCCGCCGGAGCTTTTTATGTCCCATTGTTTTAGAAAGTCGGCGTAAAGGTCTTTGCGGGCGGGAGACGGCCAGCTGTCGAAATCGCAAACGGGGGCGTCCACGTATACGCATTGGATTTTTCCGGGATCGCGGTTGGCCCAATTTAGGGCAAAAGCGCCGCCGCGGCTCAATCCCTCAATAACCACTTTGTCTTTCAATTTAAGCGAATTTTTTGCAAAATCGAAGAAGTCGTCTGCCATGCGCATTGCTGGCGGGCTGGCGTAGCAGTGAGTAAGGTCGTAGTAGGCAAGAAAAAAACCGCGCCTTACAAGTTCGGCGTCGGCATTTGCAAACGCGCCGAAAAAAGCAGGGCGCATTATCCATGCGCGGTCGGAGCGCGGATTTTGCGGCGCCACAAGAATTGCATCCCTGCCTTTGTATTTGAAATCGTATCTGTCCGCCCCTTCCCAGAGCGACTTTTGGGCGGAAAGTTCCGCAAGGGCGTTTTCAGATATTTTGTCGTGGGATTTTACAGCGCAGGCCAAGGCGAGCATTGCGGTTAGAAAAAAATAAAACCTTTTCATCTTTTGGCGTATTGGTTTATATATAAATTGCCGTTTATTAATTAAAGTATTGTGGAATTAAAAAATAGCCAGATTTTTTTCTTCAAAATACCGAAGTATTGGGCAATGTATTACCAATTTATGAATAAAGCGTTTGTATTTGATATGGACGGCACTTTGGGGGAAACCGTCCCCCTTGCGATAGAGGCTGTAAAGGCGGCGTATCGCAGCCTGAATTTGCCCGTACCGTCTGACGGGGATATTGTCTCTCACTTCGGTCCTACCGAGAAGGGGCTATTTCAAATGATGGACGAGAAAAATTGCGGGATGTTGTATGCCGAATACCTAAAAGCGTACGCGGCTCTCCACGGCGTGTATGCTCCGAAACCGTTCAGCGGCATAGAGGATGTTCTCAAAAAGATTTCCTCTGCCGGGATTCGCCTTGGCATTGTGACCGGCAAAAGCAGAGATTCCGCAAAAATCACGCTGGATAAGTTCGGCTTGGGCGGGTATTTCTCGGAAGTTGCTTGCGGCGGGCCTACGGGTTCCGTAAAAACGCAGCGAATTTTAGGCTTGGCGAAAAAATGGGAACTTTCGGCGGATAATATTTATTACGTCGGAGACAGCCCCCAAGATGTGCTTGATTCCCGCAAGGCGGGCGCGCATCCGCTGTCGGCTGCATGGTCGAAAATCGCCGACAAAAAAGCATTGGAAGCCTGCTCGCCGGAAATGGTTTTCGACACTGTTGATGCTTTTGGCAAATGGCTTGACGATTTTATAAAATAGTTGACGCGCCTTTGCAACAAGCATAAATTTTATCCCATGAAAAGATGCGGGTTTTTATGGGGGGTATTATTCTTTTTTTTCACTGTTTTATTGGCAGGCTGTTCAATTGAGTCTGCGCCTGAAGAGAAGGTCATTGCGGATTCGTTTAATTCCGTGAAAGTTGTCGGCAAGCGTTCGGCGATATCGGCGGACGGCGTTCTGCATGTTGATTCTAAAGGGGCTAAGGATTTCTTGCGCGCCGCTCAGACTGCGGCGGGTTTGTTTGAGCCCGGAAAGAGCTATTTGATAAAATTTAAATGCCGCATAGATTCAGCCGAAGACGGCGCGTTTTTTCTATTTACAGCGCGGAGCGATTCTCTTGGACCTTTGAGGGATTTAGGAACAACGACGGTCGCGCGCGCGCGCGATTTTCAGGACGTTGAAATGCAAATTTCCATTCCTGAAGGTGTAAATGATTATTCCCTTAAGTTTTCCACAAAAGGAAGTTTATCCGGAGTCTTAAAAGATTTGAAAATAACCCAGGGGACAGGGCTAGATTTTTATCCTTTTGCTGAAAGCCAGCGCGAGTATTGCGGAGAAATCGGCAAGACAGCCACGGGTTGCCCCGATTTCAATGTAGAGCTTCCCGCAGGGAATCCCAACGCTCCCGTTGTAAATGCCGCAGATTTTGGCGCAACTGAAAACAACCTAAAATTTTGCGACGCAATGAATGCGGCGGTCGCGCATTGCAGGAAGGTAGGCGCAAGGAAATTGGTGCTGCCCAAGGGCGTTTACCATTTGTACAATAGCGGCCCGATAACTTTTGAAGGCTTAAAAGATTTCGAGTTTGACGGAGGGGGCTCTACATTCATCTTTCTGCGGGACAAAGGCCTTGCAAAAATGAAAGGCTTGGACGCCTCCAAAATATCGAACAATTTTCAAGATGGCGCGTGCGTGAAAATCTTCGAATGCGAGCGCGTAAAGGTGGGAAATTTTAACATAGACTGGGATTGGGCCGCGGATCCGCTCGGAAGCATAGTTAGGGTTGAAAACGTTTGCGCGTCTCCCGGCGGAGAGTACATCGACTATAAATTTGTCGATTACGACAACTTTCCGCGCCGCGACCTGCGCGTCGCCAATCTATCTTCATACGATCCCGTTTCCAATTTGATAGGGGTTGAAGGCGGCGCAACTTTGGGGTACGAATTTTACAAGGGCAAAAACATCCCCAAAATGGAATGGCTTTCGGGCAATGTACTGCGCGTATGGCATAGCCACTATTCCAGGCGGGCGAAAGTCGGCGATTTTTACAGGATGCAGCATTATTATTACGACGGCGCAGGTGTTCTTACGCATCAAAACCGCCATCTTACTCTTTCGAAAGTAAATGTTTATTCCTGCAGGGGGCACGCTTTTGTTGTAAGCGGAACGCAGCAGTATTGGCAGTATTTAGATTGCTCAATCAAGCCTCCAGAAGGCGCAAAGGCTCGGGCGATAACATGCACTGCGGACCATCTCCACGTTGTAAATTCCCGCGGATATATGAAATTAATAGGTTGCGATTTCATGCTGGGGGCTGACGACTGCATAAATGTCCACGATTGTACCGGATATGCCGTAAGAAAATCGGATTTTTCTCTAGAAACCCGCAATGTGCGCGGAATAAAAATGTTTAAGGTCGGAGATCCAATAGAGCTGCGCGACGACGATTTTTCTCCCAGCGGTTTTACTGGAAAAATAAAATCTGTAAAACCGATAGACGCCTCCAAAGGCGTTCATGAGATTGTTTTTGCGGATAAAATTCCCCAGCCCAAGGGCGAGGGCTTTATAATGTTTAACCGTTATTACTCCTCGGGGAACATCCTGCTGCGCAATTGCAAATTCCACTCAAACCGCGCGCGAGGAATAATAATACAATGCCCTAATGTGACGGTCGAAAATTGCGTTATAAAAAATAACGAGATGGCGGGAATGAGAATCGTGACAGGATACACTCCGAATCTCTGGAGCGAAGGATTTGGAGTTGACAATCTTCTAGTCCGCGGATGTGTCTTTGAATCCACAAACCGGACCGACGTCAAAGCCGACGGGTTTGCGCGCGACATCCATATAGGAATATACCGCACGACCGGAGAAAGAACCGGACAGACTATGTATCCAATAATGTCGAACATAACATTTGAAAAAAACACGTTTAAGAATGCCTACGGGCTTGTAGCGTTCATAACATCGTCGGGCAACGTGGTATTTAGGGAGAATATTATAATAAACGATATTCCGCGCAAAAAACCTCTGCCATACAGGGGGTCGTTCTTGGTAAAGGCGTCCACGGATACGGCAATAGTAAACAATATAATTGTAGAGAGCAAATACGCTCCCAATCCCGGAGTTTACGCAGAGGCTGATACTGTAAAAGGCTTAAAAATCGGCGGAAATAAGATTGTAAGCAAATTCCCAGAGAGGTAGTTTTTATGTTAAGAGAGTTGGGTGAATGCTTATTGTTTTCATGTTTCGGAATAATGGCTGCGGGGTGCTGCCAGACGGAGTCTGACGTTCCTATGCCTCCCGCGGATGCCGTTGTTGTATCTGGTTTCGGAGATTCTAAGAATATTTCATTCGACCGCAGATTTGCTTCTTTTGATTCCTCAACCGGAGTATTGCGGGTGGATTCGCTTAAGTCGGCGCACATGTTTCAGCCAATCGTAAGGTCCTTGAATTTGAAGCCGAATACGAATTATACGCTGTCATTTAATTACCGCGTGGAAAATCCAAATATGAAAGAGCATTTCTTTCACATATTGGTGCGCACCGGCGCGAACGAAGACATATTGTGGGAAAACGAGGGCGAAAGCGCTCAGTTTAAGCGGCTCGAATACAAATTTACAACGCCTCCAGGCGGAAAACTTTATAGCGTTCAGATTCACGCGCGGGGAAAATTTGTAGGGGAGCTTTCGGATTTTAAACTGGTGGAAGGGTTCGGCGAGAATTTGTATATTGCCGCGCCCGAAGCCAGAAAATTCTGCGGGGATTTAGGAAAAATTCCATCCGGGGCAGAGGATTTTGAAGTGTTGCCGCCCGCGCCGTCGTCTGAAAAAATCGTCAATGCCGCGGATTTTGGAATATCCGAAGATTGCGAAAACTTCGTCGCAAAAATGAATGCCGCGATTGCCAAATGCAGGGAAATCGGCGCGTCGAAGCTGGTTTTGAACAAGGGAATTTATAAGGTCGCAAACGACGGAGAGATAAATTTTTCGGATTTGAAGGATTTTATTTTTGACGGATCCGGTTCCACGCTCGTTTACAGAAAAAATTACGGAGGCAATTTTAATATAACAAACTGCAGGCGCATGGTTTTTAAAAATCTCAAAATGGACTGGGACTGGGAAAACGACCCGATTGCCAGCCTTGTGGAGGTTGTTAAAATAGAGCGCAACGGAGACTCCTACTTCGACGCGAAGTTTTTGGACTACGAGAATTTTCCCAACAAAAATTCGCGCATAGCAATACTTACCGGATACGATATGAAAAATTCCCACATCAATGCGCCGGGCCTTTTCACCCGCGTATTGGAGCTAACCAAGGGAAAGGGGATAACGCGCCGCGAATGGGTGGCGCCAAATGTCTTGCGGGTTTATTATTCAAAGAACGATTTGGCCCCGTTTGAGATTGGGCAGCATTTTATATTTGCCCATTATTATTACGACATGCACGGATTTTTTCTGCGCAGCAACGAGCATCTCTCATTGGAAAACGTTGAGATACTATCGTGCGCCGGCCACGCGTTCGCCGTTGCGGGAACCCAAAAGTACTGGCAGTTGAAAAACGTAAAAATCGGAATTCCCAAAGGCTCCAAAGCCAGATATTTGTCGTGTGCCGGCGACCACTTGCATATAGCTTATTCCGCCGGATACTTTAAAATGCTGTCGTGCGATTTCAGCGGCGGCAACGACGACTGCCTCAACGCCCACGACTGCAGCATCTACGCCCAACCGGTGCCGGGAGAGAAAGGGAAGTCGAATGTTCTGCGCACTTTAAGCAAAAGAAACGTATCGGAGTTTTACGCCGGCGATGAGATAGAGCTGCGCAATGACGATTATTCTCCGACGGGGTTTGTGTCGAAGATTGTGTCGGTAAAATGGCCCTCCGACGGTTCCGGAATGTGCGATATTGCATCTGAAAAAGACATCCCCAAACCTTCCGGAAACGGATTTGTTTTGTTCAACAGAAGGTACGGCACAAAAAACATAATTATACGCGACTGCAATTTTCACGACACGAAAGCCAGAGCGATTTTAATGCTTGGCTCCGACGTCACAATTGAGCGCTGCAGATTTGCAAACCTCGCTGGAATGGCGGTCAAGATTGAGACGGGATACACGTTCAACTCGTGGTGCGAGGGGTACGGCGCCGACAACATTGTTCTGCGCGACTGCGTCTTTGAAAATGCCTGCATGCGCAGCTCCAAATCCGGCAGAAACTGCAAGGACATAATTATAAGCTCCTATTGCAAGACCGACCCCTCGCGCGAAAAGGCGAAGTTCCCGATTCTCACAAATATTCTCTTTGAAAACAATACGTTTAAAAACGTAAAAGGCCTGCTTGCCGAAATCCATTCCGCAGACAATGTGATATTTCGCGGCAACGAGATTTATCCACTTGCGCAAACAGACGCATCGGCAGGCTTAAAGGAGATATTTTTGATTGGAAATTCTAAAAATATAAAGATAGTAAATAACAATATTGTCTCGCGAAATTCTTCTTCGGAATACGCGGTTTGCGCGGAGGATAAATCCACCCGGGGCATAGTGTTTGCGGGCAATCGGATTGTTGAGCCTTAAAAAGAACTGAAGTTATGAAAAAAATAAAAAAAGCAATTATAGCATTTGCTGCTTTAAGCGCTGTATGCACTGTGGCGTTCAATAGCGCGGAGAATTCAGGCGCTCCGATAAAGGTGGAGTCTAAACCCAATCCCGAATGGCCGCTCTGGAAGGAACGCGGGTATAATTTCGGAGTCAATCCCGAAAAAGTTCCCGTTCCGGTCGAATTTAATTCCCAGATAATGACAAATTCCACAATCATGGTGAGAGGCAAGGACAGTTCCGGAAAGCGTTGGGGATACCATTGCTTTGAAGCCTACGCAAACGACGACAAGTCTCGCATAACTATGCTTGTAAACAAGCATGTAGAGGAGGGAAAGCCCGTTGCCGAATTGTATTATTACGGAACTGTGTATAATCACCAGCCCGACGCCTATAATTGGTTTAGGATAGGATCGGATGTCCGCCAGCATTCATTCTTGTTTGGCAGGGACAAGGCTATTTTCTATGGTTCGGCAAAAATGACCAACGCACTTACTCTGGGCAATATAGGCAAGGACGACATCCGCAAAGACAAGCCCAAGGGCGACGATGAAACCAACCACGCCGAGGACGCCAAATTCGTGAACTTTACCGAGCTGAAGGACGGCGGCAACGGCACTATTTTCTACGACAAAGACAATGATATCGTCGTGGTAAAAGTTGCCGGAAAATGGAAGCGTCTTGTCTTGCAGGACTTGCCGGAAAATGTAAAATACGACTTTTAAAAAATAGGATAATTGCAATGATACTAAAAAAATTAAACTGCTTGTTTATATGCATCGGCTTTGCGGTTTCGGCGTTTGGCGCCGTAAAGATGCCGAGCATATTTTCTGACAATATGATGTTTCAGCGGGACATGCCTGCGCCAGTATGGGGAACCGCCGAACCAAACGCCTATATACTTGTTGAATTTGGCGGAAAAAAAGTTTCAACCAAGGCGGAAATATCGGGGAAATGGCGCGTTGTCCTCCCTAAGATGAAAGCGGACAAAACCCCAAAGGAAATGACCGTTTTTGAGAATTCAATGCCCGCAAAAAAAATAAAAAACATACTTGTGGGGGAAGTATGGGTTGCCAGCGGGCAATCAAATATGGAATGGAATGTTTCCGGAACGGATACTGCCGAGGAGACAAAAAAAGTCGCCGATTATCCTCAAATGCGCTATTTTAGACAGCGCGGAGACTTCGCGTCTGGCAAGCCGCTTGATGATTGCGTGAACGGAAGATGGGTTGTCACCACGCCGAGGGAGGTTGCCAGTTATTCCGCCGTCGGATTTTACTTTGCGGAAAGGTTAATGAAAGAGCTGGATGTTCCAGTTGGGATAATCTATGCGGCTTTGGGGGCGACTCCAATGCATACATGGCTGCCCGCCGACAAGCTGGATGCAAACGAAGGCCTTAAAATAGATGTCCAGAACCATAAGAAACGCATGCAGGGATACGACTATAACGCTCTCCACAAAAAGTGGGAAGGCGAAGTAAAAAAATATATCGATGCCCGCAAGGATGCCATTCGCAAGAGAGAAAAAAAGCTTCCCCGGCCGTCGAATTTTGTGCAAAACGAGCCCATTCCCGAAGATCCCCAGGGGCCGCGCCAACTTCCGTCGGGGTCGTTCAACGCCAAAATCGCGCCCATACTCGGGTTTGCCGTGCGCGGTGTGATTTGGTACCAGGGCGAGGGCGACGCGCATTCCCATAGGGTAGGGCATTTTGAGGAAACTTTTGAGCTTTTAATCAATACTTGGCGCGAGCGTTGGGGGCAAAAAGATATGCCGTTTTACTTTGTGCAGCTTACATCCCATTATCGCCCGCACGATTGGCCGGGAGCCCGCCAAGCCCAGGAAAATGTTTCCCGCAAGCTCAAGAACGCCGAAATGGCTGTGACGGTGGACGTCGGGCTTGAAAAAGAAATCCATCCTCCCCAAAAGAAGCCTGTCGGTGTTCGCCTGGCTAATCTTGCATTGAAAAATATTTACAAGAAAGACGTGGTTTATCCCTATTCACCGTTTTTCAAATCCATGGAACTGAAGGGGGATTCCACCGCGGTTATAACATTTAAAACTGGCGGGAGGAAACTTGAGTGCAGAGGAGAACCGCGCGGATTTGAGATTCTAACTCCAGATGGGAAATGGCTGCCAGCCAAGGCTTCGTTTGACGGCAAAAAGGTGGAGCTTAAGTCTCCGGGCGGTGAAAGAATAATGGCTGCCCGCTACCTTTGGAAAGCTTGGGCTGGCGACGATGTTTGCATATTCAACCAAGACGGGCTTCCTGCGGCTCCGTTCACCACGGAAAAACAGAATTAGTTTTTCCTGCAAATCGCTGTCGGCGTAAAGCCGGGACTGCGGAATGATTTTTACAGGCTGCAATAAAAGTAAAGTTTGTATAAACCAAATCCGCATCCACGCTTAGCCGCGGCGATTTTTGCGTCGGGAAATAATGCCCGAAGAATTCCGGTATCCGGAAAGCTTATATTTTTGCGCCGGACATTTCTTAAAATTGTTCCGTTGCGGACTTCCTTAGCTGCCTAGTGCGAAGAAGCGCGTAAGGATGTGTTCCGGATTCACAACTTTTGCGCGGTAATAGCCTCCGGCAATAAATGCATAAAGCAGCCCGTTATCATGCGGAAAATTTTTTTGCGGCATCTTGAAAAAAAATTGTGAAGACAGTGACTGGCGCGATTTTTGCAGCGGCAGTCCCGAAAATGAACGAATTTGTAATGGGCGGGGATGCGCGCAAATTTTTATTCGTTTTTAATTTGTTTTAGGGCTGTGGTTTATTTGGCGCAAAAATGCCCGCCGAGTCTCGCGCTTTCGGCAGGTGTGAGCAATTGAAAAGAACGGATATTATCAATTCTAAATTGCGCGCATGGCGTTTCGCAATTTTTTTAATGGAATCCCCGTAAGTCTTCCCTGCAAAGTCATGTTTCCCGCAGGCATTTTTTTGGCGGCATCTTGGGCTTTTTGGGCTTTGGCGCATTTATCCTCTTTTCTGCCGCTTGAAGCAAATTTTCAAAGTCGCCAAAAAAAGGTTGAGAAGGCGCGCTTCAATATTTTAATTTTGTGGTAAATTTTTTAGGAAAGATAAAATGACTGCAGAAAAAATAAAAATCGAAAACGGCAAACTGATTGTTCCAAACAATCCGATACTTCCTTTCATTGAAGGCGACGGCATAGGCCCGGATATATGGAGGGCGGCAGTGCGAGTGTTCGACGCCGCTGTTGAAAAATCTTATGCGGGAGAACGCAAAATAGAATGGCTTGAAGTTCTCGCGGGTGAAAAGGCGTTCAATAAAACAGGAAGTTGGTTGCCGCAGGAGACTCTCGATACTTTTAAGGAATACCTCGTTGGCATTAAAGGCCCGCTTACTACGCCCATCGGCGGAGGCATACGCTCGCTAAACGTGGCTTTAAGGCAGGAGCTTGACTTGTATGTATGCCAGCGTCCGGTACGCTATTTTAAGGGCGTTGACAGCCCCGTGAAACGTCCTGACTTAGTCGATATGGTCATATTCCGCGAGAATACGGAGGATATTTACGCGGGGATTGAATTTGCCAGAGGCACGGATGATGCTGAAAAGCTTGAAGCATTTTTGAAATCCGAATTTCCTGCGCGGTTCGCAAAAATACGCTTCCCGCAGTCTAGCGGAATCGGCATCAAGCCCGTTTCGGAGGAGGGCACGTCGCGCCTTGTCCGCGCTGCTATCGAATACGCCATAAAACAGGGGCGCAAGAGCGTGACTTTGGTCCACAAGGGAAATATAATGAAGTTTACCGAAGGCGCTTTCCGCGACTGGGGGTACAAGGTTGCGCGAGAAGAGTTCGGCGCGGTTGAAATCGACGGCGGACCTTGGTGCAAACTTCCTTGCGGAATAATAGTAAAAGACGTCATAGCCGATGCGTTCCTGCAACAAATTCTAACGCGCCCAGCGGAATACGACGTTGTCGCGACTCTCAACCTCAACGGCGATTATATCTCCGACGCGCTGGCAGCGCAGGTCGGCGGCATTGGCATAGCTCCGGGAGGAAACATAAACTATTCTTCCGGGCACGCGATTTTTGAGGCAACCCACGGCACGGCTCCGAAGTACGCAAATCTTGACAAAGTAAACCCGGGCTCAGTTATTTTGTCGGGCGAAATGATGTTCAGATACCTCGGATGGAACGAGGCCGCCGACGCAATAATCAAGGGGCTCGAGGCCGCTATCAGCGCGAAGGTTGTGACTTACGATTTGGCCCGCCTTATAGAGGGCGCCCGCGAGGTAAAGTGCTCGGAGTTTGCCGGGGAAATAATTAAAAGAATGTAGGGAATTTTGCCTATGAAAGACAGCCTTTTGATAGTGGGATCGGTGGCGTACGACTGCATTGAGACGCCGCTGGACAGCGCGGATTTTATTCTTGGAGGCTCCGCAAGCTATGCGGCGCTTGCTGCATCTTTTTTCAGCTCCGTAAAGATTGTTGGAGTTGTGGGAAACGACTTTAAAGAAAGCGACATATCGCGCCTAGCCGCGCGGAATATCGACATATCTGCGCTTACTTTCGACACGCAAAAACCCACTTTCTTTTGGCGAGGCAAATACCATGAAAACTTCAGCAGCCGCGAAACGCTCGACGTTCGCCTGAACGCCTTTGAAGGCTATATGCCTAAGCTTGGAGAATCCGCAAAAAAGGCAAAGTATGTTTTGCTCGGAAATATTTCTCCGGAAATTCAGGAATCTGTTCTCGGCGATATGGAAAATCCTGAATTTGTAATTTTGGATACCATGGATTTGTGGATTCAGACTGCGAATGCCAAATTGCGCGAACTTATCCGGCGCACGGATTTGCTGATTCTAAACGATTCCGAAGCCAAAATGCTTTCTGAAAACAGAAACATAATATGCGCAGGCGACGCCCTGCTTGAAATGGGAGCCAAGTCTGTCATAATAAAAACGGGAGAATACGGGGCGATGCTTTTCCATCCGGACGGGTTCTTTGTAATACCTGCGTATCCGGTGCGCGACTTGCGCGATCCCACCGGCGCGGGCGATTCTTTTGCGGGAGCGCTTGCCGGTTATATTGCCGGCGCAGGCAAAACAGACTTTGAAACCATAAAGCTTGGTATGCTGGCTGGCGCGGCAACATCCTCCCTTACGGTAGAGTCCTTCTCATGCTACAAACTTGAAGAATCAGGGCTGGGTGAAATCAACCGCCGCTGCCAGTATATAGAAAAAATAACCTCAATTAGACGATGAAATCCGTCCTGGAAATTGCAAAAGACGCCCGCCGCGCGAGCTTGGAGCTTGCGAACGTTTCGGCTTCGGCTAAAAATAAGGCGTTGAAATTTATAGCCGACTTCCTCTTGGAAGATGCGAAAAAAATAATGGCCGCAAACGCTAAGGATTTGGAGTCCGCCGCGGCTTCGGGACTTTCCAAGCCCATGCTTGAAAGGTTGGCTATTAACGATAAGAAAATCGCTGCAATGGTAGAGGGTGTTAACCAGGTCGCCGCTCTTCCGGATCCGGTTGGGGAGGTTATAGAGGAATCGGTGCGCCCAAACGGACTTGAGATAAAAAAAGTGAGAGTCCCGATAGGGGTGATTGGCATAATTTATGAAAGCCGCCCAAACGTTACGATAGATTGCGCCATACTCTGCCTGAAAAGCGGAAATGCCGCGATATTGCGCGGCGGCAGCGAGGCTTTCCAAACAAATATGGCGCTTGCCGAGGTTATTTCGCGCGCTTTAAAGGCTGCGGGCTTGAATGAAAATTGCGTTCAAATACTGCCTTCGTCTGATAGGAGCCTGCTGAACGAAATGCTTTCGTTGGATGCGTATATTAACTGCATAATCCCGAGAGGCGGTGAGGGGTTGATAAGGTTTGTAGTAAAAAATTCAACAATTCCCGTCCTTAAACATTACAAGGGCGTTTGCACGGTTTACATAGACAAATCCGCAGACTTGCGCCTTGCCAAAATTCTTACGGTCGACGCTAAATGCCAGCGCCCTAGCGTTTGCAATGCTGCTGAAAACCTTATTGTCCATTCTGCCGCAGCGCAATTCCTTCCTGAAATAGCAAAGTTGTTGGTGGATCGCGGCGTGGAGATAAGGGCGTCGGATCGGGCGGCAAAGATATTAAACCAGGCGGGAATAGCCTGCAAGCCAGCTACAGAGCTAGACTTTTCCACAGAATACATAGATTTGATAATTTCCGTTGACATTGTAGATTCCGTCGACGATGCCGTGGCTTTTATAAATAAATACGGGTCTGGGCATTCCGATCTGATTGTTGCCGCCGATCCAAAAGCTGCAGAAACTTTTCTAAACGGAGTGGATTCTGCCACTGTATATTGGAACGCTTCCACACGCTTTACGGACGGATTTGAATTTGGCTTGGGCGCGGAAATAGGAATATCCACCGATAAACTTCACGCGCGCGGCCCTATGGGACTGCGCGAGATGTGCTCTTATAAATACAAGATTTTCGGATCTGGGCAGACGCGGGGAGCTCCAATAATGTAGGAGCCGCCAGGCCGGGGCGTTAG
>FR901636.1:48097-65248 GCA_000438015.1 Coraliomargarita sp. CAG:312 | reverse complement strand
GTAAATGGACGCTTCATGTTGCTCATCCTGCACGGATTTCCGCAGACTTATCTGTCTTTGTGCGGCATGATTGCCTGCTGCCGAAATGCGCGCTGTTTTGCAACTTTTTTGCGCTTCGGTAGGGAGGGGCGGGCAAACTGCCTCCGTATTTATAAGTTGCTGCGCCGGGTTGCTGGCGCAATTATTTTGCTTGGGAAATAGCAGTAGGCTACCTTTCAATTTCGATGTCGAACTCGTGTTCCGGCGATTTTTCCCACGCTAAATGCTGTGTTTTTTGCGACGCCGCAAAAAGCGGAGAATACGTCTTGACTGATAGGGTTTTCCCGTCCGGCTTGAACTCCAATATCCTCAGCCAACAGTCCCCGCCGTTGCCATTCCATCCAGAAATAGCCTGAGAATTAAACATCATAATAGGCAGGTTTCCGCCGTCGGCACGCTTTTCTATCCTGAACGAAGCCATTGTTTTTTCGTTCCCGGCGTGTCCGCAAATGGCAAGCTTTACGTTCGGGCATTGCGACATAAATTTATCGAAAATTTCTTTCCCGGAATTGCAGGCGGCTTTGTATTTGTCTTTTGTTATAAGCTCGCCTTTGGTGTTCAGTATTGCATGGGTTAAAACTATTATTCTTGAGGAGGAAAATTCTTTGCGCGAACACAGTTTCTTTGCCCATTCCAGAACTTCGTCGCGCGGAGAAAATTCAAGGACTAGAACGATAATTTTTCCCCAGTTTTTGGCGGGAAATTCATAGGCAGAATTTTCAAGCGTAGCGCGTCCTTCGGAGTTGGGAAATGCCGAAATCAAATGGCGGCTCCATAGTATATTGTTGCGGGAAACGTCAAAGTATTTGCCGAATTGCGTTTGGCGCGTTTCGGAGGCGTCATAACCGTAGTCGTGATTCCCAGTGGCTACTATATACGGATAGATATTGTCGAGCCTTTCAAAGGCGCGTGATACGGATTTCCACTGGAGAGAGCTTGGTTGGTTGCCGCATTCCTGTCCGCCGTAAAGGTTGCCTCCGTTCGATATGACAATGTCGTTTTGTTCAACGAGGTCTCCGGTGCAAAGAACTGTTTTTACATTTAGCTTGTCCTTTTGGGCTGCACACCAGGCTGTCATAAACTCGAACAACGGTTGGTTAAAGTCAAATTTTACATAGCTTTGCGGATCGCCGAGCAATATCATTGAAAAAGAATTTGCGTCGTCCAATTTTGGCGGTTCGTCCAATTTCACGCTTGGAGGGCTTGAGTGTTTCTTTATATACGGCCCGCCTGCTTCGGATTGTGCCGCAGAAACTGAAAAAACTAACGCTACTCCGCAAAAGGCGGAAAAATATTTTTTTAATCTCCCCATAAAATAAATTCTTATGATGGTTTAGGAATAAGAAACAACGCAATATATATAATTCTTCTTGGAGGTTTCTACAATAAAATTTTTCTGCAATCTTGCCCAGCCAATAAGTCCACCCACTTTGAGATTGATTGGAACCGCAAAAAATCCGCAAAACGAATTGCAATTTGTCGGCTGAGAATGGAACTAGATTTTATAACTGATCGGCAGGCGAAAAGAGGAGGTCGGAATCGCCAATTTCTCGCTGCGAATTCTCCTTACAGAAGAAAAGGCTTGAGCAAAAAATTTTGGAAACGGCGGGCAAGGGCAATTTTGGGGCTTCCAAACTGGAAAATTAAGTTGGAGGATTTTTCTGCGGGAAAGCAGGAGGCTGTATTTGTATATTAGGCGCAACGAAGAATACCCCCACCAGCAAAGACATTTTCTGTCCGGCATTATGCCCAGCTTTACAAAAGTACATTGACCTATAATGCTATTTCTAGCTTTTAATTTTGCCTTCAAATTATGCGCGCAGGATTTTCTGCATACTTAATACTGCGCATGCAGAAAAACTATAACGATAATGGAGAGCATCGAAAACCATATTGGATTCAATTATCAGCAGCTGTTTGCAAAAAGTTTAATATCCTTATTTGTTTAAAGCCTTTATATGCGTTGGCATTATATATTCTTTTTTCTAGGCTAAAATTTTTGAAGCAAAGCGCAATAATCGGCAAAAAAAACACCGCTTATAAAAAGCGGCGCATAGAAAATGGGTGCAGGGATAGGATTTGAACCTATGACCTTCAGGTTATGAGCCTGACGAGCTACCATGCTGCTCCACCCTGCGTCAATTAAAGATGGCAGTTAAGTATCAAATGAGTTCGCGCGCAAGCTTTTTTTTTAATTTTTTTCTTTTCATTGAATTTCACGCAAAAAATGCGATTCGCTCAAAAAGCGCGCGCGGCCTATTTTTAAGGCAGTGTCTATTTTTTCCCCGTATTCGCCGCGGTTCCAAGAGGGCGGCTTAACTCCGCCGACGACAATATAATCAGTTTGAGAATCCACTGTCCTTTGGATTTCTCCGCCGCGGTATAATATAAGGCTTTCCGCTTCTTTTCTGGATATTGACGAGAAAATCCCCGTCACCACGAACTTCTTTGAAAAGTCAATTGGCGAGAAATCGAAATCGAGCAATTCTTCTAAATTGACTTTTCCCTGTCCCGCTCCGCCAGGTTTGCGTATTTCCTGGGGTGATCCTATTATTTTTGCAAACTTGAATAGTTCCGGCTGAAAGAATTTCTCGCATTCTCCGCGGGATATTGGCGGAGTTGGGAATGGATGCTTTGTTTTATGCCCTATTTCGGCTTTCTTATATACGCCGCGCAGCCTGTCTTTTGGCTCCAGAAAATCCTTGGCGAATTTTGAGACATCGGTGCGTTCGCGCAGGATTTCAAACAGTTTTGCGCACATTGCTGCATCTTCAAGCGCATTGTGGTGCTTGAAATATCCGAGATTTAAAGCTCTAGCCAAGGAGTCTAAAGAGTTGCTTTGCAGCCCCAGTGTCTTGCGGCTTATTCGGAGCGTGCAAAGATATTTGAAGTTTGTTGGGGCAAGCCCGTAAACATCTAGAGTTGACCGCAAGCAGGAAATATCGAAAGCGGCGTTGTGGGCTATTACGATATCGCTGAGATACTGGCGGAGCTCGTCCCAATAGTCCGAGAAAATCGGAGCGTTGCGGACGTCGTATTCTGTAATTCCATGGACAGCCTCATTGCGGTAGTCAAAGCGCATTTGAGGGTTTATAAGCTGGTGCGCCGATTTTACTATTTTCCCATTTTCAACACGCACAAATCCAACCGCGCAAACCGACGCGCGCGAGGCGTTGGCGGTTTCAAAGTCGAGGGCGGTATAGTTCATATCGTTGTAAATATTGGGCAACACGGATTTATTTTCAAATGAAATAAATTTTGCTTTGGGGGCGTCCGTTATTTTTTTATTTGTTTTATGCCGAAAACTTAAAGCGCGTTCGCATTTTCTCGACGGCGGGCGATTTCAGAGGCGTATTATTTGAATGCGCGGCATTTTCGTTAAAATATGCAATTTCCAGAAATTTTCTCTAAATGATAGCAACTTTTGCAGAGGCTGCATGCCGCCTACAACTTTTTAACGCGTGTTATAATACGCATGCGTGGACGAAAAAAAAACCTCCGCCTTGCGCGGAGGTTTAAGCTTAAAGCATTTTAAGCTTGCAACGTTTTGCGGTTTTGCTGCACGAGCCAGCTTACAATCGCCTTTTGGACATGCAGGCGGTTTTCCGCCTGGTCAAAGATGATGCTTTTTGAGCCGCGCAGGATGCCTTCGCTTACTTCTTCGCCCGAGTGCGCCGGCAGGCAGTGCATAAAGTATGAGTCTTTTGCTGCAACCTTAAACAGTTTTTCATTAACTTGATATGGCGACATTATTTTAATTCGTTCGGCTTTTTCATCTTCTTTGCCCATGCTCACCCATACGTCCGTGTACAGGATGTTCGCGCCTTTTGCCGCTTTTATGGGATCGTCTGTAAACGTATAATTTTTTGGAAGTTTTGCGTCTTCAAACAGCTTGTCCAAGTCTTTTGAGGGCTTAAATTCCTCAGGGCCGCATAAGACTACTTCCACTCCGAACATAGATCCGGCAAGGGCCAATGAATAAGCCATATTGCATGCGGTGTCGCCAAAAAATACGAACTTTTTGCCTTTTAGCGATTCTACGGACGGAGTTCCCTTGCTGAAATATTCCATCATAGTGAACATATCTGTATAGCTTTGGCAAGGGTGGAGAAGATCTGTCAGGGCGTTTACTACGGGAAGGCCGGAATACTTTGCGAAAGTTTCCACAATATCCTGTCCAAAAGTTCTTATCACTATTCCATGCAGAAATCTGCCCATAATTCTTGCGGTGTCCTCTATGGTTTCCCCGCGGGAAATTTGAAGGTCTGAGGAGTTCATTACCATGGGATGCCCGCCGAGCTCGTATATTCCCGCCTCAAAGGAAAGCCTTGTGCGCGTGCTTTTCTTGAAGAAAACCAGGCCCCAGCTTTGTCCTCGCAGAACGTCCATTACGCCGGCGGAACGAAGCTTCTTATAGCGGTAGGCCAGGTCAAAAACTTCCGCGGCTTCCGCCGGAGTCAAGTCGGTGTCTTTTAAAAATGATCTTACCATAATTACAGTTCTCCAATTGTCTTATCGAATATTTTTAGAGCGGAGTTTACTTCCGCGGCGGTTGTATTGAGCGGCGGCAGGAATCTCAATGCGTTTGCTCCTGCGGGAATAAGTATTAGCTTATTTTTGCGGAGCTTTGCGCATACTTCAGAATTCGGGTATTCGGGCTGAAATAGAACCGCTCTCATAAGTCCCAATCCGCGTGTGAGCTTTATTTTACACGGATATTTCTTTGCTATTTTTTCAAGTCCTTTTGCAAGAACTTCGCCTAGTTTAAAAGCGTTTTCGATTAGTTTTTTAGAGTCGATTTCTTTTAAGGTGGCCAAAGCAGCGGCACAAGCCAGCGCGTTTCCTCCGAATGTCGTGCCGTGCGACCCCGGGGAGAATAAATCTGCGTAGGGTTTTGCCAGCCATGTGGCACCGATAGGAAATCCTCCGCCTATTCCCTTGGCAAGGCTTACGCCGTCGGGCTTCACGCCTATTCTTTGGCTTGCGAGGAACTTTCCGCACCTGCCGACTCCGCACTGGACTTCGTCAAAGAAAAGCAGGGCGCCGTGTTTTTTACAGAGTTCTTTTAAACCTTTTAGAAACTGCTTGCTTGCCGGCGTCACTCCGCTTTCTCCCTGCACGGGTTCGACTAAAATTGCGGCGACATCGTCGCCCATTAGCTTTTCGAAACTCTCAATATTGTTAAATTCCCCGTACGAGAATCCTTCCAAAATCGGAGCGAATCCCCGTTGGATTTTATCTTGCGCGGTTGCCGCCAGCGCTCCGAGTGTTCTTCCGTGGAATCCGTTTTTTGCCGTTATTATTCGGGATTTGACTCCCTCTTTGCCTGAAGCTTTTATTCCGTAAAGGCGGGCGGCTTTTATCAGCGCTTCGTTTGCTTCGGTTCCGCTATTGCAAAAATACACTTTGCCGGCTCCGATTTTAGAGACTACTTTTTCCGCCAAATCGGCTTGTTCCTTTGTAAGGTATAAATTGCTGCAATGCGCGAGTTTTGCGGCCTGTTCGGAGACGGCTTTCACCCATCGCGGGTTCGCGTGCCCTATGCTCATTACGGCTATTCCTCCTCCAAAGTCCAGGTATTTTTCGCCGTTTTCATCGTAAATGTACGAGCCTTTCCCGCGCGACACGACAAAGTCTCTGACGCCGAAATTCGGCATCGCATACTTTTCAATCTTTTCTTTTGTCGTCATTGTTTTTTAAATATAGTTGTCTATGATTCGGATGTCACTATTTCAGTTCCTATGCCTTCGTCGGTGAAAATTTCCAAGAGTATGCTGTGGGGCATATATCCGTCGACAAAGTGCACTCTGCGGACGCCGTTCCTTATTGCTTCCACGCCGCTGTCAACTTTTGGCATCATTCCGCCCCCTATAATTTTTGCGTCTTTAAGGGATTGCACTTCGTCGACTTTCAAGTGCGAAATTAGCGTATTCCGGTCTTTGGGGTCGCGCATAAGACCGGGTACGTCGCAAAGGAATACCAGCCTGCGCGCTTTTAACGCGCTCGCGACCGCAGCCGCCGCGACGTCGGCGTTTGTATTGTACGGATGGTTGTCGGACGTTCCCATTGCTATTGGCGAAACAACGGGCGTGAATCCGTCGGATATTGCCTTTTTTATAAGCTTGGCTTTAACAAGGCTGATTTTTCCCACATAGCCTATGTCCACTATTTCGCCGTTCTCGTTGAACGACTCCAATTTTTTGCAGCAAAGCACGTCGTTGCCGGGAAGTGATTTAGCCCTGCATCCTTGGGCTTCGAGCATCTTGCAGATTTCGGCGTTTACCTCGTTGTTTAGAACGTCCTCTACAATTTTTACCGTCTTTTCGTCGGTGACCCTCATGCCGTTGCGAAATTCCGCCTTCAAGCCGGATTTTTCCATAGCCCTGCTGATGGCTTTGCCGCCGCCGTGCACAACTACTACATTGATTCCCACTGCGGCCAGAAACGCAATATCCTGCGCCACCAACGCGCGAAATTCCGGATTTGGGTCGTCCATAAACGCCCCGCCGTATTTAACCACGAACGTCGAGCCGTGGAAACGCTGAATGTATGGGAGCGCCTCTATTAAGACGCCTGCTTTTTTTGTGACTTCGTCTATTGTAGGGTGTGCCATTACTCGCCCTTGTTGAAATTTACATATTCTTCTGTTAGGTCGGCAGCAAGGATGGCTTCGCTGGCGGAACCCATATTCAGGTTCATAGTAATTGTAAAAGTTTTTTTTGCCACTATTTCCCTCCAAAGAGGCTTGTTGGCGTCCACGGGTTGCCCCTTTTTGAGAACTTCAACTCCGTCGTACCAAAGGTCGATTTTGTCGATGGAAATTCCCGTGCGCGCGTAGCCTGCGGCATCAGTAAGCCTGCCCCAGTTGGGGTCGCAGCCGAACCACGACGACTTTACTAAAAGCGAGTTGCCTATGCTGCGGCAGATTTTTTCCGCTTGCGCTTCGTCGCGCGCTCCTTCGACTTTTACTTCGACGACTTTTGTTATTTTTTCTCCGTCGCCAACTATTTTGCGCGCAAGCGCCCTTGAAACTGCGGTAATTGCGGCTTGAAAGGCTTCCAGAATGTCCTTGTCCGACTCTGAGACCTCTACTTGGCTGCTTCCATTGCACAGGCAAAGAACCGTGTCGTTTGTGCTCATATCACCGTCGACAGTTATGCGGTTGAAGGTTTTATCGGCGGCGGTTTTTAGGCATTTCTTCAAGAGTGGCTGGGATATTTTTGCGTCGCTTACTATAAAAGCGAGCATTGTTGCCATATTAGGTTCTATCATTCCAGCGCCTTTTGCCATTCCTGCTACGGATATCTTCTTTCCGCCTACTTCAACCACAGAAAGAACAGTCTTTGGCCGGGTGTCCGAGGTCATTATGGCAAGCGCCGCTTCTTTTGCCGCCTGTTCCGAGTCGGAAAGTTTGGAGGCGGCTTCGGAGATTCCGTTTTTAAGCTTTTGCATAGGCATAAATTCGCCTATTCTGCCGGTGGAACATACTAGAACCTGGTCGGGATCTGAACCGATTAAGTCGGCGACTATTTTGCAAGTGTTTTCAGCGTCTTCCATTCCCCTTGCGCCGGTACACGCATTTGCGTTGCCGCTGTTGGCGACGATTGCGCGCATTGTTTTGGACTGTTCGAGCTTTTTTATGTCCAAAACTACCGGGGCGGCCTTTACGTCGTTTGTTGTGAAAACGCCGGAACCTGTTGCTGGAATGTCGGAAACTATCAGGGCAACGTCCAAACGCGACATGTCGTTCTTATTTCTGATGTCGCACGCAGCTCCCGCGACTTTAAATCCTTTTACCAAATTTAGTCCCGCGACGTCTTCCGTCGTCTGAATTTTGAAGTTTTCTGCCATAGCCTTTTGCCTTAAATGTTTTTAACTACAATAGCCCCGCGGTCTCTTTGAAGCCGCATATGAGATTCATTATTTGAACCGCCTGTCCGCTTGCGCCCTTGACGAGATTGTCTATGACGCTGCAAACCACCAAATTTTTCGTGCGCGGATCATAAACTGCTGAGATATCGCAGCGGTTTGTTCCGCATACATGGAGAGTGTCCGGATATGAACCGCTCTTTAAAATCTTAACAAACGGTTTCCCAGAATAGTATTTTTGCCAAATTTCATAAACAGCCTCGACGCCTTCAAATTTTGCGGGAAGCGTTATGGTAGTGGAAATGCCCCTCGTCATCGGAGCAAGGTGCGGATTGAATTGCACCACTATATTTTCTCCGGCCGCCGCGCTCAATTCCTCCTCTATTTCGGATAGATGGCGGTGCTTTGGCAATCCGTAGGCTTTGGCGCTTTCGTTGCGCTCGCAGAAAATGTAGCCCATATCCGCCTTTTTCCCCGCTCCGGATACGCCGCTGTAGCTGTCTATGACTATGTGCTTGCGCCCTGCGGCATTTTCGCGCATAAGGGGAATTAGCGGCAACAGTATGCTTGTTGGATAACATCCGGCACAGGCTATAAGCTTGTCGTCTGCCGATACGGGGAATAGCTCGGGAATCACATACTTGCCCATTTGCAAAAGCTCGGGTGCAGGATGGTCGGCGCCGTAATATTCCCTATAAATATCAAGGCTGTTCAGGCGGAAATCCGCCGACAAATCCAGGACTGTCTTCCCCGCATTTACAAGAGCTCTGGCGTATTCAGCCGCTGCCCCGTGGGGAAGGGCTAAAAACCAAATGTCTATGTCGTCCATTTTTGCCTGTTCTTCGGGGGAGGAAGAAATAAATTTGAAATTTTCGGGCAATAGGTGGCGCAATGCAGGCATGTTGTCTGCGACGTTTGTCCCTGCCAGACTGCGCGATGTCACGCATCCAAGTTCGACATCCGGATGTTTTGAGAGAAGTTTCACAAGCTCTATTCCAGCATAGCCGCTTGCGCCAGTTATTCCTACTTTTTTCTTCATAGGGAGCCTTGTTAAAAATTTTTGCCTGTTGTGTATTGCGTTTGGATCTTGTCTTAGCCTCCGATTATGTGCCAGGCTTTTATAAAATAAAAAAGCGGATTTTTTGCGGCTTTTTAGTCGGCAATGTTATTTGCAAAAGGCGGCAGCAAATCCGGTTTGATGTAAAATCCCAAAATATTTTTCGGGCAATGTAAAAAAGCACAAAAGCCCCACCGCAATCGCGGAAGGGCTCCAGTGAAAAATTGTAAGCGATTAACGCTTGGAGAACTGGAAACGCTTACGCGCGCCGGGCTGACCGGACTTCTTACGTTCTTTAGAGCGCGGGTCTCTGGTTATCAGGCCCTCTTTCTTCAGAGACGCCCTCAAAGAAGGATCCATCTTTTCCAACGCTCTTGCCAACGCATGGCTGATAGCCCCGGCTTGTCCGATAGCTCCGCCGCCGTTGACGTTTATTACAGCGTCAATTGACGATGCCGTTCCCGTGGCAACCAATGGGCGCATTGCCAACATTGATAGCTGGTCAGTATAGCAATAGTCGGCAAGAGACTTATTGTTTACGGTAATTTTGCCGCTGCCCTTTGAGAGGCGCGCGCGCGCTACCGCAGTCTTGCGACGGCCGACAGAAACAAAGATTTCGTTTTCGCTCATGTCTAATTAGAAGTTGAATGGTTTGGGTTGCTGAGCAGCATGCTTGTGTTCCGGACCCGCATATACGTGCAGCTTTAACAGCATTTGGCTTGCGAGTTTATTCTTCGGAAGCATTCCCTTTACGGCAGCTTCGATGAGATACTCCGGCTTGCGAGCGCGGAAGTCCGAAAGCTTTACGTATTTCTCGCCGCCTACATAACCGGTATAGAACATATATTCCTTTTGTTCCTCCTTTTTGCCGGTTACGCGAATCTTCTCTGCGTTTATGACAATCACGTGGTCGCCGCAATCTACGTTCGGCGTGTAAATTGGCTTATGGCGACCGCGCAAAACGTTCGCAATCTTAACGGCGAGACGCCCCAGCACTTGGTCGGTTGCATCGACCACGTACCACTGCTTCTGCTCCTCTTTCTTAGCTATTGTCGTATTCATCTATATAAAGAAAAGTCGTTAACTTTACGGTTAAAACCTTAGGCGTCAACTATTTTTTTATGTTTTTTTTGCGTTTTTTAGCAAATTGTTTTTTAAGTGGCGGATTTTTAACATTTACGCGCAAAGCGCAAGCATTTTAAATCCGTTTTTTTATAGAAAAAGCGGTCTCTGGCGCATGTAGAAACCGCTTTTTTAGCGCAAGCTTATTTCAACGAATTTACAAGCTTCAAGTTTGCTTCCCTAACCGCGTTTGCATCGACCTTTAGAACTTTGCGGTCGTAGGTGTAAAGGCCGTTGACTTCGCCTTCAACGTCTGTCGTTTGGGTATATACTCCCGCGCAGATTCCCTCTTTTGAGAGAGCCAAAAGCATGTCGGCAAATTTTACATATTCCTTTGTGACTTCTTCGGGCGTTTTAAACTGCACATAACCCCAGTTTTTATCGGAGAGCCACAGATGGCCTTCAACCGCCATACCGATTCCGCCGTATTCGCCTATGGCGTTTGCGCGCTTGTAATCCAGCAGGTATATGGACGGCGCCGGATAGCGGTGCATGTCGGTTATGTCTCCGCAGTGGAAAAAGTTGCCTCCGCTTGCGGAATTTACCAGGCGCGAAGGATCGCGGGACTTTGTCCATTCGGTAATTTCAACCGTTTTGAACTGTCCCCACGCCTCGTTGAACGGCACCCACACTACTATGCAGGGATTGGAATGCAGGTAATTCATAATTTCAGACCATTCTTTGCGGTAGTTTGCTTCGGATTCCGGAGAACGTCTGTTAGGTTCGGGCTTGTAGTCGATATACTCATATTGCGACCATCCGTAGCCTTCGCCGCCGCTGGGCATATCCTGCCACACGAGCATTCCGATTTTATCGCAGTGGGTGTACCAGCGGGCGGGTTCGACTTTTACGTGCTTGCGGATCATATTGAATCCCAGCTCTTTTGTCTTGATTATGTCGAAAGCCAGCGCTTCGTCGGTCGGCGCGGTATATAGCCCGTCCGGCCACCATCCTTGGTCTAGCGGCCCCATATGGTAGAGTTCCTTGTTGTTTAGGCGCATTCTTGTTCTGCCGTCTTTGGATTTGCCTATGGAAATTTTGCGCATGGCGGCATAGCTTTTTATAGAGTCGCAAACTTTGCCGCCTTTTAGCAGGTCTATTTTTAAGCCGTAAAGGAAGGGAGAGTCCGGAGACCAAAGCTTGGGGGCGGGAATTGCGATTTCTGTTTCTTCGCCGGCTACTGCTGAAGATTTTGCGACCACTTTTTCTCCGTCAAAGACTTCTATGCTCGCTATTGTTTCGGAATCGTTTGAGCAAACTCTAACTTTTAGGTTTTTTGCGTCGATGTCAGGAGTTGTCCTGACAGCCGATATATGCGATTGCCCGACTGGCTCCAGCCAAACTGTCTGCCAGATTCCGGTGACTGCGGTATACCAAATGCCGTGCGGTTTTTGGACTTGCTTTCCGCGGGGGATGTAAGACTTGTCGGTGGGGTCCCAGACCTTGACTGTCAGGATATTTTCGCCCTCGGATTTCAATGCGCTTGTTATGTCAAAAGAAAACGGAGTGTACCCGCCTGTGTGTGAGCCTACTTTTACGCCATTTACCCAAACGTCCGCTTTCCAGTCGACAGCCCCGAAATTAAGCAGAATTTTGTCGCCGCGCCAGTCTTCCGGAATGGAAAATGCGCGTTGATACCAGAGGTTGTTTTTTTCCCCTACAGTCTTCATTACGCCAGACAGGCTTGATTCTATGGCAAAAGGGACAAGTATATCGCCGTCAAATTTCCCGGGCTGCCCTGCGTCCAGCGGCAGAATGGCGTATTTCCATAGCCCGTTGAGATTTTGCCAGCGGGATCTTTCCATAAGCGGGCGCGGATATTCAGGAAGGACGTTTTTTACATCTATTTTTTCTGCCCAAGGCGTTTTTATTTTGTCTCCGGCGGGCTTCCAATCGGCTCGGATAACCGGCGTTAAGATGGAGAGCATCACTAATAATGCGAGTATTCTTTTTTTCATGGAGTGTTTTAATTGAGTTTGATATTAGTTTAAATCGTAAACGAATGTAGTTATAGAGCGGGGAGAAAAGACAAATTTGGACAGGTCGGAGACTCGGAGATTCGACAAGTCGCTGCGTTCGTCTGTCTTAAATGCGGATACTTTTGCAATTTTCTTTTGGCAATCTGATGGCATAGATATGTCCGCGGCGACCGAGTCGAAGGAAGAGTTCACAAAAACCGCTACAATTCTCTTGCCGTCTGGAGATATGAAAGCCGAACCCAACACATTGCTCACGTCGTCGGCGCCTGCCAAATCTACGCGCTTAAACCCCGGTCGGATGAACAGGCTATAGTTGCCGAGCGCCCAAAGCATTTTGTTTGCGCGCGCGACTCCACCGTCCTCCAGGCGTCCGTTTTTAGGGTATAGCCCGACAAGCGCATGGTCTCCCTTTACCTCCATTCCTTTCCAATATCCCCATCCTTGAGACTGGGCAATTGTTAGGTCTAGGGATATTATGCGCGCCATTTTAAGGGATGATTGCATGTCGGCGAAATTGTCGGATTGCCAATCTTTTGAAAAGCCCTCCAATATGTTCTTTCTGGGAAGCATGCACCACTCCGATTGTATGAATCCTACGGAATATTTTTCAGTTTCTGCAGCAAGTTTTTTTCTTATGTCTATAGCGTCTTTAAACTTGTGACAACTGCCGTAGGCGTGCGCCGCCCACACTTTATGTAGGTTTTTAAGGTCTCCGAGGTAATGGGGGGAATCTTTGGAAAAGAAAGCTTTTAATTGGCTTATAGGCAATTCTTCGGGCGGGCAATTTTTTTCATATAGCTTGCTCCACATTATGTCTTTGGCGGCTATTCCGTCTATGCAGGCCTTATATGAACAAGTTTCGCCTAGGAGGATTTTTGTGTTTTCTAGTCCTGATTTCGAGATGGATTTATCTAGTTCCCTCGCCATTTTTGCCATCTCTGAAAGCCACCATGCCGACCCTTCCTGGCGGTTTGTATTCCAGTCGCCTTGGGGCTCGTTTATGGGGCTTATATAAGCTATGTTATAGCCTTGCGACTCAAAATGTTTTGCGACATCCGCCATGTAATCTGCGAATTTCCCGTAGCAGTCTGGCTTGAGGTTTGAGGCGTATGATTTAAAGTCCATATATCCCTTGCCGTTTTTAGTCCACTGAACGGGCGGGGTGTTTGAAAACAGCAGAAATTTGTCGCAGCCGTATTCTTTTGCTTTGCGCATAAAATATTGCTGCCCGGAGCATTTTCCCCAGTCGTAGTGTTTGCCGTCCTTGGTGAGGAACGATTCCGCCCGGCGCTGGTATGGCTGAATATCGGCTCCGTCCTGTTCCAGGGTGCCCCCTCCAATATTTATTCTCCACATCGACAGTCCGATTCCTTCGGGATTCCCGTCGGCGCCGAGCTTTTGGGAAAACAGCCACTTTGCGATTTGTTCTTTTTGCGGAGCGGAAAAATACTGCCCTGAGAAGTTTCCGCTCCATGCGTCTGAGGCGGTAAAATTGTCTATAGTTTGGAAGGTCTTTTCAGGGTTTATCGACACATCCAACTTTGTGGCGTCCGCGAACGCCAAATGCGCCGCAAATAATAGAATTGCAGTTGATAATTTTCTCATAGTCCCATCTTTCTTAGTTATATATAGAAAAGCGTATTATAATTCAAAGAGTATAGTTGTAATTGATCTTGGGTCAATTACAAATTCGCGCGTATTTTCGCAAACGCGCATGTTTGCCAAATCGGAATTTGTGTCGGTGCGGAATGCTTTTACTTTTGAGTCTGCGTATTTTTCCGGAAGCGATATTTTTGCGGTGTCGCATTCAAAAGACGAATTTACGAAAACTGCTACGATTTTGTTTCCGTCGGGAGATGCGAATGCCGTAGCCGCGGTTTTATTTAGGTCGTCGGCACCTTTTAAATCTATGCGCTTGTACTCTGGGCGGACAAAGAGGCTGTAATTGCCCAGCGCCCAGAGAATTTTGTTTGCGCGGACCGTTCCGCCGTTTTCAAGGCGCCCGTCTTTGGGGTAAAGCCCTATGAGCGCGTGGTCTCCGTTAACTTCCATAGCTTTCCAGTATCCCCACGACAGGGCGTTTGCATTTGTGAAGTCCGAATAAATTATTCTCGCCATAGCCAGCGCAACTTGCATATCGGCGCGGTTGTCGCTGAACCAGTCGGGGGTAAATCCGTCCATGTCTTTGGCTTTAAAATGGGGGAGCATACACCATTCTGACTGGTGGTATCCTATTCCATATTTCTTTGCTTCGGCGGCTATGCTTTTATGGACTTGCTGCATTTCCGCATTTTTGCAGTGGGAGTGGTAGCTGTGCCCGCAGAGAAATTTGGGCATGTGCTTAAGGTCTCCAACGTAGAACTTGCTTTTGGGGTCGAAAAATTTTTTTATGATTAAGTTTGGATGTTCGTCTGGCGGATCTTTTTTCCATCTTTTGTCCGGAACTCCGTAGGCGTTTTCGGTGAAGTTGTATTTGGGATGTCCGGCTTCGCCAAAATAAATCATGGTTTCAAGATTCCTTTCGGACAAGGCCCGGTCGAGCTCAACAAGCAATTTTTTCATTTCGGAGCAAAGCCAAGGGGAGCCTTCCTGCCTGTTGTTGTCCCACTTTACTTGGGGTTCGTTTATGGGGCTTATATAGTTTACTGTTAAGCCTATTTCTCCGAAGTGTTTTGCGACATCCGCCATGTAATCTGCGAACTTCCCGTAGCAATCTTGTTTAAGGTTTGCCGAGTTGTCGCCTTTTTCGCCGTATCCTTGTCCATTGCGGGTCCATTGAACGGGCGGGGTGTTTGAAAATAGAAGAAGTTTGCCGCATCCGTATTGTTTGGCTTTTTTGGCGAAATAAATTTGCCCGGAGCATTTTCCCCAGTCGTAGTGTTTGCCGTCCTTGGTGAGGAACGATTCGGCTCTGCGCTGGTATGGCTGAATATTTGCGCCGTTCTGTTCGAGAGTTCCTCCGCCTATATTGAAGCGCCACATCGACAGCCCGATTCCTTCGGGATTTCCGTCGGCGCCGAGCTTTTGGGAAAACAGCCACTTGGCTATTTGTTCTTTTTGCGGCGCGGCGAAATACTGCCCTGCGAAGTTTCCGCTCCATGCGTCTGCGGCGGCGAAATTATCTATGGTTTGATAGGTTTTCCCTGGGTTTATTTCAACATCCAATTGGGCGGACAAAGCCTCCGTTGAAACGGCGAGCGATAAAAATGCTAATATTGCTATTTTTTTCATAGAATTTTGATGCAGATAAAGAAAGCGTTTATTTGCATTTGTATTTATTTATTTGCGCGTGTCCATTCAATAAATGGCAAATAATAACGATTCATTTATATTATAATGCCAGCTTTAAAGGAATCTAATTTCTTGAAAATCTGAAATTGGACGCAATATTTGTCGAATTATGGAAGAAAAAGTGTCTGAACATAAGTGGAACTTTTTTAAGGCCGGAGGATTTTATCAAGTCGATATATCCGACGCGTCGGACATAGAGAACATTGGCTCCCTGGACCAAAAGCTATGGGCGGCTCTTAGCTGTCCCACCGACGGGCTCGTATTTGATTCCAAGACGCTTGATCTCATAGATTCCGACAATGATTTAAGCATACGCCACAACGAAGTCGTAGCGGCTGTCGAATGGGTATGCCGTTTTCTGAAAGACAAGTCCAAGCTATTAGAGTCGTCCCCTTCGCTTGAGCTTTCGAATATAGACGATTCATCGCCCGAGGGCGCTGCCTTGTTGGCGAGCGCCAAGCAAATATTGGCGGATTTGGGCAAACCCGATGCCGGAGAAATAACCGTTGAGGACTTTTCCGATCCGTTAAAAATATTTGCCGGAACGGCTTTCAACGCAGACGGGATAATAACAAAAATTTCCTGCGGAGGCGACAAGGAACTTGAAAATGTGCTTTCTGACATAATTTTGGTGGAGGGTGGCAAACCTGACCGCTCGGGCGAAATTGGTGTGGACGAATCCGCCATAAAGAAATTTTATTCCGACGCAATTGAATATGGGGCATGGCTGGATGCCCCTAATGCCGACAGCGCAATATTGCCTTTGGGCTCCGATACCTGCGCGGCAAATTCCGCCTTGGAAAAAGTAGCCGATAAAATAGACGATTTTTTTGTGCGCGCGGAAATTATGGCTTTCGACTCCACTGCCGACTCCCTGGTGAATCCTTCCGCCTCAAGCCTTTCCGACGCATTGTCCGTAGGATTGTCTTTCCAGTCGCCAGTTTTGCGCGAACTTCCCATTTCCCGCATATGCCCCGATTGCAGCCTAAATCTTCTTTCAGGAATAAACCCGGCATGGAAAGACGCCGCCGAAGCGTTTGCTAAATTAGTTGCGTCGCCCGCGCTCGGTTCCGATTTCAACGGGGAGCTGACTTCGTCGCAATGGCGCAAGATAAAAAGCATGTTTGTTCCATATTCAAGCTGGTTCGCGTCAAAGCCATCCGGCGCAATAACGTCGATTTCGGCGGAGCGTGTGCGCGCGATTCTTTCCGAAAACCGGTTGGATGATTTGTTGAAACTTGTCGAGCGCGACAAGTCTTTGCAGCCGAAAATCGACAACATCAACAATGTCGAGAAGCTGGTGTTGTTTAATGCAAACATCTTCAAGCTGCTAAAAAATTTTGTAAGTTTTTCAGACTTTTACAAAGAGAAGGTCCCCGCCATATTCCAGTTCGGCTCTCTATATATAGACCAGCGGACGTGCGACTTGTGCATAAAGGTGGAAAATACCGCCGCGCACGCGCAGATGGCTGCTCTATGCTATGGGTATTTGCTTTATTGCGTATGCAAGAGGCGCGGCGAAGACGATATTAATATAGTTGCCGTTGTCACTGCCGGCGACAGCGACAATCTGATTGTCGGCAAGCACGGCATATTCTACGACACGCGCGGCAGGGACTGGGACGCCATGGTCGTAAAAATAGTTGCGAATTCAATTGAAGTGCACCAGGCGTTCTTTTCCCCTTATAAGCGTCTTGTAAAATGGGTTAGCGAGCAAATTGCCAAGCGCGCAAGCGCAGAAGACAACGAAAATATGAAGAAGCTTGCGGCGATTCCATTGGCGGCAGGATCACC
>FR901636.1:39440-48074 GCA_000438015.1 Coraliomargarita sp. CAG:312 | reverse complement strand
CCGCCTCAGGCGGCCGAATCCGACAAGAAAAAGAAGCTCGACGTTGGGACTGTCGCCGCTTTGGGCGTAGCCGTAGGAGGCGTCACAACCGCTTTTGGAATGTTTTTGGAGTTTGTGTTCGGCATGGGAATATGGCTGCCCTTGGGCGTCGTAGGTATTGTGCTTTCCATATCTCTGCCGTCGGTTTTAATAGCCGCGATAAAGCTTCGCGCCCGCAATTTGGCACCAATTTTGGATGCAAACGGTTGGGCTGTTAACGGAAAGGCTAAAGTTGGAATCGCATTCGGGCATGGGCTTACAAAGCTTGCCAGATTGCCGCGCGGGTCGAAAATCAATACAATAGTTTCTAAAAAATAATTTACTTCCGTATGGGATTTTTAAAAAAAATCGGGCTTGAGCCGTTTGTAATAATGCTATTTTTATCCATCGCTCTTGCGTGGGTTGCGCCTGAAATAGGCATAGACAGGGATCCGTTTTCCCTGAGCGACATTGCAACTTGGGGAGTGGCGGGAATATTTTTCTTTTACGGTTTGCGCTTAAACCGCGACAAACTTAAAGCTGGGCTTGTGAACGTCAGGCTTCATATGCTCGTGCATATTTCTACTTTTGTGGTGTTCCCTTTGATAATGCTGGCTGTAATGCATTTATTTGGCGCGTCGTCGGCGCAGGGGAACGGGCGATATTTATGGATAGGGTCTTTCTTCTTGGCGACGCTTCCTTCTACTGTGTCGTCGTCGGTTGTCATGGTTTCCATAGCGGGTGGGAATATTCCGGCAGCTATTTTCAACGCCAGCGTATCAAGCCTAATGGGAGTTTTTCTCACGCCCGTTTGGATGAGTTTGTTCCTTGAAAAAGTCGACGGGGCAAACGGGCTGGGCGAGGTCATATTCAAGTTAATAGTCCAGGTTTTAGTGCCGGTGTGTTTGGGGGTTGCACTCAATCCTAAATTCGGCGCGTTTGCCGAGGCCCATAAAAAGGCTCTCAGGAATTTCGACCAAACCATAATACTTCTAATTGTGTACACTTCGTTTTGCGATTCTTTTTACAAGAAGATGTTTTCTGGTTTTCCCCCGACCGTTATTATAGAGCTGTCGGTTTGCATGGTTGCGCTGTTCTTTGCCGTTTATTTTATAATAGGAATACTATGCCGCCTAATGGGGTTCAATAGGCCTGACACCATTACGGCTTTGTTTTGCGGTTCAAAGAAGTCGCTTGTCCACGGTTCGGTGATGAGCAAGGTGCTATTCGACAATCCCGCAGTAATCGGGGTGATTCTTCTGCCGACTATGCTCTACCATGCGTACCAGCTGATAGTCGTTTCAGTTCTGGCCAAGCGTTTTGCGCGGACTGCGGCGGAGTTTCGCCGGGAAGCTGACTAAAATAAGTTTGAGTAATATCGCGATATATGGTGTAATCAAATCAAACTATTAAAAATTCGATGTAAAATGCTGGAATCACTCACCGAAAATATAGGCAAGGCTTTGCGCAATTTGCGCGGCATAGGCAAACTTACCGACGAGAATATGGCCCAGGCTTTGGACGAAGTCAGGAAGGCTTTGCTGTCGGCGGATGTGCATTTTAAAGTTGCCCGGGAATTCACCGAGAGGGTAAAGTCGGAATGTATAGGCCGCGAGGTCATCAAGTCCGTCACGCCGGGGCAGCTTGTTGTAAAAATAATAAACGACGAGCTTGAAAAACTCTTGGGCGAGGGTTCCACGGAGCTTTCCGGCGAGCGCCCCTTGAAAATCATGATGGTGGGCCTTCACGGGTCGGGCAAGACGACATCTTCGGCGAAACTCGCGCGGCTACTTAAAAAACAAGGATTTGTTCCTGCGCTGATAGCATGCGACATATACCGCCCGGCGGCTATAGACCAGCTGGAGGCTTTGGGAGCGCAGATAGGAGTCAAGGTCTATTCAGACAGAGGATCTTCCGATGTCCCGTCTCTAGCCCAGAATCTGGAGCGCAAAGCCTTGGACGAAGGCGCGGATGCCATAATATTCGACACAGCGGGCAGGCTGCAAATCGACGCCGGTTTAATCGAGGAAATCGTAAAATTGCGCCAAAGAGTTTCTCCGTCGGAGGTTTTGCTAGTTGCAGATTCCGCATTGGGGCAGGAGGCCGTAAATGTTGCCAAGGCGTTTAACGAGGCGGTAAATATAACTGGCGTTGTCCTTACAAAATTAGATGGCGACGCCCGCGGCGGGGCCGCTTTATCCATAAAAACAGTTTCCGGAGCGCCCATAAAATTTGCGGGAACTGGCGAAAAGCTGGAAAACATAGAGATATTCCATCCAGATAGAATGGCGCAGCGCATATTGGGCATGGGCGATGTCGTCAGTCTTGTAGAGAGGGCTCAGGAGACAATCGATGCCGACGAAGCCGCAAAGATGGCTGAAAAGCTGAAAAAGGCGGATTTTGACCTTGAAGATTTTCTATCCCAGATGAGGCAGATAAAAAAGATGGGGTCGTTGGGGGGAATAATGAAAATGCTGCCCGGGTTGAGCGGGATAAGCGTCGGAGAGCGCGAGGAGCGAAAAATGCGCCAGACGGAGGCGATTATACTTTCTATGACGCCTGCGGAACGCAGGAATCCCGGCATAATAAACGCCCGCCGCCGTCTGAGGATAGCATCCGGTTCCGGAACCCAGGTAAGGGATGTCAACGCCTTGTTGAAGCAATTCGAGGGAATGCGAAAGATGATGAAAATGATGCGGGGCGACAAGGGGCGGCGCAGAATGAGCCAAATGATGAGCTCAATGAAAAACCGTTTCCCAGGCGCCTGATTTCCGTGCGCTGAGATTTTGCCTTGGAAACGTTTTATACAAAATTTTGCGCATAAGTTGTTTTATTACTTTCAGGCGGCATGCGTTTTTTCCGTCCGTTTGCACTGGTGTAACTTCGCATGGGAAGCGTAGGCATCGGTTTCGGGTTGAATTTTTTTAACGGAAATCTGCTTCCAAATATTGAAAAATTGATTTCCCGTTTTTTTAGTTTATTTCGCAGCTTTGCGGTATTTGCCGCAAAAAAACGCTTCCGTTTTTTACTCCGGAAGCGTGCGTACAGCGATTATTATTTTTTCATGGTCCCCTCTTTGAAATAAATTTATCGGGGACTGCTTTGTTAGACACTTAAAAAAGCGCAAAGTTGCGCATGCGCGCAGATATTATTTTCCCTTGAGCTTTTTTAGGGTTTAAGTGCTAGAAATTGTCTGCCAAAATTTCAAAGTACGCTTTCGGATGCGCGCAAGCGGGGCATTTCTCGGGAGCCGCAGCGCCTTTGAATATGAAGCCGCAGTTGCGGCACTTCCATTCCGTAGGCGAGGTTTTGACAAATACCGAGCCTTCCTTTACATTTTCCAGCAGCTTGCGGTAGCGCGCCTCGTGGTGCGCTTCAACTTCTGCTATTTTCCTGAACACTACGGCAATTTCCGCGAATCCCTCTTCATCGGCTTCGTTTGCAAATTGAGGGTACATGTCCGACCATTCTTCATGTTCGCCATTTGCTGCCGCCAACAGGTTGTCGGCAGTGGTTCCTAGTCCGCTGCAGTAAGTCCCGGAGACTTCAACAGATGTTTCTCCAAGAAATTTAAAGAAGCGCTTGGCGTGCTCTTTTTCATTGTCTGCGGTTTCTTGAAAAATTGCCGCTATTTGCTCGTAGCCTTCCTTCTTTGCGACGCTTGCAAAAAACGTATATTTATTGCGGGCCTGCGATTCTCCCGCAAATGCGGCCATTAGGTTTCTTTCTGTTTTAGTGCCTTTTAGTGTTTTCATTTTTTTCCCTTTCTTGATGGTTCGGATGCGCAATTGGGGCACGCTCCGGTTATTGTTATTGAAATTTTCCCGATCTGGAACCCTTCGCTTTCCAGCGCGTTCTTTATGTAGGCGATGGGGGAACTTAAATGCAAGTCGCACAGGTTGCCGCAATGCGAGCATACAAAATGCAAATGAGGCTCTATTGTGTGGTCAAACCGGTCCGGCGCATGCGGGGATGATATTTTTAAAATGCTTCCGTCTTCGGACATATCGTTTAAATTCCTGTAAACTGTGCCGAGGCTTATATTTGGATAAGTCTTGCGGATTGCCAGATAGACGTCGTTTGCTGTTGGGTGGTCGAGCCTTTCCGAACGCAATAGTTTCAATATGGCGTCGCGCTTTGCTGAGCGGCGCCTCTGGAGGGAATGCTTCGGAATGGAGTTCATTTTTAATGCTAATAGTAATTATTATTATTATTAAGTTAGTTCTTGACATCTGGAAGTCAAGAAAATATTTTCAATTGTAAAAAAACAAAATCGGCAATATTAATTTCGTAAGTTTTCAATAAAAATAAATAGGAACGGCGCATATTTTTTTAATTATTTTCCGCTTTGGTCGGGGGATTTTGCTCCGTCATGGCGCAACTTTAAAAATTTGCATTTTTATCTTTTTAAATATTTTTCGATAGAAAAAAAATGAATATTCAATCCGAAATATTTACGTCTTTTTTAATAACGCTCGTTGCCGGAGCCGCTACGGCGATCGGTGCGGGCATGACTTTTTTTATAAAGCGCAACGATTTTAAGCTGTTTGCGTTGGGAATGAGTTTTTCCGCCGGCGTCATGGTGTATCTTTCATTTATGGATATAATGCCGATGGCTACGAGGATGATATGCGACGGCAACGCTTCAAACGCCGGCATGGGCGAAAAGCCCGCGCAACTTCTTGCCAGCGCCATGTTCTTTGCGGGCGTTTTGGCGGCCGCATGCATAGATTATTTTATTCCCGAGCATGTCGGGCATGAGATGATGGATAAAAATTCCCCGGAATCCAAGCGCCGCCAAAATGCGGGAAGGGTTGGACTAATGACGGCGATAGCACTGGGAGTGCACAATTTCCCGGAGGGACTTTCTGTATTTGTGACAAGCATGGAGAATGTCGCGCTGGGAATTTCAGTCGGAATTGCCATAATGCTGCACAACATACCCGAAGGAGTTTCGGTGGCTTTGCCGATTTACAATGCCACCGGAGACAAAAAAAAGGCCTTTTGGACGGCTGCGCTTTCGGGGCTTGCCGAGCCTGCCGGGGCGATTGCTGCTTATTTTATTTTGGTTCCGTATTTGACTCCCGCGCTGGTCGGATCCGCTATGGCTGTGACAGCGGGCATTATGATATTCATATCTCTGGACGAACTCTTGCCTATGGCAAAGGAATATGGACACGAGCATTATGGAATAGTAGGAGCCTTTCTTGGAATGTTCATGATGTCGGCGGTTTCATACGTGTTTTAATTCCGGGATTTGCGTAAAAAAGGGCCCGCATTGAATGCGGACCCTTTTTAATGTTGCCTATTGTTGGAAATGCGCAAGTGTTCGCGCACGCTTTGGAGAGAAAGTCCTATTATTGCTCTTCTGGAGATTTTACGAGCCTGTTGCCTTCAAATACCAGATTTTTTGTGGTGTCGGTATCGTAGTAGACTCCGGAGTTTGCAAAATCGCTCTCTACAAATTTATTGTTGATTATTTTAGTGTCGGAGGAATACGCAACATAGAATGTTCCGCGGTTTGCCACGGGCTTTTTGCGGTCGGTTTTGTGCATGATGGTGTTGTTGCGGAACACGACGTTGCCTGAGCTTGTTATATTGGCTACATATCCGAAAGAGTCTATGAAGGTGTTCTTCTCAAAGAGGATATCGCTTAGGATTGGGTACATTGTTCCGCCCGGAGATGGGTCGCGTTTCATATATACATTTAAGTTTATATCCCGCCATGCGCTTGTTATGGAAGCAGAATCGAAAGTGCAGTTGCGCACGACTATGTTTTTTGCCCCGTATCCTTCGCTCCACAAATTGAAAGTATAGCCGGTTTCAATCTTTATTGCTCCCATTTCATTGTGGTAAAAATGGCAGTTCTTTATTGTCACATCGCGTGCGAGAATCAAAATTCCGCGCGCGCGGTTGCCCCAAAATTTGCTGTCTTCTATTATGATATTGTGGGTGTCGTATTCCCAGTTAAACATTATGAAGCCGTCGAGTTTTTGCTCTGGGACTTTTTCGGCAAAGAACACTTCGTACACGCCTTCGCTGGGTTTTACAGGAACTATTTTTGACACTTTCGATTTGAACCCGCTCGGGCTGAAGTCGCCCTGGCGGAGTTCGATTTCATCGCCTATTTTATAGATTGCCACGGTCCTGGCGTTTTGCGTCAGGACGGAGTAGTCGGAATTGCGCCTGGCAAATCCGCTGCAGTCGTGCATGTTTATGCAGTCGTCTGCGCCGAGGCTGTACTCGCAGTTTTTCATTTTAAAAAAGCCTTTGGACCGCGTGAAGTGCATATGGTCTGCGGAGCAGGTAATTGTCCTGCGCTTTGATCCTTCGGGGCGCTTTATTGTGACATTTAAGAATTGGAAGTACTCCTGCTTTCCGTCCACGACAAACGCATGTCCCGCGCACGAGAATACGTTGAAGTTTTCGAGCGTCATGTGCCTGTTGCTTTTAAGGTACATGTTATTCATGTGGTAATAGTAGTGCTGAAGGCGGACAGGAACATTCTTGGGAAGGTCGTTATAGCCTTTAAAATTCCCGTAAACTACGTCTTTGTTATAATAGACACGCGCTACGTTCGGCTTTATCCATTCGCATTTTACCGGAACTTTTGGCCCCCACGGGTTGTTCCACCAACGGTGGAAGCCGTCTTCGCCGCCTACGCAATCGTTCTTTACATCGTAGGGGGACGTGCATACAAAGCGCGTATTCTTATTAGGGAAATCGTCGTACTCAAGGAATTCAAATTCGACATAGCTGTTTTCGCCGTCTTCTTTGCTTCCCACAATTTGCACAAGGCTTGCAAGCGGATCCCTATCCCAGTCCCAGTCGACGTTTAAATTGCAGATTTTTATGCGCTGGCAATCGACTACGGATATGTTGTTCACCCTCTCCTTGAAAAAGACCAGCGTGGAACCTTGTCCGTCCAGAGTGAAATCTTTCATTGAGTCGAGAGTTATAGTGACATCCTCAAAAACCTTGTAAGTGCCTTTGGGAAGTATGAGTTTGCCAGCGCCCGTTTTTTTGCAATGATCTATTGCTGCGTTGATTATAGTTGCGGCGTTTGTTACGCTTTCATTTAGCCCGAAATCCGCGGCGTTTACGACAGTTTCATTTTGCGGGCGCGGAAGTTCTACTTCAAAGTCTTTGGCCCCTTTGGGCAAGTTTTTTAATTTTTGGGTGTATTTTGGGCTGTCGTTTTCCACCGGAAGAAACTTTATTTCCGCGTGGCAAACTGCCGCGGCGGCGGCAAGCATCATGCAAAGTGTTTTTTTCATTGGTGCGTTTAGTTTGAGTTTTTACGAGAAAAGTTATATTAACAATATGCAATTTAACTGTTTTTCGCCAAACGGACAACAGAAAAATGATATATTTTTCTTTTATGGCAAACTTGTTTAGGAATATTGTATTTGAGAGGCGAGTGTTTCAATTTTTTGCGTGAAGGCACGGTTTCTCCATTTAAAATGCGAATGTTTGCCGCCGTCCATAGTTGAAGTTTTTTCTCTTTTCATTGAAAGGCTGCAGGTTTTATTTTGTGCGCGCATGGCTAAGCATAAAGCGCGGCGATATGCGGCAGGCAAAAGGCTTTTGGGTTGCGCTCCCGAAAAGTCTCCGCGAAATTTTTGGTGATGGACTCGCAGCATATTTTTTCGCCTGGCTTCTAGGTTTTTAAAGCAGCTTTATTGCCGCGCCCGAAAGATTCCGATGTTCTTGGCAAGGTGTTGGATTTGCGTTCCGGCAATATTTTTCTGTCCGCCCGCATATTATTTGCACTGCAAGCTTATGGGAAAACTCTTTTTGATTTTAATTATTTATGTCGAAGGATTCGGAACTTTTGTTGGAATAAAGTTGGGCATTTACATTTGACTAGGCTCGCAATTGTATTTTTTTGCGGCAATATTTAGTCTGGCTAAAATTTGTTTTTGAAACCTTTGCGCGGTGGTTATCTGCAAAATGAGGAAAATGCCTAGAGAACTGTGTTGAATGAAGAAATTGGGCATACCGATTTTCTTATAGCGCATATATGGCAACTTATTGGAGTTGCTTAATATTCTAGGCTTATAATTGTTTCTTTGGAAAAGTAATATTTGGGAATGCGCGCAATAAAATTGCACAAGAATTGGATTTTGCCGCTTTCAATTTTTAACTTCGCCAATTAGCGGTTGAACTGGTTTGCGGACTTCCGCTTATGGGGGTGGATTGGGCGTCGAAATGCGTATTTATACGGAGCGTTGCGGAAGGCGGTTGAGGGGAGGAGTGCGGCGCATTATTATTTGGCAAGTGGGATTTAACGCGCAGCAGGGAAGGGCAGTTTCCGGCAGACGGAGTGTCAGAGCCAAGTTGAGGGAGGTTAGGCGTTTGGTGGAAGCGAGCTTTTTTTGCCGCGCGCTTTGCCCGCAGTCCGCGGAATGAGCGGGTGTGTGGATAGCCGGTCTGGGGCAAATTCATTAAAGGCGGCAGGCTATTTTGCGGGGTCTTGCGTCCAGACTCTGAACTGGGAGTCCTTTGACCAGGTCGACCCCGCGGAACAGTAGTCTATAAACGTCCGCTTTTCTCCGTCGGCGGTTTCGATTTCAAAGGCGAGGTTTGTTCCGGGCACCGCCGCCGGCCTTGCCG
>FR901636.1:26862-39434 GCA_000438015.1 Coraliomargarita sp. CAG:312 | reverse complement strand
GGGCACCGCCGCCGGCCTTGCCGCGGCGTTGCCGTCTTTGTCTGTCTTGAATGTTGCCGGCTTGTCGAAATTTTTTTCAAACCGCTTGTCCGCAGCAAGAACGAAAGGTCCTTGGGCTAAGGCGTACATGCGGGAATCTGCAGGGTCTTGCAGTAGTTTTACAGAACAGTCGAAAACTGCGGCTATTGCGTCGTTTTTCTTCCATTTGCGCGACAGCTTAAGATAGGTTCCGGCTTCAACTTTTTCAGGAACTTCAATCCCGTTTACAAAAACTCTCGAGTTTTTGCTCCAACGGGGAATCCTGAGCGCAATTTCAAATTCGCTTTCGCCTTGCGGCACTTCCTTTAGGAATATTCCCGCGACGTTGCCTTCAAGCATATCTCCCCCGGATAGTTCCAATTTGACTTCTCCGTCCTTGACCGGAAGCTTTGCGGCGCTGCGCTCGTAAAAGTTTACAGTTATGGAGTTGGGCGATGTCATATATGCTATTTTCGGCAGGAGAAAAAGCCCGCGCGGACCGCTTGCCACGCAGCAATTCATATGCATTTTGCACTGTTCGGGGGCGGGAGTGCGGATTCCGTCCATTGGAGTGTAGTGCGCCCACCATTTGCCGTCGTTCATTTGGGCCGGAATAAGTGCATTGTAGGCGGCAAGCTCTATGTCGTCGGCAAATTTAGAATCGCCTGATATGCGCAGCATTTGCGCGCACAATTTTATCCAAGTGGCGGTCACGCATGTTTCCATCCAGTGGTCGGTCTTTTTTTGCTGGCAGAACTTGCCGAACACCCAGCGTTCCCAAATCGAGCCTGAGCCGAGAACGGTGATTTCAGTGTCCCTGATATTGCGCGCGGCGTTTTCGACAGCTTTTTTATAGTCAGGATTCCCCGTGGCGCGGTACAATTCCATCAATCCCTCGTAGCAAGACATCATTTCATAGGATTTTGAATAGCCGCCGGACATGTAGCCTTTGGATTTGTCGTCGGACGGCTTTTCGAACATGTCGAAGACATTTTTGCCTGCCAGCGCCTTATTGAGCAGGTCGGGCTTATTTTTTGATTCTGCCCAGTTATCGACGATATATTGGCAGAAATCCAAGTATTTTTTTTCTGCAGTTGCTCTATAAAGCTTTACAAAAGGCTCGAGGATGCTTGATGCGGCGAGCCCGCCCCACATTCCGTTGTCGCAAATGCTTTTCTTTTCTTTGCCGTAGTTTTGCATTATATAGCCGGCGTGCTTTTCAATTGCCGAAAGCACTGATTTATCTCCGGTTCTATCGTATTCTGCAAGAAGCCCCAGCATTACATACTTTCTGCCCCACATGTCCCAAGTGCCGAATTCCCTGCCGCTTTTGTAGGTGGTTATCTGGCCGTCAGGGCTTTGAGTGGAAAGCAGGCTTTTTACGGCATATTTCAGGCGGGTGTCCAGTACCGCGCATGGATTGTAGTCGTAGGCAAGCGCGGCCGACGTAAACCATTTCCCCCAAAATTCTATTTGCCAGCTGCCATCTTCCTTGCGTTCTGAAAACGGGCGCACGAGATCATCTATATCCCAAGCCATAATGTCGCCGTTATAGGACGTGTCTAGGGCCTTTTTTATTGTTCCGAAAAATTCTACGCTTCCGGCTGGGGCGAACGAAAGTTCGTCTTCGGCAGCCGCCTTAAAGATTTCAGCATCCCGCGCATTTGCGGCCGTCGCCGCAGAAAAGAGAATTGCGGCGGAAAGGGTTGAAAAACTCCATTGGCATATCTTTTTCATATATTGAAAATTTAATTTGGGCGTTTTTTACGGTCAAGAACAAAAATGGATAAATGCTATTAAACCAAAAGATTCCCAAAAAAATGCCGGTATGCAAACTTCGGGATGAGTGGAGGGAGCGAAAAAATCTCACTCGATTGAGGCAGATTGATTTTTTGTGGCAAATAAGCTCGCAATTTACTGCTTTCTAAATTGATATAAAAAAACGCCTCTCTGCGCTCCAAAAAACTTGAAATTGTGTTGACGAAAATCCCTAAAAGGCGTAAGTTTGCAATATCTTTTACTCTAAAATGTAGGTAAAAGCCGTTTCCAGTTTTCAATAAAAAAAGCAATGAAAAATAAAAATAGCGTGATTACAGACGCGAATGAAGCGGTAGCATCCGTTGCATTCCGAGTTAGTGAAACCATTGCCATTTATCCCATTACGCCGTCTTCTCCGATGGCGGAGTCCTGTGAAGAATGGGCTGTAAAAGGCAAGAAGAATATTTGGGGAACAACCCCGTCGATCAGCCAGCTCCAGAGTGAAGGCGGCGTGGCGGGATCAGTGCACGGCGCTCTCCAGACCGGCACGCTGATGACTACTTTTACTGCTTCCCAGGGGCTCTTGTTGATGATCCCCAACATGTACAAAATAGCCGGAGAGCTTACAAGTTTTGTCATGCACGTCAGCGCCCGCGCGCTCGCCAGCCATGGGCTTTCGATTTTCGGCGACCAGACAGACGTAATGGCTTGCCGCCAGACTGGCTTTGCTATGCTTTGCTCAAACAGCGTCCAGGAGGCCCACGATATGGCGCTTATAGCCCATGCTTCCACGCTCGAATCGCGCGTGCCGTTCCTGCATTTCTTCGACGGTTTCAGAACGTCGCACGAAGTAAATACTTACGAGGCGATTTCCGACGATATTATAAAGGAAATGATTCCCTATGAAAAGGTGATTGAATTCCGCCGCCGCGCGTTGAGTCCCGACCGTCCGTTTATCCGCGGCACGGCTCAAAACCCCGACGTGTATTTCCAGTCTTGGGAAGCGCGCAATTCTTTCTATGATAAATGCGCCGATATAGTAGAAGCCAACATGCTCAAGTTTGGCAAGCTAACCGGCAGAACCTACAAGCCGTACGAGTATGTTGGGGCTGCAGACGCCGAAGAGATTGTCGTGATGATGGGAAGCGGCGCGGAAACCACGGAGGCTGTGGCAAACTATATCAATTCAAACGGCGGAAAAGTCGGCGTGTTAAAAGTTAGGATGTACCGTCCCTTCAGCGTCAAAAAGTTTATTGCCGCCATTCCGCAGACGGTTAAGAAAATTACCGTCCTCGACCGCACCAAGGAGCTTGGCGCAATGGGCGAGCCCCTGTTTGAAGAAGTTTCCGCGTCAATTGCCGAAGCTCGCGGCAGCGGCCTTGTACCATCGTCTTTCGACCCGAAGGTAATCGGCGGCAGATACGGCTTGGGTTCCAAGGACTACACTCCCGCAATGGCGAAAGGCGTGTTCGACAATATGTCGGCGGACAAGCCCAAGAACCATTTCTCAGTCGGAATTGTCGATGATGTCACGAACAATTCGATAGACTACAATCCCGAATTCAAGCTTGACGATTCCAGCGTGCTCAGCGCCGTGTTCTTCGGGTTGGGTTCCGACGGCACAGTCGGCGCCAACAAGAACACAATTAAAATTATCGGCAACGAGACTCCGAACTACGCCCAGGCGTACTTCGTATACGACTCCAAAAAGAGCGGCGGCATAACGGTTTCGCACTTGCGCTTTGGGCCAAACCCGATAAAGGCTCCGTATCTAATTAGCAACGCGCAGTTCGTCGGCTGCCACCAGTTCTCGTTTATGGAAAAGTACAACGTTCTGGAATGCGCGGCGGAAGGCGCAGTATTCCTGTTGAACTCCATCCACGACGCGAAGACCGTGTGGAAATACCTCAACCGCGACGTCCAGCAGACGATAATAAACAAGAAGCTTAAGTTCTATGTGATCGACGCCTACCATGTTGCGAAGTCAATGGGCATGGGCGGCAGAATCAACACTATCATGCAGACCTGCTACTTTGCGATTTCCGGCGTTCTCCCGCCTGAGGAGGCGATTGCGAAAATTAAGGCTGCCATCGAAAAAACCTACGGCAAGAAAGGCCCGCAGGTCGTGCAGAAGAACTTTGCTGCGGTCGACGCTTCGGTTTCAAATCTCCAACAGGTGGAAGTGCCGACTGAAGTCACAGCGGAATACGGCTTCGGACCGGCGGTGGCAAACGACGCCCCGGATTTTGTAAAGCGCGTGACTGCGGTAATGATGCGCGACCAGGGCGACAAGCTCCCCGTTTCCGCGCTGCCGGTTGACGGCACATGGCCGTCGGCCACCACCCAATGGGAAAAACGCAATATCGCAATTGAAGTTCCCTCTTGGAATCCCGACTTGTGCATACAGTGTGCAAAGTGCGCAACAATATGCCCGCATGCGGCAATCCGTGCAAAGTTCTATTCAAATGAAGAACTTAAGAACGCTCCGGCATCATTCAAGCATGTCGCGTTCCGTTCGCCGAAGAATCCGGATTGCTCGTTCACCATTCAGGTCGCGGCGGAAGACTGCACCGGCTGCGGCCTGTGCGCGACCGTCTGCCCCGGAAAGAGCAGAACCGAAGAGGGCGTAAAGGCGCTTATGATGACGGCTCAGGAGCCCATCCGCGAGCAGGAAAAAGAAAACTTCAAATTCTTTATGTCGCTGCCAAATCCCGACAGGCTCAAGCTCACCGAGACTGTCAAGGACGTCCAGTTCAGGCAGCCGCTCTTCGAGTTCTCCGGTTCCTGCGCGGGTTGCGGCGAGACCCCGTACGTCAAGATGCTTACCCAGCTTTTCGGCGACAGGCTCTATATCGCAAATGCCACAGGATGTTCTTCAATTTACGGCGGCAATTTGCCCACAACGCCTTATTGCGTCAACGAGCACGGCAGAGGTCCGGCTTGGGCAAACTCGCTATTTGAAGACAATGCGGAATTCGGTTTCGGCTTCAGAATCTCCCTCGACAAGAAGGAGGAAATGGCAAAGGATCTCGTGCAGAAGCTCGCTCCTAAGCTTGGCGACGATTTCGTAAAGTCTATAATGGAAGCCGACCAGTCGAACGAGGCTGGAATCGCCGCTCAGCGCGAGCGCGTGGCGGCCCTCAAGGATAAACTTGCGGGAGATTCCTCGTTTGAAGCGGTTGCAGTCAGAGAACTAGCCGACGACCTCGTCAAAAAATCCGTGTGGATTCTCGGCGGAGACGGTTGGGCATACGACATCGGATACGGCGGTCTCGACCACGTTCTTGCGAGCGGCAAGAATGTAAATATAATGGTGATGGACACAGAAGTTTACTCCAACACCGGCGGACAGATGAGCAAGTCGACCCCGATGGGCGCTGTCGCAAAGTTTGCGTCCGAAGGCAAGTCGATGCCGAAGAAGGATCTCGGAATGTTGGCGATTGACTACGGCAACGTCTATGTTGCGCAAGTTTCAATTGGCGCAAACGACGCCCAAGTCATAAAGGCGATGACCGAAGCCAATAGCTACGACGGCCCGTCCCTCATTATAGCCTACTGCCATTGCATATCGCACGGCTATAATCTCATAAACGGTCCTGCGCAGCAGAAGGCGGCTGTCGATTCAGGATACTGGCCGCTTTACAGATACGATCCGCGCAAGATTGCCGCGGGCGAAAATCCGTTCAAGTTGGATTCCAAAGATCCGAAGATTCCGGTAATTGAATACATGAAGGTTGAAAACCGCTTTAAGATGCTTCAGATGCTCAATCCGGAGCGCGCCGCCGAACTCGACGCAAACGCCCAAAAGTTTGTGGACGCGCGTTGGGCTAAGTACAAGTATTTGGCGGAACGCAAATAGCAAAAAAGTTTTTATGCAAATTCCAAAACGCCCGCGCTTTTACGGGCGTTTTTTTTTGTATTCTGATTGGGAGTCCGCAAAGAACGCGCCGCCAAAGCAGGCGGTTTTTCCTGCGCGCGGCAAAGTTTGGCTCAATATGTCGGAGTTGCATCCGCGCGGCGGCAAAACATTTGGCGGCACTTTTTTTGCATTGTGCCGGGCGGGATAAGAATATTGCCGGTAGAAAACTTAAAATGACTTGTTTCTTTTATTCTTAACGCCGCTTGAAATTCCGCAAACTGAGCGGAAACGCGGAAAATTCTACAAAACCTAGCTCAATATGCGCGCAGAAAATCTAATTTTGGAAGGCAAAACAGAAGGGACATTGTCGCAGAGATTTTTTTGTTTTTTATGGAATTATTTACATCTCAGTAGGGGGGGGAATTAGGCTTATAATATGCTGTTCTTATGCGAATATGCTAAATGAAATGGGTTATAGCTTTAGTCTTGCGCGGAATTGCCTGCGCAACATTTATGGCAGGCGTTTGGAGCATGATGCAATAAATGCGCATAAAACGGAGAGAAGGATATTTGCCTGCCGTTCTTATACTCTTTGTTTTAGGGCTGCTTTTAAGCCTGAGTTTGAGCAGATATCTAATGTGGACGGCAAGGTTAGTTGCCTGCGGATTTATTTATTGCGGAGGAGGTTTCTCCTAGTATTTCCCTAGATTTTTCCAACGCAGCATCGATATTTTCAAGCACAAAATCCTCGCCGATTTTGTCTAGAAATCCTGATTTTTGCATCATGTGCAGAGGCTGCGAATGCGCGCCGGTAATCATCATTATTACATTCCTGCTCTTGAGCTTTTCATATAGATGGTCCATTACGTCAAGAGCTGTGGCGTCCATAGCAAGGACTGTGCGCATTCTCAAAATTGCGATTTTAGGAGTTTCCCCCATCTGCGTTAAAATAGATTCCAGCTTGTCGGCGGCTCCGAACATAAGGACTCCAAATATGCGGAAAACCATTACGCCTTCCGGAATGTCCTTGCCTTCAAGGGAATATTTAGACAAGTCGGTTTCCAGTTTCTTGTCAACTAGCATGACTTGGGTCGTATCGGAAACCCTCCTTATAAAAAGCATTGCAGCCAAAACCATACCGACTTCTATCGCAAGGGTCAAACCGAACACCACGGTCAGCAGGAAGGTTGCCATGAATACGCAGTCGTCAGAACGCGGCAGCTTGCGCATTTCCCCAAATGCCGACCAATCGGCCATGTTGAAAGCCACCACAAACAGCACCGCCGAAAGCGTTGCCAAGGGTATATACTGCGCGTATGGGGCTGCAAAGAACAGAATAGCCAGCAGTACCGCGCAATGGATTATTCCAGCCACGGGAGTGCGCCCGCCGTTTTTTATATTCGTCGCAGTGCGGGCTATTGCGCCGGTTGCGGGTATTCCCATGAAAAACGGCGCGGCTATGTTTGCCATTCCCTGGGCTATCAACTCTTGGTTGGAATCGTGCTTGTCGTCAATCATTCCGTCGGCAACCACCGCCGAAAGCAGCGACTCTATTGCCGCTAGCACCGCTATTGTGACTGCGGGCATCATCAAATTTTTTATGTTGGCGAAATCCACTGAAATCCACTGGAATTCCGGAAGCGAGCGCGGTATTTCCCCGAAGCGCGAGAAAATAGTTTCTACGCTCCATCCAAATTGTGAAAACCCCAAGGATAGTAGGGTGCCTATAAATATTGCGCCTATTTGCCCGGGAAAACGCCTGCGCCAAGATTTGGGCCAATATACGATTACGAGCATTGAAACTACTCCCAATATGAGAGTCGGAGCGTTTGTTGTTGGCAGGCTTTCCCAAACTGCTGCAATTTTGGGAATAAAATCTTCCGGAACTTTTTCCATTGAGAGCCCCAGGAAGTCCTTAAGTTGCGTTGACATTATTAGAACGGCTATGCCGTTTGTAAATCCAAGAATAACAGGGCGCGGAATATATCTTATTGCGTTGCCCATTTTTGTTATTCCCATAATGACGAGAAAAACTCCCGCCATAACTGTCGCAACTGCGAGCGCCGCATAGCCGTATTGGGCTATAATTCCGGCGACAATTACTATAAATGCGCCCGTAGGGCCGCCGATTTGCACGCGGGAACCGCCGAATACTGCAATGATAAATCCCGCCACGATAGCGGTGTATAGGCCTTGCTCCGGCGTGACTCCGCTTGCGATTGCAAATGCCATTGCAAGAGGCAAAGCCAATATTCCTACGCTTATTCCTGCGCAAATATCCGAGAAGAATGCGGAACGGTTGTAATTTTTAAAACAATCCAACAGTTTCGGATGAAAAGCGAATCCGATTTTTTTCATTTAAGCCAAAAATCTCTTAAAGAAATCTTCCACGTCGAATTTTTCGTTCGGCATAAAGATAAAAGCGTAGCAGTTGTCGCATACGCCTATGTTGTGGTTTCTGCCAAGATAGTCTATTTCATCCTGCGGCACGGCGGCGCCGCAGGCTGCGCATTTACCGTCGACAATTTCTGCCAGTCCCAGTTTTCCGGACGCTTCCAGCCTGTCGAAATGCGACAAGGCAAACGACGGAATCTGGCGGCGGTTTTCTATTATAAAGTCGCGCAATTTTTGAACGTTTTCTTCCGACATTATCGGAGACTCCGAAAGCTTTCTGGCTTTGCGGATTTTAAGAAGCCTTAAAATAATGTCTTCCGTATGTCTCATAAATCAACAAAGAAAGCAGCATATTCAAAGGATTTTTGCAATACAAAAGACGCGGGAAGCCGCGATTTTTTTTAGTGCGGGCTTATGCGTTCCTCTTTATTGCTGCGCGCGCTTTTTTGTCATGCCGTTGTGTTTTGCCAGTGAGCTTGGCGGCAAGTCGGCTTCGGAAAATATGTCGCAAAATGCTATGTTTGCGCGGCGCAGGCTTGAGCGGCCGAATTTTGCCCGGACGTTTTCAACTGCTTCCTGCATTTTTTTCAGCTTTTGGCGGGCGCAGTTTTCCTCGTCGAAAACGGACATTTGGTCCGGCGAGGAGTCCGCCGGGATAAGTCCCCCGCATGCTATGCCGAACATTCTCACCCGCTCTCCGGCGTCCCACTCGCTTTTAATTATCTGCATTGCTGTTTTGAAAATTTCCGGAGACAAATTTGTCGGAGAGTCTGTGCGGCTTTGCCTGGTTATCGTATTTAGCCGGGTATTTTTTATTGATACGCTTATGGTTGTGCATTTTACGCCTTCTTTCAGCATTCGCGCCGATACTGTTTCAGACAAATCCAGAATTGCCGCCTCAAAGTCTTCCATACCCGACAGGTCTCTGCGGTATGTCACGGAATTGCCGATGGACTTTGCATCCGGTTCATCTCCAAAAAATGCGACGTCGGCGTCTCCAATGCCGTTGGCTGCGTTGTATATCAACTCGCCGTGTTTCCCGAACCTTGCCGACAAGATTTTTTTGTCCGCTCGCGCGAGTTCGCCCACAGTTTTTATTCCGAGTTTTCCAAGGGCTTCGGCCGTGCGCCTTCCGACGTACAGAAGCGCCGATACCGGCTGTGGGTATATTATTTCTTTATAGTTTTCGCGCGAAATCAAAGTTGTGGCGTCTGGCTTTTTATAGTCGCTGCCGAATTTTGCGAATATCTTGTTGAAAGAAACCCCTATTGATACCGTGAGCCCAAGTTCTTCCCGCACGGTTTTTCTGATTGTATCTGCTATTGAGACCGGATCTCCGAACAGCTTTGCGCTCGCTGCCACGTCGAGCCAGGATTCGTCTATTCCGAAAGGTTCTATCTTGTTTGTGAAACGCGAATATATCGCGTTTACTTTTTGCGAGTACTCCGAGTATTTACCGCGGCTTGGGCGAACGAGCGTTATTTCCGGGCATTTTCTTTTTGCCGCCCAGATTGTTTCTCCAGTTGCAACCCCGAATTTTTTTGCGAGCTCGTTTTTAGCGAGAATTATTCCGTGCCGGTTTTCCGGATTTCCGGAAACTGCCATCGGGACGTTTTTCAATTCCGGCCGAAACAGGCATTCAACGGAGGCGTAAAATCCGTTTAGGTCGCAATGCAGGATTGTTTCGTTCATTTTCTCGCAATTCTAAAGATTTCCTCTCCCTCTTTGGAAAGGCGGGCGTCGAGGCGTTTGGCGCCGGGGCATATGCGGTTGAGAAAAATCCAGAATGAAACCGAATGGTCCATAAAGCGCGAATGCGCGAGTTCGTGGCGGATGATGTAGTCCTGAAGTTCCGGCTGAAGCAGCACTATCCTCCAGTTAAAAGAAAGCGAGCCGTTTGATGAGCGCGAAGCCCAGCGGCTTGATTGGTCGCGCACGCTCAACCTACCAAATTTTATGCCGGTCTCGAGCGATATCTTTTCTGCCTGCTCCATTATTTTTTTGCGGGCGAAATCCGCAAAAAGCTTCTCGAAAGTTTCGTCCGCAGAATCTTCGGGGCATGCCAAAACAAGTTCGCCCGCGTTTGCGTCCTCTATAAAGAAAGGTTTTCCCCGCGCGTTTATTGTCCATACATCCCATTTGCGCCCGTTTGCGTAAACATGCGGGCGTTTTTTTAAGTATTCCCTCAGCGAAAGGCTTTCGCCAACTTCTGAAAGCCTCTTTTCCAGCCAATCCAGGTTGGAATTTAAAAATTCTAGAGCCGACTTCATCGAGGCTCGCTTGGGCTTTGAAAGCACCGCGCTGGTCTTGCCTTCAATCCAAAGCCTAAAACTGCGCGACCGCATGGATTCCTTTATGCGCACGCGAATGCTAGCCGGTTCTCCTTTTGGGGAAAGAGCCAGGTTTATTTCGTCTGGCGCGGGATTGTGCATGTATTTGGCGAGGCTTTTTAGCCGGGTTAAAGCGGGGAAAAACAGCTAAAATTTGTCTTGATTGCCTCGTTTTTCCCCTGAGGTCTTTTTTATTTCTTGTATATAGTCGCGCAGGGCGGATTCCGGCTCTGTTTTGGATTGGACCGCCCTCCGGACGATTTCAAACATTTCGGCGCCGATTCCAGGCGCGCCGCAGGAAGATTTCTTTTTGGCGCGCGCGAGCGTTTCGTCGAGGATTTCCGGGGGCGCTTTTTTTGCAATGTCGTAGGCGTAGCGCAAAGCCGAGAGTTGCGGCGGTATGCCGTCGAATAGTCCCCCGACGGCGCGCGGCTTATTTTCTTTTGACTTCACATCCTGCCATATTTTTAAAACATCGTCGCTGTTTTGCGCGCTGTTGCCGCCGAATACATGCGGATGGCGCCTTATAAGTTTTTCTGAGAGAGAGCGCGCCACATCGTAAAAGTCGAAATTTCCGCGTTCGGATTCAATTTCCGAATGGAGAAGTATATGCATCAATACATCTCCCAGCTCCTCGCGCATGGCTTCGGAGTCTTCGTTGTCAATGGCTTCGAGCAGCTCTGCGCATTCTTCGACAAGGTGCCCTCTCACGGATAAATGGGTCTGTTCCCTATCCCATGGGCATCCGTCGGGCGCGCGCAGGCGTTTTACTATTTCAACAAGTTTGTCAACGGAATCGTCTTTCATCGCAATATATAAAAAATAGCGAGTTTTGGGCATATCAAGCAAAGATTTTGAATGGCGCGTTTAAAAATTTGTATTGCGCCTAAAAATATTCCCTTTAAATGTATTCCAACTTTTATGAATAACGGACAGCTTACGCCTTCGCAGACAACCGAAATTTTGAGACGGCTGGAGCATTCCCCTGTAAGAAAATTGGGGCAGAATTTTTTGGTCGACTCTAACATAGTGCGCAAATCTCTAGAACTTGCGCATGTTTGCCGCGGCGACGTCGTTGTGGAAGTAGGGCCGGGACTTGGAACGCTTACGGGGGCGCTGCTTGGATGCGGTGCGAAAGTCTTTGCGGTAGAAATAGATAAAAAGCTTTTTGAATACTTAAAGACGGATTTTGCATCTAGCGCGGATTTCAACCTTGTAAATGCCGACGCAGTCGCCATGCCACTGGCGGCTCTTCCTGAAAACGTTGCGGACTTCAAAATAGTTGCCAATCTCCCATATGCGATAAGCACTCCTTGGCTTGACGCTGTTCTGTCGTCCGGCAGGCTTCCTAAAATGATGTCCCTTATGCTTCAAAAAGAGGCCGCATTGAGATTTTCCGCCCGCAACGGCTCTGGCGAATTCTCTCCAATATCGATATGCCTCGGAGAGGCCTACGATGTTTTGCCTCCGCATAGGGTGTCAGCCGCGTGTTTCTATCCGAGGCCAGCTGTTGATTCCATGCTTCTTGCCTTAAAATTGCGGCCTGACGCCCACGTTTTCAATCCTCGCACTAAGGAGCTTATGCGCAAAATATTTTCAAAACGCCGCAAACAAATAGGTTCGATTGCAAAAAATGCGGGTGACCAAGACTCACAAACGCTTTTTAAGTGGCTTGAAGCATTCCCGGAAATTTCTCCGGAGCGACGCCCGGAAACGATAGAACCGCCTCTTTGGCGCGGGTTGGATGAAATAGTATGCGAAAACTAATGGTTATAATTCCGACAGTTGCCGCCTTGGCTGCCCTTGCTTACGGATTGCTGCTTTTGTTTTGCGCGACTTTGGCAAACAGGCTGATTTTCCCTGCGCCCGCCGCAAACTATGAAAAAGACGACAGCATATTTTTTATCGGCCTTCCCGGCGGCGCGGATTTTGTGGCCGCGCGGGTTTATCCGGCAAAAGACGCTAAATATTGCATTGTATATTCGCACGGCAACCGCGAGGATTTGGGCACGATAGACCCGTTGATGCGTATATTCCAGAGTATCGGGTATACCGTATTGGCTTACGATTACGTCGGGTACGGACTAAGTTCCGATTCGTCTCCAAATCCCGAAAAACTTCGCTTGGCGGCTCGAGCGGCGTTTGAGTTTGCGCGGGATTCTCTAAATTTTGACGTATCGAATACAGTTCCGGTTGGCTATTCCTTGGGATCG
>FR901636.1:21420-26801 GCA_000438015.1 Coraliomargarita sp. CAG:312 | reverse complement strand
GCGCCCTGGTTTTGGTGGGGGGATTTGCGTCTATACCATATGCAATACTTCCGTTCGACCCTTTGCCTTGGGAGCTTTTGGGAAATGCGCGGATAATAGAAAATTTAGACGGTGTGCCGATTCTCATTATGCATGGGACTCGCGATATTACCGTGGCTCCGCGCAACGCCCGCATAAATTTTAAGTCTGCGCAGTCGTCTCCCGCGAGGCTTGTTTGGTTTGAAGGCTACGGCCACGGCGGATTGTTTGAGTCTGCCGAATATTGGCGCGAGATTAAAAATGTCATAGAGGATAAAAAAGGTTATGAAAAAAGCTCTTGTACTACTGTTCGATAAGTTTGAGGAAATTGAGGCAATAGCGCCAATAGACATAATGCGGCGCGCCGGGGTTGACGTTCTGACTGCGTCGCTTGAAAGCGGCCTTTGCGTCGTTGGCAGGAGCGGAATAACGGTTGAGGCCGATGCCTTTTTTAAGGATGTTTGCCGGCGGAATTTCGATATAGTCGTTCTTCCCGGCGGGCCTGGAGTCCATAATCTTAAAGGTTGCGAACCTGTTTTAGAAGTCTTAAAAAAACAAGCCGAAAGCGGCGGGTTGTTGGNNAAGCCGAAAGCGGCGGGTTGTTGGCGGCTATTTGCGCCGCTCCGGTAGTCCTAGACACTGCAGGAGTTCTAGCGGGAACGATGTGCACGGCCCATGCCTGCGTGGCGGAAAGCCTCGGGAATTGCGACCAGTCAAAAAGGGTTGTTTTCGATAAAAATGTAATTACATCCCGCGGGGCGGGGACTGCAGTTGAATTTGCATTGAAAATAGTTGAGATTCTATCGGGTGAAAAAACGTCAAAAGATGTTGCAAAATCCATACATTTTATAGACTGATACGAATGCTAGACGAAGAAGTAGTAAATAAAGAGGCAAGGCACGGCAATGAGCGACTTTTAATAGTGAATGCCGTGTCGATGTTTGCAATCCCCGCTGTTTTTTTCGGGGGAGCGTCGGATTTTATAACAGGGCTTTTTATTGCGCTGGGGATTCTCGCGCCCATAAACGTTTTTGTGTATAGCAGGTCGTGGCTGGACGCTTCCCCGCATACATGGCTCCGTTTTCTGTTGGCGCTTTCCCCTTACATAATAACATTGGGCTTGACGATTGCGGGGCTTGGGCATCCGGCGCTGGAGAATATCCAAATAGGGTCCAGGGAATATTTAAATCTTATAAACGACTGCGGATCTTCGATTATATCTGCGGCGCCGGGCATTGTTTCCGCGCTTACTCCGGATTTAATAACCATAGGATGCGTGGCTTGCGGTTTGTCAATTTATTTCATCACGGAATCAAGATACATAGTAAGAAGGATAATTTTTTATTGCGCGCTTATTGCAGCGTCGATAGCGGCTGTAGGTCTTATTTACGAATCTATTTTGTCGGTGATGGGGTTTGAAAATATGCCTTCTTTTGGGGAAGGAGGATTTTTCACATATCCGTTTGCCTCTTGGTGGGCGGCTCTTGCTATTCTATGGATGGGCGGGGCATTGACGGTCGCGGTGTATTCCGCCCAAAGGTTTAGATTGTCAACATTCTTTTATTCCCTAAGGTTTTTATCGCTCTTGGCTGCGTTGGTATTGTTCCTTTCAGTCCTGTATTGCGGTACTCCGGCGGAACGGGCCCTGGCGGCGGCTTTAGCGGCGTTTGCGTGTTCGGTTCTGTTTATTGATACGGTTCCGACGGGTAAAAATCTAAGCCGCCATTGGACTTCAAAATATTCGCGCCGGCGCAAAAATAATTTCATGTCGACGGCAGTTATACCGTGTGCAATGTATTTGGTTGCGGCGCTGATATCTGCGGCGGCTTGCGTTTCTACCTTTATCGAATCGGTAAACGACGGGGATGAAATGCTTATAGTAAATTCGGACAGCCGCAGCTGCGCTACCCTAGCGGAACGCCAAGCTCTGATTGCCGATTCTATAGATATAATAGAGCTTAAACCAGCTTTTGGAAGGGGAACGGGGTCTTTCCCGAATGTGTTCGCTTTCTACCAGAGCAGCGATTTGGGCGATTGCGCATGGGATTCACCGCATTCCGAGCCGGTCAAAAAACTTGTGGAAAACGGCCTAGTCGGACTGGTTTTGTCGGTTATAACGCCTTTGGCATTTTTTATATTGTGGATATTTCGGTTTGATTTTAGCGCGTCAGGAATGGTTCTTTTCTTTACATTGGCGTGCTTTTCAGTGTTGACTGTAATTGATTGCCCGTTCCAGTGCATAGCTGTTCAGGCAAGCTTTTGGATATTGATGATGTCTCTGTTTAAATGGGATTGCGCAAAGATCCGCTGACGGAATTCCTTTTTCACGGAAAGGGGTTTGCCTCTTTTTCTGGCGGCGCGCTTGCAGCTCTCTGTTGTTTGGAGCTCTCCGCCAGAATGAGAAAAAATAGTTGCGATACTTTTTGGGCGCGTTAACTTTAACGCGAATAATTTAATTATGGCGCGTGGAATATTTATAACATTTGAAGGCAGCGAAGGGTGCGGAAAGAGTTCGCACATAAAGAGCTTGGCTGAATACTTTAAATCTGCCGGCAAAAGCTGTGTGGTGACGCGCGAGCCCGGGGGGACTCCGCTTTCGGAACGCATACGCAACATTCTTCTGCACGCTTCAGACGGGGAAAAAATATCGCCGAAGGCTGAGATACTACTGTTTGCCGCAGCCCGCGCCCAACACGTGGAGGAGCTTATAAAACCGGCTTTGGCCGCCGGAAATATAGTTATTTCCGACAGATTTTACGATTCGACTTCCGCCTACCAGGGTGTAGCGCGCAATCTAGGCAGCGATAGCGTGGAATGGCTTAATTCTTTTGCTGCGGCGGGGGCTACTCCCGATTTGACTATTGTGCTGGACGTTCCAGCTGAACTTGGGTTGGCGCGCGCAAAATCCAGGGACTGCGGCGCTGTTGACAGAATGGGGGCTGAGGAGCTTTCTTTTTACGAGTCTGTGCGGGGAGCTTTTTTGAAGCTTGCCGCCTTAAACCCTGGCCGCATTGCGGTTGTCGATTCTTCAGGGTCAAAAGAGGACACGTTTGAAAAAATTCTTCAGGCCGTGAAAGGAAGGCTTGATGGCAGGCTCTAGCGCTCTAGACATTCTTTTGCGCGCAAAACGCGCCGGAAGGCTCCACCATGCAGTCCTTCTGTACGGTTCGTCTTTGAGGGAGCTTGAGGATACTGCCATGGCCGTGGCAAGCGAGCTTTTCGGCAGGCCGGCCCACAGGCATCCGGATTTGTTCGAGCTCCGCCCGGAGGGCAAGATGCGCCTCATAAAAATCGGGAGCGATAGCGACAGGGTCGGAGGGGAATGGCCGCCCAATACAATGCGGAAACTTTTGAAGGATTTGCGTCAGACATCTAGCCAGGGCGGGGCGAAGGTCGCCATAATTCACGAGGCCGACAGAATGAATGCGGTTGCGGCAAACGCTTTTCTGAAAACGCTCGAGGAGCCTCCGGAAAGAACGACAATCTTTATGCTTACGACCCGCCCTAACGATCTTCTAAATACAATCCGCAGCCGCTGCATAGCATTGCGGGTTGATTGCCGCCCCCAGCCAATAGACGACGACGAATGGCTGCAATGGCTGGATGACTTCAAAAACTGGCAGAGGTCTCTGATGGGGGGAGTCGGGAAAAAGGTGTCGCTTTCTGACGCTATTATGAACTGCTACGGGTTGCTTGCGCGCTTTGACTGCGTTCTTTCCCGCCTTACCGATGCAGAGTCGGATTTGGACGACGCACAAAAAGACGACTTGGACGACGAAATGCTCGAGGCCGTCGCAGCGGGTGAACGCAGGGCCATCCGCAAAAAAATGTTTGCCGACATTGAAAACGCTTGTGTTTCTTGCGCGCTCGGAGGAGCGGGAGTCCCCGCCGTAAAATTGGGCAGGGCGGTCGACGCTTTGGAAAAGTCTTCGGGATTTATGGAATTGAACATGCAAGACGCGCCCGCTTTGGAGTATTTTATGCTTAATTGCCTAAGAATATGGTCGAGATAGGACAACAAAACAACGCCGCGGAGGATTTTCAAAAACCCGTAATATCGCTTTCGACAAGCTATCTGCAGCGAAAATTTGCCGGAGACGGCTACGCAATGCTTCAAGAGGCCGCTGATATGGGTTTTGAATATGTTGAGTTAGGGCACTCGACTACAATGGGTACAATGGACGGAATAGAGCGCGCCGTCAAGGAGGGCGTGGTAAAGGTGTCGTCTCTGCATAATTTTTGTCCGGTTCCGCCTTTTGCCAAGGGAGCGGCTCCGAATTTATTTTCCCCGGCTACCAGAAACGCTCTGGAGTCGCGGCAGTGGCGGCGCCACACAAGCAATACTTTGGAGTTTGCGCGCATGTTTGGGGCTAAGGCTGTCGTATGCCACTGCGGTGAGTTGTCTTATTTCTTTAGGCGCCCAGACTCTAAAATTGCCGCCATCCTCGATGAAAAAGGATACGAGGGCCTCGAAAGCGCCGATGGCTATCTTAAACTTGTTGAAAAATTTAAGAAAAAAGCCGCTAGAAGGTCGGAAAAAAGAGACTATAAGAATATAGCAAAAAACATATCCGCCCTCCATGAGACAGCGGAGGAAATCGGGGTATTCTTCGGGCTGGAAAACCGCGAGGCGTATCCGGAACTGCCCCTCGACTGGAATATAGCCGCTTTCTTTGAGGCTCTGCGCGATCTGCCGCGCGCAAAATTCTGGCACGATGTAGGCCATTCAAAACGCAAGGAGCTTGCCCGCATATATACGCAGATGGAGCTTGCCGAATGCACGGCGGACATTGTTTGCGGATGGCATTTGCACGACTGTTCAGAGTCGGGCAAAGACCATATCGCCATAGGAAAAGGTTGTATAGATTTTAAGGCGATTTCAAAGTTTTTCGACGCCAAAAAGCATATATTTACGCTGGAATTAAACCGCGCTGTGGAGCGTTCCGACGCGGTGGATTCCTTAAAGCGCGTACAGGACATGTTATGAGCGCAAGACAAATAGACATTTCAAATTTTTGCGACTTTGTGGAAATAGACAGGCGCAAACTTGTAAGGTTCATCCACGAATTGGATGCCGGTCTGCCGGAAAAGTTCCGCGCACTTCCGGGCGTTCTCTCTATTGCTGTTTTTAACGATGCCGACTTGGCGCGCATACACGCCGACTTCATGAATAAGCCGACTCCCACGGATGTCATAACGTTTGAGGGCGATGACGAAATGCTGGGCGAGATATGCGCCAGCGCGGAACGCGCGCTTGATTGGTCCAAGAAATTTGGGACCACCCCAAGCCAAGAGTTAAGCCTTTACGTAGCGCACGGGTATTTGCATCTTGCCGGAATAGACGACATCTCGGAATCCGACGC
>FR901636.1:8876-21382 GCA_000438015.1 Coraliomargarita sp. CAG:312 | reverse complement strand
AAGGAGAAGCGCTTGCAATGGATATTTTAAGAGAAAAATTCAAAACACCCATATTTAAATTCAATGTTTAAAAAATTAGGAAACTATCTTCTAACCGGCGCGATTATCGCCTTGCCCATTACGGTGACGGTATTTTTATTGGCATTTTTAGTCCGCAATATCGGCACTCCTGTATCGCAGCTTCTATTTGCGCCAATCTTTAATGCCCTTGACAGGTCTCTTCCCCATTCCGCAATGGGAATATTTATGCTCGACGCGCTTTCCACTCTCGTGGTTTTGCTTCTAATTACAACTCTCGGCGTATTGTCGCGCTTTCTTTTTGCGCGCATGCTCATAGGTTTTTCCGAGTCCATAATAAATAAAATTCCCGGGGTAGGGCTTGTTTATAGGACGGTAAAACAAATTGTTGACACTTTCTCAAAGCAGAATAAGGCCGTTTTCCAGAGCGTGGTTATGTTGGAGTTCCCGCGGGCGGGCGTTTACGCGGTCGGGTTTGTCACCAGCAGCGCGCAGGGAGAAATACAGTCCCGCACGGGCGAATTTGTAATAAATGTCTTCGTCCCCACCACTCCCAATCCCACAAGCGGATTTCTGATTATGGTTCCCAAACAGCAGCTGACGTATTTAGACATGTCTGTCGGCGACGCGATGAAGCTTATTATTTCCGGCGGCGCTGTTGTTCCGGCTTGGAAGCCGGGCGAAGACGGGAAAGTCGTCTAATGCAAGACTTCGAAATTCTAAGCGCCACAGTTATAGACCGCGAAATACGCGGTGAAAGTTCCGTATTTATAACCGTGTTTTCCGAAAATTGCGGGTTTGTGCAGATGATGAAAAAAACTTCTGCAAAAAAAACGTCGCAAATTCCGGATTTATTCGACGATATCTCGGCATTTGCGCGTGCGGATACCCCCGGCTCGCTAAAATTTATGCGCGATTTTGAAGTATTAAGGCATAGGGAGGGAATTGCCGCGTCGTACGAGACATTTGAGGCCGCATCCAATCTGGCGGGCTGCACGGCAAAGAACGGCAGGCATATAGAGGATTGCGGATTATTTTCCCGCCGCCTGAAAAGGGCGTTGGACGCTCTTTCCGTGGGAATGCCTCCGCCGATAGTCGAAATAAAATTCCTTTATCTTCTGGCGCGTGATGAAGGGTATGCTGTTCGCGAAGATTTTTATGCAGGGCTTGCCAGCGATAAAAAGCGTATTTTTTCCGATATCTTAAAAATGCCTCCTGCCGAGTTGGGCGAATTGCGGCAGCGGGCTTACGGTTTGCTGGAACAGCTTAGGGTTTGGATTTGCGCAAACACGGATTTGATGTTGTAGAAACGCGCCTATTTGAGATACCGGGATGAAACTAAAAGACGGGAGCAAAAAGCACTGAATATATCTAGTTGCCAGGAAAAAGTTTAAATGAAAGCTGCACCGTGTAATACTTAGAGTATGGTCATATATATGCGTTTTATTTATGGATCAAAAAGAATTTGAAAACATAAGAAGCCTTTATAGTTTAAAAACTAATAATAAGGCATATATACTAAAACAAGCTCTTTGAATAAATTCTCTAGTTTGTCGCCAATATATAAGGATGCATGAAAGAAATAATGGAAATGTTTAAAGTAAGCTATACTTGAATGTCTAATAAGGATTTTTAGAGAAGTAAAAGATTATTTTAAAATCCGCCGTATTCAAGTGCGCTATTTCCAATTCAAAGAGAGACAGATGAAATGCTAAAAAAATGAAAAAAAATATATATAAAAAAGGTGAAAAAATTAGGCGCTATAAAGCTGCCGGAAACGGGTCTTGGAGCTGCTATAAAGAAACGTTGTCGTCAAAAGACATGGATTTTTTTCGTTATGCAGCTACAAAAGGATATGTAACGTTTGGCAACGACGCCTCGCGCGGGGGAAAGCTTGGAGAATATATCGAGGTTGTCAAGGACTTCGCGCGCGCGGAGCTTGAAGAAAAGATGTCCTTAGAAATTAAGGCTCGCGACGAGGCTTTGTCAAAGGTTCTTAAAAGTACTGTTGTCAAGATTTTCACAATAATCTCTAACATAGGCTCTATTAAAATTGACGGCGTTTATTATTCTAATTTTGACGGCGCCGGCGAAAACACAGTAGAAGTTTGCGAATGCAATTTTAACGAGTTCAAAACTGCTGAAAAGCTAACTCGCAGACAAGTATTCTGCCCTCAATTTCCGTTAACAATTGTTAAATTTGACGCGCCAAAGGCGATTGAAGTTTCGTTAAGCGATTGCGACGAAAGTTCCGGCTCGGAACGCATTGACAATGCTTGCGGGTTTGTTATTTGGTCGAGAAAAGCTAAAGTTTTTGTAATCAATAAAAAATAAAATAAAAAACGGTTTATTCGTATTTAAAGATTCTGCAGACTTTGGGAAAAAATAAAATTTGCGATTTATAAAGACGAAAAAGCTTGTGATTCTATATGCCGAACGTTCGGCAGGCGAAAATGCAAAACATTTGCATTAATGCAGCGGCTCGCAGCCGAAGTTGAGCAAAATTTTAAAATAGAAATTAAATTAAAACTCACATGAACGCCAGATAATTGGCGTTGGCTTGGCAAAACAGGGAAGAAAGACAATGCAGGTTCCAGAGCAGAGTTCATCTCAATGTAAATGCGGACATGGGGGCAGGCGCGCGGGGTCGGGACGCAAAAACTCCCGCCGGAAAAAAAGAAAGTAAGATTGATTTTTTATGCCCTACCCCAAACGGCTGAAAAAATCCGGGTATACGCCCAAAAGCTTATAGCCAAAGACGATGCTTGTGGCTCTATAAAAAAACAAAAATCTTATAAAATAAAGGAGATTTAATTTTTGTACTATATTGATATTACCAAAGAAAGAGCCAAAAAAATGGCTCTTTTTTTTTACAAAACAGGAGTAAACAGCATGCAAAAAAGGTCTAAAAAATGGGTAAAATGGAAAATCTTGTAGCCAAATTTGTAGCCAAATTTTCACGGCATCCACCTGCATTTAAATGCATCCAAATGCGGGGCAAAAATCAACAGACAGAAAGAGTGAAACCGCCCGCAAACCCGCAAAAACAAAAGGGTTTGCGCTTGCAAACCCTTTATTTAAGCCAAGTACCTGACCGGGGACTCGAACCCCGAACCAATTGATTAAGAGTCAACTGCTCTACCAATTGAGCTAGTCAGGCTTAACAAATTTAAGGCTTGCACAGTAGGTGTTTTTCTAGCCCTTGCAAGAAAAATTTTTATTTTTTCATATTCTTTTTTTGCGCCGAGTATCAGAATGCCTTGAGAATAGGTCGAAATTGGCGTTTTAACAATATGCCGACATTTTGGAATAAGAATATCCGGGAAGGTCGCTGCCGCCGCCCTGAAATCAATGCGCGGCTTGGCGCAGCGCATAGGCTTCCGCCTCCAGAGCCTATTCCCGCGGCGCCCGGGCAAATTGCAAATTATTCTTGAAAGACGGGTTTTTCGGAAATATAAACGCGCTTATGAAATTACATACGTTTATAAAAAGCGCCGCCGCGTTTATTGCGGCCTTTGCGTCGTTCTCCCTTTCTGCCTCCGAGGATTGGCAGAACGAATCGGTTTTTAGAATCAATAAAGAGCCGGCAAGCGCAACAATGAAATTTTATCCGACCGCCGAAGCCGCGCTTGCCGAGGGCAAAACACCCTTTGAGGCGTCGCTAAACGGGGATTGGAAGTTCAGATTTTCGGGAAATCCTGACGCGCGCCCAAAGGATTTTCATCGCCCAGATTTTGACGACTCTGCATGGGGCTCTATTCCAGTTCCGTCAAACTGGGAAATGCACGGGCACGGAGTCGCCAATTACACAAATATCATTTATCCTTTCAAAATGAACAAGCCCTTTGTGATGGGCGAACCCGACGCTTCCTATACTACCCACGCCGAAGATTTCCGAAATCCCGTTGGGTCGTACCGACGCTCGTTCGAACTTCCTGCGGATTGGAAAGGCGGGAGAGTATTCTTGAAATTCGACGGGGTAAGCAGCGCTTTCTACTTGTGGGTAAACGGAAAGAAAGTCGGATATTCGCAGGATAGCCGCACTCCCGCGACGTTCGACATAACGCAATATTTGGCTTTGGGCAAAAACACTGTGGCTGTCGAGGTTTACAAATACAGCGACGGTTCGTACTTTGAGGACCAGGACTTTTGGCGCCTGGCCGGAATATTCCGCGACGTCACTTTAATGTGGCAGCCGGATATTGCCCTGCGCGACGTGTTTAACAAGGCAACCTTGAAAAACAATTACCGCGACGGCTCGTTGGTGACCGAGCTGCTCGTTTCAAACCCAACCGGCATTCGGCGGGGGTTCAAGCTTTCCGGACGCCTGTACGATTCGTCAAACCGCCTTATTTCGGATGCCGATTTTGGCTCGGAAATAGATCCTAAGTCGTCAATGCTCTGCCGCTGGAATTTTCCGACAATTCAAAATGTAAAGGCGTGGAGCGCCGAGGATCCTAACCTTTACAAGCTTCTCGTGGAGTTTGAAACTGCGGGCGCAGAAAAAATCTATACCGTATTCAACGTTGGTTTCCGCAGCGTTGAGAAAAAGGACGGCCAGGTTCTCGTCAACGGGAAACCTGTTTTGTTCAAGGGAGTCGACCGCCATGAGCATTCGCCTGAGCTTGCGCAGGCTATAACTCCGGATGTTGCGAAGGCGGACATTCTTGCGATGAAAAAATACAATATCAACTCCATACGCACATCGCATTATCCCAACCATCCTTCTTTTTACGATTTGTGCGACAAGCTTGGAATGTACGTCATAGACGAGGCCAACATCGAAATGCACGAACTCTACACCAATAAAGACGGCCCAATCGGCAAGGGATGGGAGGCTGCGACTCTCGATAGGGTAAAGAATATGGTAGAGCGCGACAAGAACCATCCGTGCGTTGTATTTTGGTCTCTGGGCAATGAGACTATGGATTGCAAGGCTTTTGAGGACGCCGCCGCATGGGTAAAGAAGCGCGACGCCTCGCGCTTGGTGCATTACGACAGAAATCTTCCCCCGACCTACGCCGATATTTATTCCGAAATGTACATTACCCCTGAAGACATTGTAAAATTCCTTCGCAAAGAGGACAAGCTGGAGCCTTCTGAGCGCCATCCAGTCATACTCTGCGAGTATTCGCACGCCATGGGCAACAGCAGCGGAGTCCTCAAAAACTATTGGGATTTGGTTCGCAAAGAGCCGCGTTTTCAAGGCGGGTTTATTTGGGACTGGAAAGACCAGGGAATATATAAGAATGCGGAGCCGATTGTTCGCGTCAAGGATTCCGCCAATACAAAACGCTCTATTTGCGTCTTTCCCGATTCAAGAACGAAGCGCGTCATGGAGCGCGCCGGAGCCGTTGCGGTTCCGGGGCTATTTGAGCGCCCTGCTGGAGCATTTACCGTGGCTTTAAAGCTCAACTCGCAAGGGTTCGAGCCGAAAGTTGATTATGACGAAGGTCCGGCAAAAATTTCCAAGCAGCCCCATCCCGTGCGTTTTGCTCCCACGGAAATTCTCGCGGAACAGAAGGGGGTTTTTGTACTAATGTTTGTCGATAAGCGCAAAACTCTTTCTTTTTCCGTCTGGAATGGCTCGGCGTGGGACATTTTAGAGGCTCCCGCAGATTTCAAGAAAACCGCCGAAATTGCCGCGTCGGCTGGAAACGGCGAGATGGCGCTATATTTGGATGGCAAAAGAATAGCCTCAAAAGAAATATCCAAGGATATTTCGTTCTTTGGGACAAATCCGCTGATGATTACGCCGCGCAACAAGGAATCCAAGGATTCCGTGCTTGGCGCAGTTGAAAAATTCAGGGTTGTCGATGCGGTCTTAGACAGGGATTTCTTTACGGCCGAACCCGACGGCGCCAGGACTCTTTCGAATATAGATTTCGCCGATTTCAGGCAGGTTCCGTCAAATAAGAGGTACTTTGCCTATGGCGGAGACTTCGGCGATTTCCCGAACGACGGTTCATTTTGCATGAACGGACTTGTTATGGCGGACATATTCCCGAGCCCGCAAGTTTGGGAAGTTAAAAAAACGCATCAGAACATACATTCAAAGCTTGTTTCGTTCGAAAGCGGAATAGCCCAAGTGGATATTTTTAACGAAAACTTCTTTACGGATTTGGGCAATATTTCCGCCTCTTGGACCGTCACCCGCGACGGCAGGGAAATTGAGGATGGCGATTTTGATCTTGCCCCTGTGCAGCCCCAATCGACGGCGCGCGCAATAATAGATTTGTCTGATGTAGATATGTCGGAGGACGGCGAGTATTTCCTGCGCCTGTCTTACAAAACCAAGTCCGCCACATCGAATGCGGTCCCGGCGGGGTACGAAGTCGCATGGGAACAATTCCCGCTTGGGGGAAAATATAGGCAGTTTTCCGCCAGAAACGAAGAGGGCAAATTGAGCGTTGAAAATTCAAGCGACTTCTTGACAGTGGTCGGAGACGACTTTAAGGCTGTTTTCAATAAGCGCAACGGCTGGCTTTCCTCGTACGATTTTGCCGGGAAAAAATTAATAACCGGAGAAATGCGCCTCAGCCTTTGGCGCCCGCAGACAAATAACGACATGGGCGCAAAGCTTGCCGAAAAGCTCGCAGTATGGCGAACAGCAGCCGAGAGAATGAGGCTTGTGAGGTTCGATTCACGGCAGCAGACCGACGGGGGATGGTCCTTCGTAAGGATTGAAAGCCGCTACGCCATTCCTGCCAAGGATTCTTCGGCGACTTTTTCATACGACATTTATCCCGACGGCACAATTTACGTAAACGGCGAGATTGCCGTTGCCAAAGGCCTGCCCATGCTGCCTCGTATGGGCATGCAATTTGCTGTCAACAAGAATCTCAATACGCGCTTCTGGTACGGCAAAGGACCTTACGAAAATTACGTAGACCGCGACCAAGGAACTTGGGTGGGCAACTTTAAAGACTCTGTTTCGTCGGCGTTCCACAAATATTCAGATCCGCAAGAGGCGTCGAATGTCGCCGAAGTCCGCCATGCCACGCTGCTCGGGTCTGGAGTGGGGGCAATGTTAAACATCTATTCCCAGGGAGGATTCTTTGAGTTATCGACATACCCGTGCTTAATAGAAGATATAGAACAGGCTCTCCATCCCACCCAATTGCCGGAACGAGATTTCAATATCGTGAGTGTTTCTGCCATGAATATGGGAGTTGGCGGAGTAAATTCATGGGGGGCTATTCCATACGAAGACGCCCAAATAAAGAGCGGCAAGACCTACAAAATATCCTTTGCAATAAAGGGAAGGGATTAAATCGGGATGACTAAAGCGGAGCGCGCAAAAATAGTTTCCGACGAGCTTGCCCGGCTATATCCGGATCCGCAAATTCCTCTGCGGAGCCGCAATGTGTTCACGTTTCTCGTGGCAGTGGTGCTTTCGGCGCAATGCACGGACAAGCGCGTCAACGAAGTGTCTCCCAAGCTTTTCGACCTGGCTGACACCCCGGAGAAAATGGCTGCGCTGAGCGTGGAGAAGATACGCTCCATAATACAGCCATGCGGGCTTTCTAAGACAAAGGCAAAAAATATACATGCCCTTTCGGAAATTTTGTCGAGCAAGCATGGAGGGGAAGTCCCCGAAAGTTTCGAGGCACTTGAAGCGCTTCCCGGCGTTGGGCACAAAACTGCTTCCGTAATAATGCAGCAGGCATTCGGAGTGCCGGCTTTCCCGGTGGATACGCACATACACAGGCTAGCTCGCCGCTGGCGCCTAAGCGACGGAAGCAGCGTGGAGCGCACTGAAAAAGATTTGAAGCGCTTGTTCCCAAAGGAAAAGTGGGCAGACCTACACTTGCAGCTAATCTATTACGGCCGGGAATATTGCAAGGCGCACACTTGCAAAACTCCAGAGACGATGTGCCCGCTCTGCAAAAAACTTGCGCTCAGAAAATGACAAAAGTCACCGTAATAACAGGCTGCACATGTTCAGGTAAAACCGCTGCGGCGATTGAATTTGCGCTGAAAAACAATGCGGAGATAGTGTCGTGCGACAGCGTACAAGTCTACCGCCATATGGATATAGGTTCCGCCAAGGCGTCAAAGGCTGAGCTTTCGCGCGTAAGGCACCATCTGATAGACGTGGCGGATGTTTCGGAAATATTCGACGTTTCAAAATATGTCTCCTGCGCTCGCGCCGCTTTGGACGATATCGTCTCAAGGGGAAAAAATGTAGTGGTCGCCGGCGGCAGCGGATTTTATCTTATGGCATGGTTTGCTGCGGTTGTCGATAATTTGCCTATTGACGCTTCGATAAGGGCCGAGTCGGGAAAGATTGAATCAGAGGGAGGAGCAGAAGGCCTCGCAGAAGCGCTTCTGAGAATTGATCCCGACGCTCCAAAATTTGTCGATATGCGGAATCCGCGCCGCACAAAAAACGCTTTGGAGCGGTGCATGGCAAGCGGAAAATCAGTGGCGGAGCTTCTCGACGATTTTTCAAAATTGCCGTGTCCCATGGGCGATTTGGAGCGCGATTTAATTATATTGGAACCTGATTCCCAAACTCTAAACGAGTCCATTTTGTCGCGTTCCCGCGCGATGGTAAGAGGCGGGCTAATAGACGAAACCCGCGCATTGATAGATATGGGGATGCTTGAAAATCCTGCGGCGCGTTCGGCAATAGGCTATCGTGAAACGGTAAAATGGCTTTGCAGCGGCGGGTCTGACAGGGAGGCTTTGGCGGCTGAGATTGCGAAAAATACGATTGCCCTTACAAAAAAACAGCGGAAATTTTTCCGCAGGATATTGGAAATCCACAGCCGGCGTAAAAACGGGAGAATCTAAAACCTGCCAATTGCTCCGCATTTTCAGGGCAAAGTTTCTCTTTGTGCGCCTTGCTGCCGACGCGCTTTTTGCCATGGTGTATTTAGCATTAGTATATGTGGGGATAGGCGCAAAGAAAAGCGCTTGTTTTACACCTCCACAAAGCGCGCTCGGGCGTAAAAAACGGATATTTTTACCCGTATTAATTTCCGAAAAAATCGGAAACCTTTTGGAAGTTTATGTTGACGCGCGCAAATACGTGGTGATATTTTTTACAAAAGCAAATCCGCGCGAGATTTCGTCCGGTTTGCTTTAAATAAAAAAAACGGCGAAATATGAAAAAGTTAATATCTATTCTGGCAGGCTTATGCTTTGTGTCGGTTGCGTTTGCGGACGACTTTAGCGTATCTAAACAAGACTTGTGGCCCGAAGGCAAAATGCCCGGGCCCGCATGCGGCGAACAAGAAGTGGCAAAAACTGCCGCCGACGGCGTGACACGCATAAGTTTTGTTTCAAAGCCGACTCTCGAATTTTATATCCCAAAAAGCCGAAAGCCAACCGGTGCCGTAATAATATCTCCCGGCGGCGGATATTCTATTTTAGCGTACAATCTTGAGGGCCAGGAGATAGCGGAATGGCTTGCCAAAGAGGGAATAGCGGCGGTCATACTAAAGTACAGGGTTCCCAATAACCGCGAAGGAGCTCTTATGGACTTGCAACGCGCAATTAGGACTGTTCGCGCAAACGCCTCGGAATTGAATATCGACCCGTCTAAAATCGCCGTTATGGGATTCTCCGCAGGCGCCAACCTATCGGCGCGCGCAAGCACTCTTTACGCAACAGATTCATACCGCGCCATAGATGAAATAGACAAAGTTTCCGCGAGGCCCGATTTTACCTGTTTGATATATCCCGCCTACTGCGACGAACCGACATTCCAGCAGTGCTGGGGAAATAAGCAAAAGAGGAAGCATGAAGATTTCAACAGCGACTATAGGCTTGCCTCCGAACTTAAAATAGATTCGAAAACGCCTCCTGCGTTCATAGTGCAAACCCAGGACGACAGCGCATGGATAAATTCCTCCATAGCCTACTATTTGGCTCTTAAAGAAGCCAATGTTCCTTCATGCCTGCATATTTTCGATTCAGGCGGGCACGGCTATGGGATACGCGACAAGGCAAAACTTGTCAACGACTGGAACGAACTCTGCGAAGACTGGCTGAAAAGCCGCGGTTTTTAAATGTAGAAACGGCGCTTTTTTGCGGACGGATTTTACTCCATTCCCAGGAAAATGTCTAAGCCTTCCGCGGGAATGTGTTCTTGATAATTTGGCGCTGCGCGAGGCGCCTTGATACGGCGGAAAAATTGGCGGATTTTTTTCTGCTGGATTGCGGCTATTTTTTTTAGAAATATATTGCATGCGTAGTCTAGCCTTGCATATAAAAATAAAAATTCCGGCGGCATTTGCGGCGGTGCGGGCTTTCTTTTATGGGGGGCTGCAAAAAAGAATGTTTGAATTTAACAAAAGTTAAAAACAATGAAAAATATGAAAAAGATTATTTTGCTGGCGGCATGTCTTTTTGCCGCTTTTGCGACGGCGGACGCGTCGGAGGGCGCTGTAAAAAAAATTTGGCCGGAAGGGAAAATGCCGGGAACGGCATGCAAGGAAAAGGAAACGTTTAAAATTTTCAGAAATAAGGATAAGCGCATAAATTTCGTGTCTACGCCTACCCTCGAATTCTTTATGGCGGGCGGCGGCAACCCGTCCGGGCTTATTATAGTTTGCCCAGGAGGCGCTTATAGGGACATTTGGTATGTGAATGAGGGCGTCGAAATAGCAGAGAGATTATCCAAGGCTGGAATATCTTGCGCCGTTCTAAAATACCGTATTCCAGACAATACCAAAGGGGCTTTGATGGACATTCAGAGAGCCATACGCTTTGCGCGCGCAAATGCCAAGGAATTGAATATAAATCCCGACAAGATAGGAGTCATGGGATTTTCCGCCGGCGCTAATTTGTCAGCCAGGGCGAGCGCGACGGATAAATCCGCGTACGAAAATGTGGATGGGATAGACGAAATATCGTGCAAGCCGGATTGCACTGTTTTGGTATATCCCGCATATTGCGACCAGCCCACTTACGATTGGCGTTGGAATGGAAAGGAGAAGCCGCAAGACATGGACTACTCGGCGCAGTTTGAGCTTTCCAAAAACTTGAAAATAGATTCAAGCACGCCTCCTGCGTTTATAGTGCAAACCCAGGACGACAAGACTTATATCGACGCTTCAATCGCATATTATCTTGCATTAAAAAAAGCGGGGGTGCCGGCGGATCTGTTTTTATTTTCAAAAGGCGGGCATGGCTTCTGCCTCAACAACCAAAAAGACAGGGTCAGAGTCTGGATAAATCTGTGCGAAGACTGGCTGAAGGAAATGGGGTTTGCCGCCGATAAATAATTGAGACAGCGTTTTCTTTCCGCCGCCCTATGGAAGCGCATTTGAAAACGCCGGATGCAAAATCTGAAGAACTTGAAGAATTTTTATGGAAATATTGACACTGCCGTTGGGGCAACTTGAAACAAATTCATATTTAATCTTGCCGGACAATTCTGATTCGGCGGTGCTTGTTGACGCTCCTTTCGGAGCTGCGTCGGCAATTCCCTCAATTTTGGAAAAGCATGGGCGCAAGCTTGCTGCAATTCTGCTTACGCACGGACATTGGGACCACATATGGGATACCGCCGCGCTCGCAGAATCCACAGGCGCGAAAATTTACGCTGGAGAAGAAGGAAGTCAGCTGGTGGAAAACCCTAAATTCCAGTTGCAATATTTCTCCCTAGGCGATTTCGCCGGGGCGAAAATAGACGTTTTCCCAAAAGACGGCATGGAGCTTGAAATCGCCGGGATGAAAATAAAATGCTTTGAGGCGCCGGGGCATTGTCCAGGAAGCATAATTTATTTTGTGAAAGATTCCGGCGGCCGCGGAGTCCTTTTTGCCGGCGACGTGATTTTTGCCGACAGCATCGGCCGTACCGATCTATGGGGCGGAAGTTATGCCGCCTTGGAGAAGTCTATTAAGGAAAAAATTTTTACATTGCCCGCAAGCACGGTTATATATCCGGGGCACGGAGAACCGACGACGGTCGCCCACGAGCGCCAGTATAATCCGTATTTTGGCGGATAGAGAATGCCGGCTCCTGAAGACATAGCGCATATGTCCCGCGCATTGGAACTCGCAAAGCGCGGATGGGGAGACACATCTCCTAATCCGATGGTTGGAGCGGTTCTGGTAAAGGGCGGAAGAGTGGTGGGGGAGGGTTTCCACCGGCGCGACGGAGCGGCGCATGCGGAGATAGAATGTTTGCGCTCCGCGTCTGAATCTCCTGCAGGTGCCACTCTTTATGTCACGCTTGAACCGTGCAGCACCAAGGGAAGGACAGGAGCTTGTTGCGATGCCATATCGGAGGCTAATATATCCGAAGTTAAAATCGGTGCCCTGGATCCCAATCCTCTCCATTGCGGAAGGGCGCTGGAGGTCTTGGCGGGGCGCGGAATTAAGTGCGAAGCTGGAATATTAGAGGAAGAATGCCGCGGGTTAAATTTCATTTTTAATTATTCCATAGTAAATTCCCGCGCGCTGCTTGCAGTAAAATACGCCGCAAGCAAAGACGGAAAAATCGCCGCGTCTGCGGGAAGCCCAACTCCCAT
>FR901636.1:7567-8869 GCA_000438015.1 Coraliomargarita sp. CAG:312 | reverse complement strand
GGGAAGCCCAACTCCCATAACCAAAGCCGCCGCGCGCGCCGACGTAATGCGATGGCGCAGGCTGTTTGGCGCAATAGGCGTGGGGGCGGGAACTTTGATTGCGGACAATCCGTCGCTTACCGCGCGTTTCGGAGGCGAAGTCCATTGCGGGCAAAGGCTCGTTTTTGACGCGTCTTTGAGCCTGGCTGATATTAAAAATTTAAAAGAATACAACGTTTTTGCCGACGGGTTTTCAAAAAATACCAGAATAGTCTGCGATTGTTTCGCCGATTTGGATCGGCAACGGAGTTTGGAGAAACAGGGAATTTCTGTGATGAGAATTTCTGCGCCCAAATCAAATCCATCCGAGTTTTGGAGGGAGTTGAAGGAGAGGATGTTTGCGGAACGCATAACGGGAATCTACGCGGAGGGCGGAGCCAGAGTAATCGCGTCTATTTGTGCGGGAAAGGCGGCAGACTTCGCCTTTGAATACAGGTCAAAAGATTTGGTTCTGGGCGAAAGTGCTCTAGGGGCGTTCGATTTCGTTCCCGGTCGCGGGAGGCCTTTTGAAATAAAAGGTAAAACCGTAGATTTCGGCGATGACTTTCTGGAATTCGGAAGCGTTTTTTACAAATGAAACCCGAGGATGTGAAAAGCTATTTTTGCAAGGCGCCAGTGGTAGAAGATTACGCCCGCGCTGTAGATGAAGTAGGATTGTGGAACTCTGAGCGCGCGATGGTGTCCAAATATTTTAATCCGGACGACGCCATTCTGGAACTGGGATGCGGCGCGGGAAGAATTTCGATAAATTTGGCTTTGGCAGGATTTTCGAACCTTACTGCTACCGACTTTTCTCCGGCCATGGTGGATGCGGCGCGGAAAATTGCCGGATCCAAAAATTTGTCCGGAATAAAATTCGCGGTTTGCGACGCTGTGTCGATAGGGTTCGGCGACGGGAGTTTTGGAGGCGCGGTATTCGGGTTTAACGGCTTGATGCAAATCCCGCGACGCCAAAATAGAAGAAAAGCTTTGCGTGAAATAGCCCGGATTCTAAAACCGCGCTCGCGCTTCCTTTTCACCACGCACGACAGAGACAACATCAAAAATAGGCAATATTGGGAGAACGAAAAAAAACAGTGGCTGAGCAATTCTCAGATGCCGGTTTTAGACGACTTCGGAGATATCTACTATCGCGGAGACCACGGAAACATTTTTATCCATTCTCCAGTGCGTTCAGAGATAGAGGACGATTTGCAGGCTGCGGGGTTTGTTCTTTTAGAATGCAGTTTGAGGTCGATTATCGCGCAGGAACCGCCGGCGGGT
>FR901636.1:3053-7560 GCA_000438015.1 Coraliomargarita sp. CAG:312 | reverse complement strand
CAGGAACCGCCGGCGGTTGTCGATTTTTCGGACGACTGCCTATTTTGGGCCGCCGAAAAATATTGAAATGCGGACTTAAGAATCCATTATTTGCTCTTAATAATTATGGCTGAAATAAGGCATAATAAAGTCTCATTGAATGTCCGGGAAAACTGTGTTTTGCTTCTGCCGGAGCGGGAGGAAAATCCGCATTGGCGGTAAAATTTTTACATAAAAAGACGGATTTTCCGAATATATTATTTATAGATGATGAAAAAACTAACGTTTCTTATAATGGCTCTTGTTGCAAATACGTTAATTGGCGCGCCGATGTTAGCGCCTGACCCGAATCTTTTAGTCGAAAAGCTCGATAACGGCTTGACGATTGCAGTTTACCGCAACGCGGAACCGCCTAAGCGAGTTTCCATGAGGCTGCTGGTGACGCGCGGCTCTGCTTTTGAAACGGAACGGGAAAGGGGTATCGCCCATTTTATAGAGCATATGGCGTTTAACGGCACAAAGCATTTTCCCGCAGGAGAAATGGTGGAATATTTCCAGCGGCTGGGGATGGCTTTCGGCGCGGATACAAACGCGCATACGGGATTTCGGGAGACTGTCTATAAGCTGGATATGCCCGAAGTCTCGCAAAAGCTTGTCGACGACGGCTTGATGCTTTTGCGCGACTATGCCGATTCTATTTTATTTGAACAGTCCGCAATAGACAGGGAGCGCGGGGTTATACTCGCCGAAAAAGATTCCCGCGACAATCAAGATTACCGCAAAGCCGTAAAGGAAATAGGCCATTATTTCAAGGGCTCCATTTACCCGGATAGAATGCCCATAGGCGAAAAAGACGTTATAAAAAATGTAAACAAAGCGGATTTTCAAAAGTTCTACCGCGCAACTTACCGCCCCGAAAATATAGTTTTAGTAATAGTTGGAGACGTTGACGCCAAGGAAATCGCGTCCACCGCAAAAAAATACTTCGGGGATATGAAGCCCAGCCCTGAAGAACCTCCGCGCGAAGCCAATATGGGAAACCTTGAAACTTCGGATTTTGAATTTGATTTCGGGGCGGATTCTATGCCCGTGGATGCCGTTTACGATTCAACATCAAATACCCCAAAGTCTTACGCATCGCTTTCAGTTGCAAAAGAGCTTAAAAATATGCCAGATTCTCTGGAAAAAAGGGTCGAAGACTATCGCATCCGCGCCCTTTCAAACGCTATAAGCGCGCGCTATTTGAGGGTTGCAGACAAGCCTGCCTCCAAGATTTCACAGGGGTCGGCGGGAAGTTTTGAATTCGACTCTTTTTGCCGGGTATTTATTTTCAGTTCCGAGGCTCCCGTCACAAAGTTCGCCGACGCACTAGAGGAAAACTTCAGGCAGTTGATGAGCATCCACAATATCACCAACGCCGAGATTGAAAATGCAAAAAAGAAAATATTCGACTCAATAGAAAGCGAAATCAAAGCCAAGCAAACCCGCAAAAACCAGGCTTTGGCAAATGAGATAACGTCGGCTTTTTCCGAAAGTTCCGTTTTTACGTCTCCTGAAACCGACTTGGAAATAGCCAAGTACGCCTTGAAAGACTTTGGCGCCGCCGATGCAGTAAAGCTTTTAAAAAGCCTTTTTGACGGGGCAAAAATAAAAGTGTTTGTTTCGGATACGGAAGCGGAAATGCCTGCCGGGGAGCTTGGTAAAATTGCTGCCGCCGCTTTTGAAAAAGCCCGCAAATCTACGTACGATGCTGAAATGTTCGCTACCGAAAGCTTGATTTTTACAGATTTTAAAACTGCCGGTAAAATTTCCGAATCGCGCGAATTGCCCGATTTAGGCATAACGCAGATGCGCTTTGAAAACGGCGTTCGGGTAAACCTGAAACAAACCGACTTTTCAAAAGACGAGATTATGGTGAAAATTTCTTTCGGCAACGGGATATTTGATATTCCCGCAGACCGGCCGGAATATTTCGCCGCCCTGTACGCGCTGGTGCTCGGCGGGACAAAATACCAGGACGCAAGCAGCGTAAATGCGGCGAAATTTCTTCTTAAAATGGATATAAACGTCGGAATGGACGGCAATAGTTTTGTCATGACCGGCGCCAGTACAAAAAAAGACTTCTCGCAAATGGTGAGGCTTGCCGCAACTATGTTCGCCGATCCAGGATTTAGGGAAGACGGAGAGGAGTCCCTAATGAAATACGGGCAGGGATTCTACCTGGATTATGAAACTTCCCCAATGTCCAGAATAAAGTTTCTTCCGGTCGAGCTTATAGCCTCTCCCGTGGCGCGCATACCGGGAACATTGAAAAATTTTGAAAAGATAAAAATGAAGGAAATAGCCGAGTGGCTGAAACCCATATTAAAAAATTCCTATATGGAAATATCTATTGTGGGCGATTTTGACAAACCTGAAGCCATCGAGCTTATAAAATCGACGTTCGGAGCGATGTCTGCCCGCGAGCCTGTGAAGAAAGACCCTATGGCGGTTTTAAAAATGAAGCCCTTGGGGGAAAATTTTTCAATAACATACCGCACTGTTGACGAGCCTCGCTCAATTGCGGCGGTAATGTGGCAAAGCTGCGGCAGGGGCGATTTGGTCCGCATGCGCGCCGCAAATGTCCTTGGTGCCGTCCTCGACGACGTATTGCGCAAAGACGTGCGCGAAAAACAGGGCAAGGTTTACAGCCCGTTTGCTTACAATAACTCCAGCACGTGGGTTAAGGATTTTGGACTGATGTACGCAATGACTTTTGTGGTCCCGTCTGAGAACGCCGACCTTGTTGAAACTCTCAAGGCTTGCGGGAAAAAAGTTGCCGCGTCGATTAGCGAGGACGAGTTTGAACGGGCGAAAATTCCCCTTCTAAAGGGTGTAGAAGCCAACAAGCGCAAAAACGAGTATTGGCTTTCGGCGGTTCTAAACTTGTCGCAGGCGGTTCCGCTGAACATAGAACTTGCCCGGACAATCGAAACCGGATATTCCGACGTGACCCTTGACGAAGTCAGAAAATTGGCCCGCGAGATATTCGCGCGCCCCCCGTATTCGGCGAGCGTTGTTCCTTATTCCGGCAAATAAAAAATAGTGTTGAAAAAGCCTGCCGAAATTGCGAAGCTTGCGCCACTATACAAATGAACCCGAAATACAAACGCATAGTTTTAAAACTTAGTGGCGAAGCTCTCAAAGATACAGCAAACGGAGATTGTCTTGACGCTTCCATTTTAAAAAATTTGGCTCTGGAGCTGAAGGAAGTCCATCAGATGGGCGTTCAAATATGCCTTGTCGTCGGAGGAGGAAATATATTCCGCGGCTTGAGTGGCGCAAAATCCGGCGTGGACAGGACTACCGGCGACTACATGGGAATGCTCGCCACAGTGATAAACGGGCTGGCCTTGATGAACGCCCTTGAAAGCGAAGGCGTGCCGGTTAGAGTCCAGACGGCTATTCCCATGGAAAAGGTTGCGGAGCCTTTTATTGTGCGGAGGGCTGTGAGACACCTTGAAAAGGGAAGAATTGTTATCTTTGTTGCAGGCACGGGAAATCCGTATTTTTCAACTGATACCACAGCATCTTTGCGCGCAAGCGAAATAGGCGCCGATTGCATATTAAAAGCCACTAAGGTTGACGGCATTTACGATAAAGACCCCAACAAATTTTCCGACGCAGTTAAATATGATAAAATTTCATACCTAGAGGCAATTGAAAAGCGGCTTGCCGTAATGGATTCAACCGCTTTCTCAATGTGCATGGACAATAAAATACCGATTATTGTCTTTAATATGAATAATCCCGGAAATATAAAAAAGGCCGTGGAAGGCGCGCAAATAGGGACTTTGGTGAACTAATTTCCAATCGGCGCGGGCGCAGATTGCGTCCGCGTCCAATCGTTTACAAATAAAAAAGAAAGACTAAAAATGGACATAAATTCCGCATTGACACAGACGAAGGACGCAATGGGCAAAGCCGTGGCGCACGTGCGCCACGAGTTTGAAACAGTCCACACGGGCAAGGCCAATCCGTCGATGGTCGAAAATGTGATGGTTGAAGCATACGGCACAACTTCGCGTTTGAGGGACATAGCCGCAATAACCACTCCAGACAGTTCGACCATTCGCATCCAGCCGTGGGACAAAGGAATCTTAAAAGATGTGGAAAAGGCAATCCTTGCCGCAAACATTGGGTTTACTCCCGCTGTTATGGGCGACGCCGTCCGTTGCCCGATTCCGGCACTGTCCGGCGAACGCCGCGCAGAGCTTGCCAAAATCTGCCGCGATATGGCGGAACAGGGAAGGGTCGCTGTAAGGGGAATTCGCCGCGACATTATCGATGCGGTGAAAAAGCTTCAGAAAGCTGGAACCGTGACGGAGGACGAACTTAAGAAATTTGAAAAGGACGTCCAAAATGCCACCGACAAAAGCATAGCGGATATAAACTCCAGTCTTGAGGCAAAAGAGGCGGATCTTAAAAAGATCTAGCGTTTTTTTGCGTTTTGCGCCTGGGCGGACGCGCATTAAAATGGCGGCCGCCA
>FR901636.1:0-3018 GCA_000438015.1 Coraliomargarita sp. CAG:312 | reverse complement strand
GGCTGCGTTTTGTTTTATTGCCCGCCGCTTGTTTCTGCGGATTTCGCCAAAGCTCGAAAACAACGGCTCGGATTGCTTCAAAAGTTAAACGGACTTATGCGCGGTGTAAAGCCGCGCAATTGCATATGCCTAGAAAAAAGCAAAAAAGAATAGTTGTAAAGCTTGGCACCGGCGTGCTTACAAGCAGCGCGGGCCGGCTGGATTTGTCGCGCATGAAAAATATATGCGCGCAAATAGCGGAAGCTATGAAAAACTCATGGCAGGTGATTTTGGTCAGTTCCGGCGCTGTCGGCTTGGGAATGGGAAAGTTGGGGCTTAAGTCCCGTCCAAAGCAGATAAGTTCCGTTCAAAAATGCGCTGCGGTAGGCCAAGGCATATTAATTCAGACTTGGGCAGAACTCTTCGAGCCTTTTGGAATTTCCGTGGCACAGCTTTTGCTTACTCGGGACGATTTGGACGTGTTGCCTCGCCATAAGGCAATGCGCGACCTTATTGACGAGCTCCTGGCGGATTCCATTGTCCCTATAATAAATGAGAACGACTCCGTAAGCGCAGCCGAACTCAACATAAAATTCGGAGACAACGATGTTCTAAGCGCTTTGGTTGCAACCCTTTCGAAAGCCGACGAATTGGCGATAATATCAACCGCTCCGGGGCTTATAGACATGCGCGGGACCGGCGAGATAGTAAGGCGCGTCGAGAAAATAACTCCCGAAATCCGCGCCATGGCGGGCGGCACGACTAGCGCTACGGCCGTTGGCGGAATGATTACAAAAATAAAAGCTGCGGAAATCGCCACCAGTTCCGGATGCGACGTTTATATAGCGAGCGGGGTAAACGGGGATTCGCTCTCCCGAATCTTTGCGGGGGAAAATCCTGGCACTGTATTTATAGGCAACGGAGAGTCCGCAAGCTCGCGGAAACGCTGGCTGGCGCATTTCGGAAGAACAATAGGCAAAATTTTTGTCGATGAAGGCGCAGCCGAGGCAATACACAACAAGGGAAGCTCGCTCTTGCCTGCCGGCGTCAAGGATATATCAGGGAAATTTTCTAAGGGCGATCTTGTTGAAATTGTGGATGTTTCAAAGGGATATGTGGTTGCGCGGGGACTTGCCGCGGAAAATTCAGACAATATAAAAAAGATGGTTTCTGCGGGCGTGCGGAAAAAGTGCGGACATAAGGATGTCGTCGTACATAGAGACAATCTGGCTATAGTTTAGTTAATATGCAGGAAACGGTAAAACTTTTGAGGGATTGTCCGGCAATGCTTATCCCGTCCGGATTAAAGGTCACGCTGGCGCGCGGGAACGAACTCCTGGTCACCCATACGCTGGGAGGAAAATTTACTGTGCGCGGAATATTCGGCATTGCAAGAATCGACGATGAAAATGCCGACGCGTTGGGGTTGGCGCCTTTGTCGGCTTCGGCTGGCGCAGTCGGAAAACCGGAAAACGTCTCTGAGCCTTTATCCAAAACGCCCGGGGATTCTTCGGCAGCTTCGGGGCAATGCGCTTTGGCGTCGGCCGCCCAGGAAATTCCCCAAGCGACATTGGACGATTTGTGGAATACAGCAAAAACTGTTTTCGATCCGGAAATTCCGGTCAATATAGTCGATCTTGGGCTGGTTTATAGAATGGAAATATTGAAGACTCCAGAAGGCAAGAACAGGGTAGAGGTCGATATGACTCTCACTGCTCCGGGGTGTTCAATGGGCCCGGCAATTGCAAATGATTTGAAATTGCGTTTGGAGGCGTTGCCTTCAATATCGGAAGCAGCGGTGAATATAGTTTGGGATCCTCCGTGGAATACAGACATGATGACTATGGAGGCGAGGATGATTTTAGGAATGGAATAAAACGCGTCGGGAATATCTCATAGATAAAGATTTCGGTTGCGCAATTGCTCAAAATATTTAAATGTGACATTATGATTAAGCCTCTAAAATTTATCGTTCTAGTTGCCGCGCTTGCGGGCTTTGCGTTTTCGTCTTTTGCCGGAAACATTGTTATGGGCGGAAGCGATATCCTAAAACCGTATATTGCAGATACTGTAAAAACGCTGGCAAAAAAAGACAGGTTTGAAGTCGATATTCAAATGAACGGTTCTTACACTGCTTTTGACGAAATGAAGTCGGGGGCGAGCGATGTCGCCATAGTCGCTATTCCCAAGGGAACATCAATTCCAGAGGGCTATGTTGCATATCCAATTGCTTACCAGGTTGCTGTGGTAATTGTAAACGCCGTAAATCCGGTTGAGGATATTTCCACCGACCAACTTTTTAACATATTCTCAAAAAATGCTCAAAACCATGCCGAAACTTGGGAGCAAGCTGGCGTAAAAAGTCCTGCATTGCGCAATATACTTGCCATATCGACGGGTTTTTCCGATAATATTGTAGTGGAATTATTTAAGTATTCGGCTATAAAGGGGACAAACTTGGGACCGTGGGTTGCTATTGAAAACAACCGCCAGGTGATCTACAACATGGTTAGGGCAAACAACTCAGCAATCGCGGTGGTCGGAAAATTGACAGACAAGAATATGCTGAAGGTTTTGGGGGTTTCCAATTCTGATGGCGGAAAAACAGGCAATTACGCTTTTAAGCCCGATATCAACAGCATATTTAACGGAGACTATCCAATGGTCTTGCCGTTCTATGTAGTTTGCCAGAAGGATAAAATCGCCAAAGCTAAACCGCTTATAAAAATACTATTAGGCGACGAGCTTGCAGAAAAAATAGATGCCTCAGATTTTTATAGTACTCCAAAAGATTCCAGAAAAAAATCTATTTTCGAGCTTGACATCTCTAAATAACAAGGCACTATTTGCGCACATAATATTTTTTACGCGGGCGTAGCTCAATTGGCAGAGCGTGACCTTGCCAAGGTCGAGGTTGTCGGTTCGAACCCGATCGCCCGCTTTTTATAAGCCACTTTCCTTTGCGAAAGTGTTTTTTTTTTATGTTTTGGCGGCTATTGCAATATGTGAAATTGGGTCAACACCAAAGGTTGTGGAATA
>FR901635.1 GCA_000438015.1 Coraliomargarita sp. CAG:312 | reverse complement strand
TTTTATTTGAGAAAGACTATTTTTTTATTGTATCAATAACTTTCTTTACGAGAGCAGCAAATGCGGCTTCGTCATTAATGGCCAGTTCGGAAAGCTGTTTTCTGTCCATTTCTATATTCATGGCTTTAAGTCCGGCCATAAATAAGCTGTATTTCAATCCGGCTGCGCGGCAGGCCGCATTGATGCGGGCTATCCAGAGTCTGCGGAATTCGCGCCTGCGTACCCTGCGGTCTCTATATGCGTATTTTCCTGCGTGTTGAACAGCGTCTTTTGCATAGCGGAAAAGGCGCGATTTGTTTCCAAAATATCCTTTTGCCGCTTTTAAAGTGCGTGCCCTGCGTTTGCGAGAGGCAACTGAACTTGTTACTTTTGGCATGTTTTTTCTCCTATTTGATTTATTGCCTGGGGGTCGCCTTCACCCTTTTGGCTGTTATTGTTTCTCTTCAAAATTAAGCAAAAGGCATTGCCTTTTTCACATTTGACGCGACTCCGGGAGTCACAGGCTTGTCGTGGCCCGCCGCGCGTTTCTGCTTTATCGTTTTTGCCGAAAGCAGGTGGCGCTTGCCCGGGCTTCTGCGCAAAACCTTGCCGGAAGCTGTAATCTTGAAGCGTTTAGCTATTGATTTCTTTGTTTTTTGCATTTTTCTAATGTTTTAGAAATGAAAGTCTGTTATGAAATACTCATTTAATTTTCTGTAAAGAAAAATTTTTAAAATTTTCATTTTTTAGCATGTCAAACTGAAAGACATTCCCGCATATAGGTTCAGACAGATAAAAATTGTTGCCTGAATTTATTTAAACGGGGGGGCAATTTATTTCCGCAGTTTAGGCAAATTATTTGGAAAATTTAAGCCGCAAGATTTTAATACGCGCATGTAATTTGATTTAAGATTTCTTTTTTAGTATGATTGCCCAGATTTTGTGTTGGATTTATGGGCAATAAACAATGAGGGCGTCCGATTTTTTAAGTCGGACGCCCGAATATTTTATGGGATTATGAGAAATTGTGCCTAAGTTTGGAAATTTTTATATAGAAGTCAAGCTTTATTCAATCGTTTGAGGACGTTTTGTAAAATTTCTTGATTTAAGGCTAGCATCGATGGCACTTCAAGTAATACCAAAGCTAAAAAGTTTGGAAATTGCTTTTAGCCTCCTGTGCGATTAAAGTGCCTCCGCCTACGGTTTTAGGATTCGGAAGGGTAAAGTTTTTTTGCGCAACCTCATAAAAAAGAGTTGAAGACAGCAAACGGATTTGGCAGATTAAAAAAATGAAAATTTTTAGGTTAACGGCTGTCATAACCTCCGCTTTCTTAATCTCGGCATGCGGTCTTATAGACGAATCTTCCCTAAACGACAACAGCGCAAAATTGCCGCTTTTTGGGCAAGATTTGTCGTTTTTTTCCAAATACGGGGTTAATGCAATTCTGCTAGGCGAAGGAGATTCTTTAATTGCGGTTTCCCCGCAGCTGCAGGGAAGGGTGTTGACTTCGACTTATGGCGGCGCTGAATCGCCAAGCCTAGGATGGATGAACAAACGCCTTATTACGGACACGAATGCCGACCGCCAGGTTTCAGACCTTGGCGGAGAAGATAGGCTATGGCTTGGCCCGCAAGGAGGAGATTTTTCCATATTCTTTCCAAACGGTTCCATTATGAACCAGGAAAATTGGAGGATTCCGGAGGCAATTTCGTCAGAGCCATGGACTCTCGTCGGAAGGAATAAAAATCAGGCAAAATTGGAAAAGGTAGCCGATATTGAAAACATAACGGGAACAAAGTTTAAAGTTCGTTTAGAACGCGAAATATCGGTATTGACGCGCCAAAATGTAGGGGAAATTCTGGGAATAGAAATTCCAGATTCATTGGAGATTGTGGCTTTCCAGTCCTTCAATAAAATAACGAATCTAGGCAGCGAAAAATGGAACGACAAAACTGGAATGCTGAATTTAAGCGTGCAATCCTGTTTTAATGCAAATAAAACCGTGAGGGTTTTTGTGCCTTACCGCCCGGGCGAGCCTTCAAAGCTTGGCGATATTGTGCGCGACAATTATTTTGAGTCGCTTGGAACCCAGACTTCGGGCAGGCTTGTCATTGCTCCGGATTATGTCCAGTTAAAATGCGACGGGCAAAACCGCTCCGGAATAGGAATTTCTCCTCGCCGCAGCGAGGGAATTATTCTCTCTTACGATGTCGCAAATAATCTTTTGACAGTGGTAATGTACATTAAGCCTTCCGGACTGCGCGGGTATTTGGCAAACTCTTGGCGCAGAAATTCGGAAATGTTTGATGGCGATGCGATAAGCCTTTATAACAACGGTCCTCTTGCCAGAACTTCCATGGTTGCTGCGCCGTTTTATGAAATATCGACATATTCACCCGCTCTTGAACTTGCCGCAGGCAAGAGCCAATTCCATCTTCAAAGGACATTCCACTTCCACGGTTCGGAATATGACTTGGGGTTGATATCATATAAATTGGCCGGAATTTCAATTACGCAGCTGCGCGGGGAGGCGGAATAATTAAAACAGCTAAAATTGTTTCGATATTGATATGGTTATGAATCATTTTGAAATGGACGAATTTCTTTTGGAGCTCTTGCGTTCGCGTTCCCCCACAGGGACAGAAAGGGAGGCTGCAGACATTGTTGAAAAATATATCGGGGGAGTCGCCGATGTCTCCCGCGATGTTTTGGGAAATAGAATCGCGGCTTTTGGCGGCGGCGACCGCACGCTTATGCTGGCGGGGCATATGGACGAAATCGGATTTATAGTCTCATACATAGACGACGACGGTTTCATATTTTTTGAACAGCTTGGAGGCCACGACAACATAATGCTTTCTGGCAGGCGGGTTGCCATAATGACAAAAAACGGTTATGTTTACGGCGTGACAGGAAAGCGCGCCGTCCATCTTATGGACGCCAAAGAAAGAAAAGAAGTGCCTGAAACCCATCAAGTTTGGATTGATATAGGAGTTTCAAGCGCAGACGAGGCGCGCGCTTTGGTTTCCATCGGAGATCCTGTCGTTTACGATACGGTGGTGCGCAAGCTTTCATCCTCGCGCTGCACTGCCAGGGCGTTTGATGATAGAGCCGGATGTTATTGCGCTTTTGAAGTTATACGCAGACTTGCTAAGTCGGCGTCAAAACCGGAATTCAAAGTTGTGTCAGTGGCTACTACCCAGGAGGAAATAGGAACCCGCGGAGCGTGGCCCGCCGCCTATGCGGTAAACCCGGATGTCGGAATTGCAATCGATGTAGACCACGCAACCGATTTCCCCAGCTGCGACAAACGTAGATTCGGTTCTATAAAACTTGGCGCGGGGCCTGTAATATCTAGAGGCCCAAATATAAATCCTAAAGTGTTTGAGCGCCTTGTCTCGTGCGCCGATTCTTTAAAAATATCTTACCAAATTAGCGCCGAGAGCCGCCCAACCGGAACGGACGCAAGAATAATGCAAATGGCGCGCGGGGGAGTGGCTACTGGCCTTGTCGGGATTCCCTTGAGATATATGCACACTCCCGGAGAAGTTGCAGACTTAAATGATATCGAATCGTGCGTAAAACTTTTGGAGAGTTTTGCTTTATCTTTAAGGAATAACGACGATTTTACATTCTAAAATGGACAAGCAAGCCACAAAAAAATTTCGCGTTGTTCTAACGCGCGAAAACAACTCTGCGGTTGCGGAGATTTTACGCTCAAAGGGGGGCATAGAGGTTGTTGAAATGCCTTTGATAAAAATTGAGCGCAATGTCGAGGACGCCGACTTTGCAGACATAATGGAGGAAATGGGCACCTATGATTGGATTACTTTTTCCAGCGCCAATGGGGTTCGCCATTTTTTCGAGCAGTTTCTGAAATCAGCCCAGGATATCCGCGCAATAGGCATTGCAAGATTGGCTTGCGTCGGCGAGGCTACCGCCCGCGAGTTGGCAAACTTCTATCTCCGCGCGGATGTAGTTCCCGATGAGTCCAACGCAATTGAAATGATTCGGAAGATGGGCGATTACGAGACCTTGGACAACTTGAAAATATTGTGCGTCCATGGAAATCTCGCCGCGCGCGACTACATAGAGATTCTTGAGAAAGAGCACCATGCGCTTGTTGATTCTGTCGAAGTTTACAAGACGAGCCGCGTAGAGTTGGATAAAGATTCTCCCGAAGCCAAAGAATTTCGCAAAAAAGGCGCGGACGCAGTTGTTTTTGCAAGCCCGTCGGCGGTAGACAGTTTCGCGAGAAATGCGGTGAACTTGTTGCTTGGGGATAAAGCGGTTCGTCCGAAGATTGTCGCTATAGGTTCAACCACCGCGGAAGCTGTTAAAAAATACGGCATGGCGGTCGCGGCACAGGCTGACTCCCCCTATCCGGAATCGGTTGCGGAGGCGGTTTTAAGCGTTCTCAAATAGGGTTGGCTTACTTTTATATTCGCAAAAAACAAATTTATGGATTGCCTGAAAAATTTTATTGCCGGCAAATATGCGAAGTATTTTTGCGTTTTGCTGTCGTGGATGTTTTGTTCTCAGCTGTTTGCCAATTCTCAAATAGCGGGCTATTGGCTCGTGCCCGACGACGAAAATGGCGGCAAGATTCAAAGCGCCGTGCTGATGTATGAAAATGGGGGGAAATATTATTGCAGAATGTTGGTTATTTACGATGAGGATAGCGGAAAAATCATTGACACGATATCAAAACCCGCCGAACGTGCAAAAGCTATAGCAGGAAATCCTTATCTGTGCGGAAAAGATTTTATTTGGGGATTGACTTACAATAAGGCAAACAAAAGGTTTGCAGGGAAGGTTGTCGATCCTGACACGGGCAAAATATACAAGTGCGAAGTTTGGTATAATGAAGATAAAAATTGCCTGGTCGTAAGGGGTGAAATTTTTATTTTCGGGAAAAACGCCTATTGGCCTGAGGCCACCGAAAATATGCTGCCTAAGTCGGAGCGTTTAGATCCGCAAAAATTGGAGCCGGACTTGTTGCTAAAAAACGCCCAGTAGCGTTAATTTGTAGATTGTAAATGGCGGGAATTAGTAGGGCATCGGATATAAGAAAGCTCTACTTTATTTTTGTTAAAGTTTCCAAATTTTACAATTAGCAGTCTTTTGGCGGCGCTTGAATGCAGACATTTGTTTCAGATGCCTTGCGATGTTTTTTGCGCGGAAACTTGCAGACTGCGGCAATCTAACGTCAATTTTTATCCAATCCTAACTTATCAGGTTTATGCCGTCCAGTTTAATGTGCCATACATTTTTCTTGTCCGGAGTGCCGTTTTTGCATTACGATGCCTTTGTATGAGAAGTTTGGCTTTTAAATCGTTTGTGTTTGCTGTCGCCATATGGGGGGCGCAGCTTTGTGCCGGGGAAGAAATCGCTGATATGCGAACTTTTATAGACGGAGAACTTGCCGCTGGCAAAAAAGAAATTGTCGTTCCCGCGGGGAGGTATTATACGACACCCAAAGACGGAACTCATTTGCAGTTTAAAAATCTTGAAGACGTCACTGTCAAGGCGTACGGAGCTGAACTTATATGCACGCAGACAATTGCAGCAATCCGCATTGAAAACTGCCGGAATTTAAAGATAGAAGGCCTTGTCATAGACTATGATCCTCTGCCTTACACCCAGGGTAAAATCGTATCTATGTCCGACGATAAAATGAGTTTTGAAGTTGAAATATTTGAAGGCTATGGCGACGTAAAAAATGTCGAATGGGGAAACAGGCTTGAGATATTCGACCAAAATACCCGCCGTTTAAAAGTCAATACTTACGGGGGATATAAATTGGAGAAAATTTCAGATATGAAATTTAGGCTGGTAAAACCGGATTGGGCGCGCCAAATTCCGTTTCAAAACGAGGAAGTCGGCGATATCGTTGCCTTGTCGATGCCGTCGTCCAAGCACGCAGGAGGCCATGGGGTGTATTGCACCGACAGCAAGGCTGTCGTATTTAAGGATATTACTATGTATTCTGCACCGGCATTCGGATTTTGGGAGGGCGAATGCGATGGAAACATTTACGACAGCGTAAAAATAACGCGACGCGAAACCGGCGACTTTAAAAAACGCGCAAATCCCCGAATAAGAAGCCTAAATGCCGACGGGTTCCATTCTACTGCAGCTATAAAAGGTCCTGCTTTCTTAAATTGCGAAACCGGATGGAATGGAGACGATTCCATTGCGATAAACGGCCTGTATTATTTAGTGTATGGAGGAAATTCTTCTGCATTGAGAGTTGCGGCGCGCGGGGATAAATTCGGATTTTCCGTAGGGGATAGAGTTGAAATCTACCGTCCGGACGGGTCTGTTAAATACGCGAAAATAACTTCCATTAAGAAGTCGCATCCGGTCACAGAGGAGGAAATGGATTGGTTTAAGACACAAAAGGTCTATCCGGCTTTTATAGAGTGGAAAACTTTTTTTCAAGACGCCTACGAAATAGCATTGGATGCCTCCATTGAGATACCGCGCCGCAGTATGATTATGAATACAGCAAAAATGGGCAACGGATTTAAAATAAAGGGAGGAAAATTCGGGAATAACCGTTCAAGGGGGCTTATCATAAAAACCGGAAACGGCGTAATCGACGGAGTGACAATAGAGGCTGCGTGGATGGAAAGCATAAAGATAGCGCCTGAATGGTTCTGGTTTGAGGGCGGGCATACCGAAAACCTCACAATAAAGAACTGCAATATTTTGTGCGGAGCGGGACCGGCTATATCTATTAACTCCCCAGCAGCCGACGAGAAAACCTTCTCGGAGGCGGGAGCCAACAACAACATAAAGATAATCAACAATACTTTTAAGTATGTGAGCACACCAGTTGTGTTCGCCACATCCATAAAAGGGCTGAAAATGTCCAAAAATAGGTTTGATTTGATGGACGAAGGTTTTTATGTCTTTGTAAATCCTACCCACATGGGCGTTGAATGTCCCGAGCCTGTAAAATTGATAAATTGCCAACAAAAAGACTAACAGGGGAAATCTATGAAAATTTTATGCAAAAAAATGGCGCTGTCAGCGGTTTTGTTTTCCGCTCTCTTTTCCTTATGCGCCCAGGAAAAGAAAATTGAAAACCTGCGCGACTTTCTGGATTCGGAAATAGCGGCGGGGAAAAAAGAGATTATAGTTCCTGCCGGGCGCTATGAAGTCGAGGACAAAGGTGGAGCGCATTTGGTTTTTAGAGGCGTCGAGGGAGTGACTATAAAGGCTTACGATGTCGATCTTGTATGCAAGCAGACTTCATGCGCAATTTTAATTGTAGAATGCAAAAACTTTAAGATAGAGGGGTTGAGGGTCGACTACGATCCATTGCCGTTTACGCAAGGTAAAATCGTAGCGATGAGCGACGATAAAATGGTCCACGAAATAGAAATATTTGACGGCTATCCTGACACTTCGCGCATATCCGTAAATAAATACGAAATATTCGACCAAAATACCCGCCGTTTAAAAGTCGACACGTATTCAATGGAAAAGATAGAGCCTATTTCAAAGACTCGGTTTAAAGCCTACAAGGCGAAACATTGCATGTATAGAAAATTCCAAAACGAGGAGATCGGAGATATTGTTGTGACCGCAAGCTCAAGCGAAAAAGGTCGGGGAGGGCACGCTATATATATATCTTATTCAAAGGACGTAACCCTCAAAGATATTAATTTATATGCCTCTTGTTCTTTCGGGTTCTTTGATTATGCCAGCGAAGGCCTTGTTTATGATACCTGCAGAGTTCTGCGCCGGGAAACCGGCGATATCGCCAAGCGCGCAAATCCGCGCGTCCGCAGCCTAAATGCCGACGGGTTCCATTCTAAAATAGCTAAAAAAGGCCCAACGTATTTAAATTGCGAAACCGGATGGAATGGAGACGATTCCATTGCAATAAACGGAACGTACCATTTGGTCATTGGGTCAAAAGGCAACAAGCTAAGGGTTATTTCAAATCGCAATCCCCTAAATATCGACGAAGGCGATAGGGTTGAAATATTTAAAACCGACGGCTCTGTCGAGTATGCAATGGTAAAGAGCGTGCTTCCGGCCGCGAAGATAACGGAGGAAGAGGAAAAATGGCTTTATAGCCTGCCGATTTATCCCGGCTTTAAAGAGCACAAGACGTTTAAAAGCGGATTTGAAGTTGAGCTCGACAGAGAAATCGACGTTCCTCGCCGCAGTATGATTTTGAACGCCAATATGATTGGAAACGGATTTAAAATAAAAGGAGGCAAGTTTGGAAATAACCGTTCACGGGGATTGATTATAAAATGCGGACATGGCGTTATTGAAGGCGCAACGATAGAGGCTGCGTGGATGGAAAGCATAAAAATAGCGCCTGAATGGTTTTGGTTCGAAGGCGGGCATACGGAAAATCTTGTTATAAAAAACAATGTCATAAAATGCGGAGCGGGGCCAGCTATTACAATAAATTCACCAAAAGTTAACTTAAAGGAAGGATTTGGGCCTGCGGGAGCCCATAGAAATATCGCCATATTAAACAACAAGATATCTTATGTGTCGCTTCCCGTGATTTTTGCAACGTCTGTCCAGGACTTAAGGCTGTCAAAAAACAAACTTAACGTTATGGACGACGGATATTATATGCATGATTACGGCGGGCGCCATATGGGAACGGATTGTACGGAGCCGATTACTCTTATAAACTGTTCGCAGAAATAGCCCGTTGCTAGATTAGGGTAAAAGCTTAGAGCTTTAAATTTTTGCGCGCAATACCCAATAATTCATCATTATTGTGTGTATCGTGACTGCTTTGGGGGCGCGGATATGCATTATAGGTAGTGGCGCATGGGATAAAATTTAAAACTTTACCAAAAATACCGCGTTTACTATAATGAACTACATGAAAAAATTAGCATTAGCGTTTTCATTCTGCGCATTTTTATCGGCTTCGCTTTTAGGGGCGGATGCAAACAGGGAAACCGTGGCGGTTTTTGTTCGGAACGGAGGATCGGACAAATCTGTGGATGCTTGCCTCGGAGCCTTTGAGGGGGCATTATGCTCTAAAATAAATGAAGCCGGTTTTTCCTCAATGAACCGCAACGTCATTATAACGGAACTTTCAAAATATTCAAAGAATTCCTCTCCAGAAGCGGCGATTGCGGAGAAACTGTTAAAAGTGCTTAAGGGAGAATCGGGCGGCTCTGAAGATATATACAGTTCGGCGTCTATGCTAAACGTGGCAAAGATGTTGGGCGCAGACTATGTTTTAGACGCCCAAATATCATCTTTGGCTTCCGATACTCGCAGCTATTCCGATCTAAATTCAAATACATTGACTACCCGGACTGTAATGCGCGCCACCTACAGCCTTTATGAGGCCGGAATAGGCGCAGGAACGGCAGGCGGAAGCGTCAAGAGCGATACCGTAATACGCCAGACAAAAAACCTAGCCGTTGAAAACGCTGATATGGCAAACGAGCTTGTGGATTCTATCGCCGAGCAAATAGCCGACTCTCTAACAGCGGATAAACGCAAATCCGGCGGCTTTATTCCAAAGATAAAAAAGTCTTATCCTGTGCAAATTTACTGTTTCATAGAAGGCATGAGGTTCCCGCATATAATTGTGAACCAAAAGGGTGAATATACCGTTGGTGAAGGTTATATTCCAGCCGAGGCCGGAGGTGTGACGGTGATGCTTGACGGGGCGGTTATAGGAAACGCATCTTCGGCGTCCTCCGTCACCGACGAGCGCGGGTCTTTAAATGTATTTAATTTGCCGTCTGGCATCCATCAAATGCGGTTTGAGCGCGCCGATCTTAAACCTTTCGACAGAATGGTTAACGTCTCAGACAATATGAAAATGTTTTCAGTATATTTGCAAATGACAGACGACGCCAGAGAGCGGTGGAAGTCGGATTCAGTCTTCTTTGAGTCTCTCAAGCTCAACTCAAAATTAAGCGACGCGGAAGTCGAAAGGATAAAGGCAATGGCTCAGACATATAGAAATTCTGGATTTAAGATAGACTATAAAACCGATACAGACCAACCAATAACAATCCAACAAAATTCAAGCGTATTGCCGCCTGCGATTCGTTGAAAATTTTTTGAGTAGGAGCTTCTTCATGAAAAAGTTAGCAATTATCTTTACAGTTTGCATTGCGCATATATTGGCTTTTGCGCAAGCAGGCAAGGTTCCGTCAAAGGCTTCTGTGGCGATTTACGGTGTAAAGGCCATTCCGGCTTTGGAAAAGAAAATAAAGGCCGACGGGCGGGCGGAGTCTTTGGAGCGCATTGCGCAGGCCATGGATTCCCAACTTTCAAGCGCAATAGCAGACACGCGCAAATTTACTGTTTTAGCGCGCAGCGATTGGAGTTCAATTCTGCGCGAGCAGGATTTCGGGCAGTCGGGAAACGTGGATCCGGCAACGGCGGCAAAAATCGGCAAGATGCTTGGGGCAAAATACGTCTTGGAAACGACAATAGACGATTTCCAAGACTATGTTGAAATTGCGACGTTCCCCACGCTTGGAAAAACCGCCGAAAAGAGAGTGTTGCGCTACGGCGCTGTCGCCAAGCTTTACGACGCTACAACCGGAGCTCTGGTCGAATCCGCAAATTTGGTCTTGACCAATGACGATGTAGCGGAGCTGCCTTCCTATTCTACGCG
>FR901634.1:68726-69064 GCA_000438015.1 Coraliomargarita sp. CAG:312 | reverse complement strand
TTTATCATGGTGCCAAACCGCTTTTTTGCGCGTTCGAGACCGTATACTCCGTCGCCCATCTTAAATAGCGACTCCATGACATATTTTTCCATGTACGGGCTAGCGTGTTCGTTCCTGCGTAAAAATGCCTTTATCTGGGGATATTTTGAATCGTCTGCTATCCCTGAAATCACGGCGAGAGCCTGAACGCGGTCGTCGGTTAAAAGCTTATAATCCGGATGCCTGTATTCTTTGCCGTTCCAACATTTATTGTATGCGTCTTTTACTTTGGACATAATCTCACGATACCCTTTGGCGTCATCGGGCAAATTCAGAATATCTGCCATATTGGCAGCCGC
>FR901634.1:63658-68699 GCA_000438015.1 Coraliomargarita sp. CAG:312 | reverse complement strand
CCGCTTCCAAAGCTATATAATGCCAGCCTGCAAATATTAGCCGTATATCGCGGTTTTCTCCCCAATCGCCCCAAGTCCAACCTCCCTTGCGGAAAGCGGTAAGGCCTGTTTCGTCGAGAGTCCAAAGGCTGAGATATTTTTTTACGGCTGGATAAACAGTCTTTATAGTGTCAATGTCCGCCGTATTCATATAGTAGTTCCAAAATCCGTATCTGCCGATGCTGGCAAGCATTTGCCCGGGAAGTTCGGAATCGTAATTGCCGGCTGGCATGGGGGAAAACAGCGCGCCATCCTGTTTTTGCCATGCGGCAAGCTCTAGTATAGCCTTGCGCATTAGGGCGTGCGCGGATGTTGAATATGTGTAAAAACTCTGCCCCATTAAAACCACGACGTCTCCCCACCACTGCGCCCTCTCACGTTCGGGGCAATCGAAATAGGTATCGCGCATATTTACGTAGAGAGTGCGCATGGCCTTTTCCCAAAATATGGCAAAGAAATCGTCGTCGCAATAAAAGCGCCCTAAAAGTTCGGTGTCATAGCCAGTCTCGCGATATTGGACCGATTCAACCTTTACGTCTTTAGGCAAATTCAATATGATTTTTTCTCCGTTTAGCCACCCAAGCGATTCATAAGTTTGAACGCCCTTCTTTGTAATGTATTCTGCCCGCAAATTCTGGGCGCCACCGGCAAAAGTATGGTCGGTCATTATATCAACAAGATTTCCGCCGCGCGGATCGTTTAAAGTTATTATGGGAGTCATCTGCATATTGTACGGAAGCTCCGCCGTGACAGTGTCAAATTTATGCCCGCTCTCGCGCGAGAATACGGCAGTGCGGACTCCAAAATCTTTCCATTGCGGAGTCGGACGTTTTATGAGGCGATTCCAAGGCGCGTCCCCCTCTTTGCCTATCTCCATTGACGGCTCAAAACCTAATAGATTTTTTGCATCCGCAGTCTGCCAACCTGGAATGTCTTTATTCGCGTCAAATTTAATGTTTGACTCGGGAAGCCTAAAATTTGGAGGAGGATTATCGGCGGACGAATACGCCGGATGAACTTTGGACAGCCATGTGGAATCGCTTGCCAACTTAAGAGAGTCCGTGTCCAATTCAAAAAGCATGCCGAACTTGCCGCTATTCTTATGGGAAAATCCGTGTTTCCCGAAATGCCAAACTAGCATGGCAAGCTTATTTTCACCTTTTTTGAGAAACGGAGCAATGTCAACCTCGTCGAAATAAGTATCGTTTGGATTCGGGCCGCGCTTTAGGCCTCCTTCAAAAACGGAGAGCTTGCCGTTTATCCAAAGCCAATACTTGGAATCCGCCGCTATTTTGGCTTTTGCAGACTGCGGAACGGAATCGACTTTAAAATCCTTTCTAAATGCAGCCCAACAATTTGGCCTGTCGACATTTTCTCCTTTGGGCGCCAACCATTTTGCCTCTCCCGCCAGCGCGGAGAAAATTAAAACTAATTGGCATGCTATAAAAACAATAAATTTTTTTAACATTAAAAAATTCCCCCTGTTTGTTGGTTTATTTGGAAAGATAAGTGAATTTGTTATATTTACAATTCAAAAATTGAGCAAGAACGGACATTTGTTTTTTCTATTCCTAAAAATGAGCCCTGCTAAATCTCTTCCATTCGTTTTAAGCGCACAAATGGCGCATTTGGGCCGGCATATGCTTGTTTTTACTTGAGTAATCAGTTTTACAAGCAAATGAAATAGGCGGAATGAATAATAAGCTAATTTTCTGCGGCAATAATACCCATGCGCAAATTTGTGAAAAAATAAATGAACACTCATAACTTTTTCATAGAACGCAAAAACAGACTCCAAGCAAGCGCAGGGAAATAGGAATTCCGACACCCAAGCTAAACAAAAACGATTTCTTGCAAATCCATCTAACCAGAAAAAAATGAAGTCTGCCAAGCTTTTCTAGTACGTTAAAAGCGAGTTCCCCAAGAACCGCAAACGGCCAAACTAAACGATTTGCGAATGCAAGCTTGTCCACAAAGCGCAACTATTGGCGCCCTCGAATGCAGAACGATAATATAAAAAAACGCTTTTTCCCAAAATTCTGATTCCCAAACTTTTTGCACTCTATCCCTAAAAATCAAGATTCCAAACTCTCCTAAGGCGGAAGGCGGGCTTGCGGCTATAAAATTTTTATTAACTATAGGGCAAGTCCGCACAATACATCGTCTATCATTAATTTCCGCTTGCAATTCTACCATCCTTGCGCGATTGCACAACACTGGAGCGCCAACACAGGCATGCGCATTTCGATCTGCGACGGCATCAAAAAAATCCCGCAATTGCTCTATGCAAATACAAAAAAAGCCAGCCACCCTTGTCGGATGGCGGGCTAGAAAATGGTCGAGGTGAGTGGATTCGAACCACCGGCCTCTACGTCCCGAACGTAGCGCTCTACCAGGCTAAGCTACACCTCGCTCATATATAAAGTACTGAATTTATGGACTTCGCTTTCTAAAACTCAAGCATTTTTTTATTTTGTCCGCCAAAAAAAGCCCAGCGGAATCCGCCCGAATAAAAATCAACGATTTTATTTAAGAAAATACTTGCGCGAAAGGCTTATATGAGGTTGAAAATAACGCATGCAAAAGCTCGCTTTAATTTCCGTCAGCGATAAAACTGGCGTACTTGAATTTGCCAAAGAACTGGTGCACCACCACCACTATACAATCCTATCCACCGGAGGAACGGCAAAGCTCCTATCCTCAAACGGAATCCCCGTGACAGAAGTCAGCGACTATACCGGATTCCCGGAAATGATGGACGGCAGGGTAAAAACCCTCCATCCTAAAATCCACGGCGGCCTATTATGCCTGCGCAGCAACCCGTCCCACATGGAACAGGCAAAGGAACACAACATAAATATGATAGACCTTGTTGTGGTGAATTTGTACCCATTTGAAGCTACTGTAGCAAAGCCCAATTGCACGCTTGAAGACGCAATTGAAAATATCGACATAGGCGGACCGTCAATGCTGCGCTCGGCAGCAAAGAACCATGCCGATGTCACCGTTGTTTGCGACAACAAAGACTATCCCGCCGTACTGGAAGCGATTAGAAAAGGCGGCGACGAACTGCAGCAACTCCGCCGCAGGCTCGCGCTTAAAGTTTACCAGCGCACAAGCGCATACGATGCGGCAATAGCGTCCTATTTGAACGAGAAATACAACGATGGCGCACTTCCGGAAACTTTGAATATCGGGCTTCCGATGGTTCAAAAGATGAGATACGGCGAAAACCCTCACCAGCAAGCAGCCCTATACGGAGACTTTAACAAGTCTTTTAAACAGCTTCACGGCAAAGAGCTTTCCTACAACAATATAATAGACATCACAGCCGCAGCCGAACTCATATCGGAATTTGAAAAGCCGACTCTTGCAATATTAAAGCATACCAACCCATGCGGAGTGGCGTCGTGCGACAACCTTGTCGAAGCCTGGAACCAAGCTTTTGAAACCGACAAGCAGGCTCCGTTTGGAGGCATAATAGTAGTTAACCGCAAAATGGAAGAAGACCTTGCGGAAATAATTTCGCACATATTCTCGGAAGTAATAATTGCGCCGGACTATTCTGATAGGGCTATAGAAATCCTAACAAAGAAGAAAAATCTCCGGGTAATGGTGTCAACTTACAAGAACCGCCCCAAGTTGCAGATAAAATCCGTAATAGGCGGAGTGCTGGCGCAAACCTCCGACTCAATAGAGGAGTTGAAGGCCAATATGAAAGTGGTGACAAAGAGACAGCCGACGGATGAGGAATGGCGCGCGCTTTTATTCGGTTGGAAAGTTGTAAAACATGTAAAAAGCAACGCGATAGTTTACGCTGGATGCGAACGCACGCTTGGAGTGGGGGCAGGACAAATGTCGCGCGTTGACAGTTCCAACATAGCAGTTTGGAAAGCGGGAGAAGCAAAGCTGCCGCTAAAGGGAAGCGTAATCGCCTCCGATGCTTTTTTCCCGTTCGCCGACGGGCTGATAGCCGCTGCAAATGCCGGAGCAACCGCCGCAATACAACCTGGCGGTTCTGTGCGCGACGAAGAAGTTATCGCAGCAGCAGACGCAAATAACATGGCAATGGTATTTACATCTGTCCGCCATTTTAGGCATTAAAGCATGCCGAATATAGGGAGGGAATGAGCGTAGTAAACCGCACAATGTCGTATAAAACTCGGACGCTGATAACATTGCTGTTTGCGTTGTCGGCAGTCGTTTATATTTTGTCTGCCGGCGGATGCGACATTGGACAAAACGATGTAGTAAAGGAAATAAACGAGCCCCACTTTTTAAGGGGGCAGGAAGAATTGCGCAGAGGCAATACTATGGAGGCAATGAGCGCCTTTATGAAGGTCACCGAAAAGCGCAAGGACGCCCCAGAATCCCACTTTGAACTTGGCAGAATCTATTTGGACAAATTGAACGACCCATTTGCCGCAATTTACCATTTTAGAAAATTTTTGGAATATAAGCCAAACTCAAAAGAGTCCGACATCGTGCGTCAAATGATAGAAACTGCCAAGAAAAAAGTTCTTGCCGACATGCCCGAAAGCCCGTTTGAAAACAACATAAGGCGTATGGAGCTTGAAGATTTGCTGAAAAAAGTACAGAGGGAAAACCTTGAGTTGAAGCAGAAATTAAATGCCGCAGCTGCAACGATAGACCGCCTGGAATCAACCCAGCGCGTAAGCGTTGCGCAAGCTACGCAAAGGCCGGCGGCTTCGGCCCAGCAAAGTGCGATATCAAAGTCTCAAAAGCAAACCGCCTCTGCGTCCGCAAACAGGCCGATAGAAGTAAAGCGCGACACTCCGTCAACCTACCTTGTAAAGACCGGAGACACTTTAAGCAGCATAAGCCGCAAAGTCTACGGCACTCCCAATAAATGGCGCGAGATCTACGGGGCTAACCGCGATAGAATGGCCACTCCCGAATCTCTGAAGCCCGGGCAAGTACTCCGCATTCCACGCTAAGCGGAAATCAGGAAATTAAAAACTGCAGCGAAGCGGAAACGGCG
>FR901634.1:60648-63632 GCA_000438015.1 Coraliomargarita sp. CAG:312 | reverse complement strand
GGCGCTGCCGATATAGTGAGGCTGAAAGAATTTTCTTTCAATAGACGCGTAAAATCGGGCCCTATGCCCCAATACGTCGAACTCAAAAGTCCCGATATTTTTTATCTCCTCGTTGTCCACAAAAAACGTGTCGAAGCTAGCCGAACAGTTTTTTAGCGAAGGAGTAAGGTGGTAATAAAACATGCGGTCGATCAACGGCACATCTGCGCCGTATTTTGAAGCGTTGTAAGGGCCGTCAACCACAAGGCTGATGTCGTTGTCTCCAACATTTACAAACGAAGTTTGCTCTCCTGCCAAGGCTCTCTGTTGGGGGGACTCCGCCGCAATGCACCCGGGGGAAAAAGACGTGAAATTTTTGTTCATAGACACGTCCTCATAGGGAGGATCGTCAACCGTGTCCAAATCCGTCGTGATTTTTATCCTTACATTCGCGGAGAAAATAACTTGTTTCAGGCTCCAAAAGAAATAAACGCTCTCAGCCAGGGACAACGGCCCTATTGACGCCGAAGACGGTTCCACATATGCAAAAGGCTTGCGCGGAAACGGCGAAATAAAATTGGCATCACTCATAAATATCAGGCTCCGTCATTAAAAATTTGCCCTTTGCAAGCCGCCCTTCGTAGCAAAAATGCAGTTCCTTAAACTCGGCTTTTTGGTTTTCGCCCAATGCGCGCGAGTCAAGATCTATTCCGCTTGAACTCGATTCGTCCTCCACGACAAACCTTGAATACAGGGAGGAATCCAAGGACGTATCCCTGCCCGCCGACAATCCGGATATGCGCACGCTGGCTGTGGCAACCTTTCCGTCTGCGCGCGTCAAGTAGTCGTCCGGGGATTTTCTCTGCCGGTTTATTCTAAATAGTTCGGCGATGTTGTCTGGATACAAATGCTTTGGAGGCCCGCATTTTATTCTGAGCGTGGATTTCATTATATCTTCGGATGTTGACACCACCGGAACTTCCAATTTATTCCAGGCAGAATCCGCATTTACGAGAGAAACTCTCCTTCCTATGAAATCCGACGACGGCCTTTCAAACACCGTAATGTCCGCCTCGTACTGCATGTCGCAAACGGCTTCGTAGATAGCCTGCGCCAATCCCTGCGGTTTCGGCTCAGATTCCCTGCTTGTAGTCCATACGGGGTATGATCCCGTGACGGCATTGGTCGCCACAGTGCGTATGGAAATTGTCTTTCGGACATAAGACCCGTTTTCGCCGGTATATTCGAATGTTCCTTTAATTAAGTCAGTCTCCGCGTCAAACCCCATTGCGGATGTTATTGTGCCCTCCTCAAGTTCCCGGCTAAGAGAGCTGTATTCGCGCGAAGCACCAAGCAGCTTCAAATCGCTGTATCCTGCAATTTCCGGAAGTTTGTCCCGCCACCAATCCAAGCTGTTTTCCTGGATTGTCCGGCATTTTATCTCGTGTATCTGGCAGGACTGTTTTAATCCGGAAAGTTCTACGCTCATAACAAGGGCGTTTTTTGCCGCGCTCGGAGAGTCAGGAGGATATATGTCTTCATCCACCGTCAGCCACGAGAACTCATTTTGCGAGTGGACGCGCTCATACTTTATAGAAACTGACTCTACTTTTAAATCCGGCCTTGACGCCACTGAAACGCTCTTTACTCCGCTAGACTGGGCGTCGATTTCAATCGTCGGAAGACTTGAGCGCGACAATACGTTAATCTTTGGATTTCTCTGTGCCGAATAGTCGAAAAACGCCGCGCAATTTGGCGTCCATTTCAGCACCCGCAATAATGCTTCAGCGCACGACAAATCTTTTGCCTCGTCCAGAATCATTTCCGCGGAAAGATCTATTGTGCCTATCTGCAGATTTGCCCCGCATGAAATAGCGAACTCCAATATGTCGCGCACCTGCTGGCCTACGTTTATTTTTTCACCGTTTGAGTCCTGCCCCAATACAACCTTGCTCCTCATAACGGGCGACAAAACCACTTCCCCTGACAATGTCTCAGCCGAATTCCACAACTGCTGGTACACAATGCGCTCCAACTCGCCCCAAGGGCTTTCCGCCACGATCTCGACATTTTGCGATGACGCTGAAAGAGTTCTCGGAGATTTTGAAACAAAACCGAAGAATTTTCGGACGCCTCCGGACCAGAATTCCACCGGATCACCCGCGGAGACATCAACAGCCCCGTCCCCGGCGTCGAAGACCGTCAAGACAAGTTTATCGGCGCACGAATTTCCCCGGTCAAAAACTGCTTTTGAAATTCGCGCGCTGTCAAGTTCCGCATTTTTAAGCTTAAAAACTGTGGACGTATTCATATGTCGGACTTTAAACTTTTGAGTTGGGAAATGGACTCGTCTATTTTGCGTTCGATTTCGCGTATAGTATTTTCCAAATCGTCAAGTTGGGCCTGCATTTCGTCAAGCGCCTCTTTTAGCTGCCTTTCCAAGTCTGAATTTGCCACCATTATATTTCCTCCGTTGAAGTTGCGACGAACTCGTAAAGAGTATTTGTTACAAGGCCGTCTATTTGTATTTTTATTTTTGACGGAAACGCCGACTTAAAGCGTATCGTCCTGTTTGAAAACATTCCGCCAGGAACATTAAAGTCTATTTCCCCCGCGGACTTTTCAGAAACCTGCGCCGCGTGTTTCAAGGCAAACATCTGCGCTTGCGCCTCGCTGGCATGCGGTCTCTCTATCTCAAATTGCGCCAAAGTTTTTACGTTTCCCCTATCAAACACTTTTGCCATTCCGGACGAAAGCGCATACTCGGTTTGAATTTGGCGGCTGGTTTCAATGGAAAAATTTTTTGGGATTTCCCCGTTTGGATTTAATTCCAAACCGTTTAATGTTATCTTCATAGCAAAACAGATTGGACGTTAAACTTTATTGCAACGCTTTCTTTTCCCTTGCGTTCCCATGGAGACTCGGCCGCAAGCGAAACTTTTCCGTATCCGCATTCTATTGGAGGAATCCAATTGTGGAGCGCCCGCGAAATAATTTCGGCGGGT
>FR901634.1:59875-60637 GCA_000438015.1 Coraliomargarita sp. CAG:312 | reverse complement strand
TCGGCGGTTGTGGTAATAGACGGCGCGCTGCGGGCAATCTCATTTTGGCGGCAAACTTCCAATGAAATCTCCACCTCTGAAAAAGTCGGACCCGCCGCAAATTTAGACGCGGCCTTAGGTAGCGGAGACAGTATTTCGACCTGGAGGCCGCAAGCTTTTTCCGCACGCGCAGGATTATTGCCGCCTTCGGCGTAAATGCTTGCATATTTTAAATCCGATAAGGAGCGAAGATACTCCAATACGGCTTTTTGAAGTCTCTCAAGAGTTCCCATTACAGTCCTTCCGTTGTGGCGCGCGTAGCTTTGCGCGGAGCCGATTTAGAATATACAGAACGCTTTGCCGACGCTGTTCGCACGGCTGCAGTGGGGCGCGATACGGGCAACTGCCCGGTTGCGATTCTCAAAAGGGTTTCGCGCGCGAGATCGGCATGCTTGCTTTGCAGCGCGCTTATTTCAATAGACGGAACCCTAAGGTGCAAAGCCTCTACAGCCAAACGCAGCGCGCAATCGCGCAACTCATAGGGGATGCGCGAATGGTCTGCGTCCAGGCAGTTTAGCCCTGAAGCGGATATTTCCGCCCTTATCCGCGCTACAACCGTGTTTAAAACATCCTGGGCAATATCCCTTTTCAGATTGCGCAAAGACTCCGCTTTCAGCGTTTCAAGCTGGGGTTTGTTAAGCGCGTATTCCAAGTCTTCAGAAGTTAATCTCATCCATTCCATAACAATAAAGACAAAGTTGCGCTGCGCGGAAAACTTCCGCG
>FR901634.1:59346-59854 GCA_000438015.1 Coraliomargarita sp. CAG:312 | reverse complement strand
AGCGCGTTTGCTTATGCCGACTCTCCTTCCTTTACTGTTATTTTTCTCACCCCGAGCTCGCTGGTTGCCACAATGCTCGAATAATGTTCCACGGTAAGATCTGTGAACTTTGCGTGTTCGTCACAATACACGCGGAACGCCGATCCCTCCTCCATAGGCGTGTAAAAACGCTTTAGATTGGACGCCTCGTCTTTTGATATGGTGTTTTGCGCAAAGAACGCATAGACGCTCTTGCCGAGAATCTGGGTTTTCTCCGAAGGCGAACTCTGGTATCTAGAAGAAAGAACCTCGCAGCCGTCCAGAAGAAACTTTGCCGCAATTTCGCTTTGCGCAGCAGCAGCAGCTTTAAATGCCACAGCGCTGTTCTGGGATTCCAAGCACGTCATTCTCATATCCCAAGCCGATTCGCCAAAAAGCAGCCTATTGGGTCGCACTCCGCTTTTGTCTGCGGCTGCCATCAACATGGCGCGGATATCTGCGTCTGGATTGGCCGAGCCGGGCCATTCGG
>FR901634.1:53291-59330 GCA_000438015.1 Coraliomargarita sp. CAG:312 | reverse complement strand
GAGCCGGTCCATTCGGCTTCCTCATCGCCGGATTCAGCTATTGTATCCAAAGCTGTTATGGCGCGGCGGAGTTCATTGCGCAACAATCTCTGCATCAGCATTTGCACATATCTCTCCTGCCAGTCGTCCCCGGCAACCTCGTCGTGGTCAACCCTAATGGTCAATCCCTTATTGATTGTTTTTTCATTGACTGATTCTCCGTCATAGCGCACGCGCTTAAATTCCGCGCCTATGGAACGAACATCGTCGCTTTCCGAATAGAAGGACTGCGCGTTCTTGCTGCGTTTAAACTCAAATCTACGCCCCACCGGAATCGGCGGCGCGATAAAATCGAGAATCTTCGCGATATTTTCCGGATCGCTCCATCCGACCGTAAAGGCCGTTAAAGCTTCCGAATAATTTCCTGCTGTAAACTTGCTTTCGTTTGCGGTTATTATTTTTCCTGTTTCCATAATTTAGTTTTTACGAATTGCAATCCATGAGATTTTCGTGGTTTCCGCTGTTCCGCTGGCGTCCAAGGTAAACGCAATATTTCCCTCGGAAGCCTCAGCTTTTACGGTCTTTTCCGCGCCGCCGGCAGCCGCTATGGAAGCGAACACCATGTCCGAAGACTTTACATCGGCAACCGACGCAGACTCGCTTTCGGAAGATCCCTTCCAAATATGTATTCCGCAAGCGCATATCTGCCACGCCCTCTCACCGAACCCCTGGGGATCAACTTCTACAACGCCGCCAACAACCGCGCTGCACAAAGCTACGCCGACTTTGCGGCATCCGTCCGCCGCTACCGTCGAGACTTTGCCGCCGGCTGCAGTGTATAGGGAATCGCCCATATTCACGGAACTTGCGGCAACGCATATAAATGTGCTTTCGGCCGAACCGGGAAGATAAACTCCCACCGTTTCGCCCTTTGCGCCCTCGTCTCCGCAAACGCCGATTGGTGCGTCTTCAGCCGAAGCTACTACAACCAAGTTTTCTGCTTCTCCGGCTTTCACGAGCAGATTTGGCGACTCAATGTTTTCTCCCGCCACCATAGTCACGGAACCGGCATGAGTGCCCTCGGCTATATTGCAAAATGCGCGCCTAAGACAAGGCCCGGAGGCAAGTCCAAGCGCGCTTAATAGTTTGTTTTTTATTTTTTCCATATTTTATTTCTTTCGTTTTTATTTGCGTTTTACGCGTTAAGAAATTGTCCTTTTTAAGGCGGCAAAGCTCTTTGTGTAAGGCTCTCCGGTTCTAATGCTGCGCTCGCGCGCCAGTTCGCAAATTTCCCTTGCAGTCTTCTTTGTCTTTTGGAATGGGGAATTTTTTCCCGACGCCCTCATTTCAACTGCGCCAAGCTCAACATACTTTCGAACCGCTTCAATTTTCCGGGCGCATTCCCTTGCGAAACAATTTGCCTCTCTAAACCTTTGCAGAGTTTCTGCAACAGGCTCCATCCATTCCGATGCACTGCCGGAAACAGGCGCCGCTGAGATTATCGATCCGCTCGCGGGAATGTTCGGGTTGTTCGTCAATCCAACAGACAACAAGCGCACAGGCCGGTATTTGCCGCTTGGAAGTTTTTCCATCTGCCACCTTGGGCTCATTGCCGAGATTTCTCCGCTTACAACTTTGTCAAACGTGCAATCGCAATATCTTGCTACTACCGCTATTGCATCGTATATGGGAAAAATTTCCACAATCTTGCCGACAGGTATTTTTTCCCCGCCGGGATAGTCGTCCGGATGCCCCATATAAATTGGGATTGCCCCCAAGTACCGAAATATTCCCATACTGCGTTTCATTCTGCGGGCTGACTCAAAATCAACGACCTGCATGCCGCGGGAATGCCTCCATTCCCCGTACGGGCATAAAACCTGCACAAGCTCCCTATTGAACTTCATTTTTATTTTCTCCGGATTCAGCTTCTGCGTTCTTTGGCGGGATTGAATTTGAACCCTTTGAAATCGGGAAGGCAAAACGCTTTGCAAGCTCGACAGTGTCAGGCTTTAATCCCATGGCAACTAGGCGCTCAAGAATGTCGAGTTCGCACTTGTGCATTTCATAATCCGGAAGTTTTAGCCGGATTTTCGCCAGAGGCTCCTCGTCTCCAAAAAGCGCGTAAACCACTTTTTTGTCTATTTGGGAATTTAAAGTTTCAGATATATTGGCAGCGTCCGCCTCCTCTATTAGCGAAGACTCATACCATTGAACGCTTGCCCCAACCTTGTCTGATCCGCTGAAAGTACTTAAATCGCTTCCCCTCCAAAGAGCGCACAACATTCTGTCAACGCGCTCGACCAGCGACGGATACGGAAGCTCTCCGCGCGTGGAAACATCTATGGCGTCTATATCAGTGCCCTCGGAAAGAACCGCATGAAATTCCGCGCCGAAATCCCTTACAGCCTCGCATGCGGCCTCCCACTGGGGAGAATCTGGATAGGCGTCTGTTTTCGCCTTTATTCCAGGCATTCCATTGCGCTCGCAATAAATCAGCCAATCGCGCAAGGGCAGCTGCTTGAATATATATGCTATAGCGGATGCCACCATAAGGCCGTCCCCGCAAGTTATCATCCATGAGTTTTCGTCCAAATCAATGCCCTCTGTAAGCTGTCCTTCGCGTTCCAAAAGCCTTAATTTCCCGGACGTGTTTTCAAAGAGCCAGAGCGGATACTGTTCAAAAACTCCCTTCAATCCGTCTCTTGAACTTTTAAAGAAGAATTTGTGCGCGCAATATTTCATAGCCACGCAATCCATCATCTGGGAAACCAGCATACGCAAGCCGCCGCGCTCATTTTTGTCGGTAAAACTTGTTGTTTCAACCGACGCGTAAAATTTTTCTAGAGCCTCTTTATGTTTCAGCGCGCGCGGCGAATCCTCCAAAACTACGATTTCAGTTTCAAGGCGAGCTATGGACTTTTTGCGTTTTAAGTTAAGCCCGCAAATTAAGTCGTCTCTTTTCAATATGGATTCAAATAATCTCGCCGCGGCGCCGAGCCTCCCGGCTTCGAAGGATTCAAGTGCGTTCGACACCGAGTCGGGACGCAGATTTCGTATAGGATTAAAGCGCGCCCTCGATTGGCGCGAAGTCGTTATTGGGGTGATTGCTTTTGCGTTCATAGACGCACAATATCAAACATCCGAAATATTTTCAAATTTACTTTGGCAATTTTGGATAGAACATAATTTTTTGATATTTTTGAACGCCAAGCTTGAACAACAGCGCTGCCGTTATAAAAACCGCATGCTTAAAATATTTATTTTGGGCTTATCCGCATTTCAGGCTGCTCCGCAAGGCAAAACGCCATCCAAGGCGCGCCCCTCCGATAGATAAAACAACCAACTGAATAGAAACAAAACAAGACTCTAGAAGCTACACAAGAAAGCTTCAAACAGCGGATTCCTGCTTTGCATGTTTTACGGCAAAAAAAAACGCCCGAAATATTTTCGGGCGAATTGGAGAAAGTCTGCAAGTTATAATTTATTCCAAATAAAATCCGTCTTTTATTTCAGGCTTTGCAGCAAGGGCGTTCCAGCGTTCGACAAAATCATCCTCATTTGAGGCAAACAGCGGGGATATTTCTATATCGATGGACGGCACTCCTTCGCCGTCGCATGCAATTTCGACGCCGGATTTTTTTAGCCAACGCGCAAATTGGGCTTTTTGGTGCCGCTTGCACGTTAGCGGAGAATCGACACCCTCCGCATTTTTTACAGGAGAAAATTCGTCTCCGCGCGCGCCCTCTATTATGACCGGAGATTTCGCCATGGGAAGTGCGTCGAATACAAACATCTCAAATTTTATTCCGTTCGGCTTATCGGGCTTAACGAAGTTTCCGGCTTCATCGATAAACGGAATCTTTTTATTGGCTCTATGGAACGGAAGTTTTTTGGCCGAAGAATTTGCTCCGCCCAAGCTCTCGACAAAATTGCGGTCGAGAATGTGTATGGCGACGCTGCCGGCTATAAATTCAAGCTTTCCGTTTGCGTCAAGCTTTTCCTGGTATTCGTTGGGCAAGTCTGAGTATTCCACAACACACAGGCTATTCCCCAGTTTGCAAAAATGCCCGACCTTTTCCAGCGGATAGGCTTTGGGTATCATCTTTGAGGACATCTCCGAGCCTCCCATAATATGGAAACCAATAAAATAAGGGTCGATTATATTGACCAGCGGATTGTCAACCTGGAAATAACTGATACAGTCTATTCCGCGTTTTTTGAGTTCGTCAATGGCTCCGCTGCGGCACATTCCTCTAAGACACCCTCCGTGCCCATCGGGAGTCATTGCAATTTTGCCCTTTTCCTCCAGAATTATTTTGCCGTTGAGATCGACGGCCGGCATAAGGCCTTGCTTGAAAAATATGACATCCTCTTTTTTCAGTCCGAAGAAATTGTTTTCCTCAAAAAATTTTCGTGTGGCGGAGTCGTTTATATGGCTTGTCATCACAAGCCATGGAATCGAAACGCCGTATTTTCTGGAAGCGGAAAGAATCTTTTCTGCAAACACTTGAAAAAGGCTTTTTCCCTTTACTGGAGTCACCTTGTATAACCCTTTGGGTGCGTTAAAGCCAAGCCTTGTACCTTGGCCTCCCGCAACCACAAACGCAGCCACGCGCCCGGCGCGCAAAGCTTGCTCCCCAACTTCCTTTGCCTTTGCCCAAAGCGGATCCGAAGACTTGTCCTTAGGGAGAGCCTGATATGGAGCCGGAGACAGTTTAGAAAAGTCTATGGATTGAGAAGACTCCTGTCCAAACACGAGCTCTTTGTTTAAAGTTGCCAGTTCATCGAGATCTACCTGTTCAAGTTGAGCCGTTAGAGCGCTTTTCTGAGCCTCATCGAGCTCGTCAAAATACTTGAACACATGCCCCTGACCGGCGGCGGTGAATTTTTCTTTCAACATAAAAAACTAGTCTTTCGGGAATCCGTTTGGATTATTTTTGTGCCAACGCCACGCCGTTTCTATAATTTCACGGACATCGTTGAATTTTATCTTCCACCCAAGCTCCGACTTAGCTTTGGCTGAATTTGCATATAGGGCATCCGGGTCTCCTTCGCGGCGCGCGGAAATCTCGTAAGGAACCTTCAATCCAGTGACTTCCTCCACGCCTTTTATTATCTCCATAACCGAGTTCGGAGTACCTGTTCCCAAGTTGTAAAAAGAGCAAGACGATGGAACTTCCAAGTTTTTAAAAGCGGCTATATGTGCGCGGCAGAGATCGTCAACATGGATATAATCGCGCAGGCAGGTGCCGTCGGGAGTATTATAATCGTCGCCAAACACTTTTATTGAACCGCGCTTTCCCGTTGCGGCAAATATCGTCAGGGGAATCAAGTGGGTTTCCGGCGTATGGTCTTCGCCGATTGTGCCGTCTTCGGCTGCTCCGGAAGCGTTGAAATAACGCAGCGCCACAAAACTTATTCCATAGGCGCGCGCGCAAGATTTCAAAAAGTTTTCAACGTCTAATTTTGTCTGTCCGTATGGATTTATAGGAAGCTGGGGATGGTCCTCTGTAAGCGGAAGTTTCTTGGGAACCCCGAATGTGGCGCACGTCGATGAAAATACAAATTTCTTAACGCCGTGTTCTATCATCGTTTCAATCAAAGCGACAACCCCGCAGAGATTGTTGTAATAATATTTTATTGGATTAGTCACCGACTCCCCTACATTGATAAATGCGGCAAAATGCATAACAATGTCTATTTTCTCTTTGTCGAGAATATCGCCGACAAACTTTTTGTCCTCCAAATTTCCGCGATAGAATTTGACGCTAGGCAAGAGGGCTCCGGTATGCCCGTAAACCAGATTGTCCAAAACTATGGGCTTGTGTCCCGCCTGAATGAGTTGTCTTACGCAATGGCTGCCTATATAGCCGGCGCCTCCGATGACTAAAACGTTCATAATCTTTTATTTTCTAAATATTTTTCAAGTTTGAAGTTCCATATTAAAGAACTCAAAAAAAGCAACGTCAACTTTTTTCTGGAAACTTGCGTTTTGACTATCGCGACAGCCTGGTAAACAATTTTTTATTTTATAAAAATTAACCCAAAAAAAACAGC